>CAYMFW010000066.1:0-23009 GCA_964389785.1 uncultured Planctomycetota bacterium
ACACTATCTTCTTCATGCTGCCCATAGACCCGTCTCCTTTCTTCCGCCCGTTGCCCGAACCCTCAAATCACTATAAGTTCAACAATATTTGCTAATAGTATTGCCCCACTCCATATCCGGATACTCACGATCCCTCCATCACTGTTTCTCATCCCCATCATCGCGCGCGGAAGGCCGCGCGAGTTCCTCGATCTCTTCCGGACTGAGAGCCCGGTCATAGATCCTGATCTCGTCGAGCGCGCCGCTGAAGCGGTAGTTCCCGTCAGGATTCATTCCCACGCAGAGCGGGTGGGAGGTCACGGTGAGCGCTCCGCTGACCTCCGGACTCTCCCGGTCCGGCGCCCCATCAACGTATATTCTGGCCCTGTGTCCGTCGAACGTGCAGGCGACGTGGTGCCATTCGTCGGAGGACAGCTGGATGTCCCCGAAGAACTGGCCGTACGGCGCCGCGTAGGAGAACCACGGCCACAGGTCGAACCTGATGCGTCTCGTGCCGGCGTACCACATAACCGCATACTGGTGGTTGTAGCTCTTCGATACCATCATCCCGTAATTCGTGCCGGCAGGCGCCTTCATCCGGAAGCAGATGGAAATCTCCGAGACCGGATTCAGGCTGGGATGGTCTTTCACCTTCATGGAGCACTCACCGGTGATATGCAGACCCCCGTCGAGCCTGCCGGCTCCCTCCGAAGCCCCGTGTATCGTCCCGCTATTGCCGTTTCCGGAGGCGTCGGGGACCGATATCCCTGTGCCTGCATCGAAGGTCCAGTGAGCCGCCAGTCCCGGCACCGGGGGCCTCTCGGGCTCCGGCTGGACCCCGATCACACCCAGCACGAGCCGATGTCCGATGCGCCCCACCGCATACCGACCCGCCGGCACGTCAGTGAAAGCGTCCTCGTCCCTGCTTCTGAAGGCCACCACGCCTTCCGTCACATCCAGCCGGGTGAAATCCCGCTCGATCTGGAGAGCAAGCATGGTTCCCTTGATCATCGCCACGGCGTGCGGAGTTTCGATAATGAACCGCTGTCCCGCCGGCTGGGGCATCACCGCCATCTCCATCCGCCCGTAGAGCAGGCAGAGCCGCTTTTCTCCGGCCACGGAACCGATCTCCAGTCCCGTCTTCTCCCCGAGGTCCACCCGGGCATCGTATCCCGTGTAGCTGAAGCTGGCGTGCTGCCCCTCCCCCACCCGTATCACGTCCCCCTCGCACAGACCCCTGCCTGCAGCGCACGGAATTCCTTCGCCGTCGTGCTCTATGAAAATGCCGGACTCTGCCCCGACGATCTCGGCGACGAATTGCCCGTCGGACGTGCGCCGGAAATGTGCGTCGTAGACCAGAAAGCAGGCGATCATCAGAGCGCACGCCGCCAGCGAAAGGGACAGGATCCGGAAACGCTTCTGCCGCTTCCGGTACGCCCACAGCCCGGGCTCTCTGACGGCGCGAAGCCTGTTTCCATTTCCCGGCTTTGCGGGCTCGTCGTGCAACGCGGCTCTCCGCAGTGCCGCCGCCTCGGCAGGGCTTTCCTTCAGGGCAGAGAGGACGCGCGAGTTGAAGTCGGTGCGGCTCTCACGGTCTTCAATGCGCTGGATCACCTGCTCGGGGAAATTCTGACGGTACGGATGAAGAGCGCTCGAAAGCAGCTGGTCGGAGATCAGCTCGTCACCCAGTTCCGCGGCGAGCGCGGGATTCTCCCGGAGATGCCGCAGGAGGAAGCCGAGCTCCTCTTCGTTCAGACCCTCGGGGTCGTCGACGAATCTCTCAGCAAGAGACTGAAGCCTGGGTTCCATCTTCACTCAGAGCCTCCGTTACGCAGTCCTTGAGCGCCCCCCTCAGCCGCTGGAGCACCTTCCTCACCGACGCCGCCGTCATGCTTACCGTCTTGCCTATCTCTTCGGAAACAAGGTCGCCCTCGTAGCGGAGGGTGATCATCTTTCTGTTCTTCCTGGAGAGCTTCTCGAGACAGAGCCTGAGGGCTTCGAAGACGTCTTCTCGCGCCTGCATCTCTTCCCAGCGGGATTGTGCGTTCTCGGACACTATGTCCGCTATGGCCTGCCGCATCTTGGACTCCCTCAGGCTGCTGCGCTTGAAGTAGTTCAGACACATTCTCCGCGCGATGCCCTTCAGCCACCTGAGAGGCTCGACGTGGGGCGGCCTCTTCTGACTTCTGCTGTAGTATTCGTAATAGACCTCCTGCGCGAGGTCATCGACGTCCTGAACGGGAACGCCGCAGCTGCGTATGAACGCACGGATCTGGAGCTGAGTCCTTCTCAGAATCTGCTCGAACTCGATATTCGTGTCCATAGGAAATTGTTCCCTCACCACTAGTATATGGAAAGAATCCCCTGGAATGTGACACACTTCCCGATAGAGACTTCCGGGAGATCCGGAATCCTTTATATCGCCTTGACTTAGGGTCTTCCTGACCCCGCGGGATTCCTGCGGCCGCCCCTTGACAGCCCCCCCCGCGCGGGTCGGGATAACCCTCAAGCGGTACATAGACGAGCACCGAGCCGAGGCGGCGGAGGCGCTGCTCCGTTATTCGGACTGCAACTCATCGAGGATCGCGGATACAATGGGGTTTCCGGATCTGTTTACGTTCTCCCGTTTCTTCAAGCGCATGACGAGAGAAAGCCCGCGGGAGTTCCGGAAGCGCGGGCCTATGGCGAATGAGAGGAAATGAGAATGCCGAGAATCCTGACGACGATCTTCGCCCTCTTCCTGCTGAGTTTCACGGCCGCCGCCGACGAGGGCGGATGGACAACCGTACTCGATCTCCCTCCGGGCAAGGGAAACCAGAGAAACAGCGAGGGGTCGTTCGTTCGCCTGCGCGACGGACGGCTGCTGTTCGTCTACACGCACTATACCGGCGGCGACGGCGATCACGCCGCCGCGCATCTGGCCGGACGCCTCTCGACGGACGGAGGGAAATCCTGGACCGAGAAAGACACGGTGGTGCTTCCCAACGAGGGGAAATGCAACGTCATGTCCTCCTCCCTGCTCCGCCTGCGGGACGGCCGGATCGCGCTCTTCTATATGAAGAAGGACTCGCTGAAGGATTGCCGTCCGATGATGCGCATCTCCACGGACGAAACCGCAACCTGGAGCTCCCCCACGACCATCATTCCCGATGCCGCCCGGGGGTACTACGTGCTGAACAACGACCGGGTGGTGCAGCTCGAGTCGGGCCGCCTGATAGTCCCCGTCGCCCGGCATAATGCCCCCGAGTGGAAGAAGTGGACCCCTTACGGTATCGTCATGTGCTACCTCTCCGACGACGGCGGGACCACATGGCGGCGCAGCGCCTCGACGCTGGACGGCCGCCCGGAGAAGGGAACGCAGGTGATGGTCCAGGAGCCCGGTGTCGTCGCGCTGAAGGACGAACGGCTGATGATGTTCTGCCGCACTGAGAGCGGCTGTCAGTACGTATCCTATTCGAAGGACGGAGGTGATAACTGGTCCCGCCTGCAACCGTCGAAGATCGTTTCTCCCCGGTCCCCGGCTTCCATCGAGCGTATCCCCGCCACCGGACACCTTCTGCTTGTCTGGAATGACCACGACGGCATCCCGGCGAACCTGAAGGGAAAGCGCACTCCGCTCACGGCGGCGGTCTCGCGAGACGGGGCCGCGTCCTGGGAGGGAATCACGACACTGGAGAACAGCCCCCACGGATGGTTCTGCTATACCGCCATCGAATTCGTGGACGATCACGTGCTCCTGGCCTACGCCGCCGGCGACCGGCGCCGCAACAACGGCCTGGCCAGGACCAAGATGATACGCGTTCCGCTCAAGCGGCTTCTGAGAAAGGGTCGCCGGTGACACGGCGGCCGGCCCGGGAGAGCATTGACCGGAGGTCCTTCCTCAAGAGCGCGCTTCTCGCGCTGACCGGCAGCTCGATCATTCGCCTGGCACGAGGCGCCAATGTCATTCCGGGCGCCGACAGGAAGAACGGCGCCCTGTTCTCATTCGTGCAGATCAACGACCTGCATATCGACATGCCGGACGGCACGCCTCCGGCGTACGAAAAGGCCAACGAGAAGGCACGGCACGTGATAGAAACGATCAATGCCGAGAGGAAATTCAAGCTGCCCGACTTCGTCATTCTCCCCGGAGATATCATCCACGGAGAGACCCTCGAGTCGCTTCTCCCCGAGTGTGCACTGGCCAAGAAGATGCTGTCCGAGCTCCGGTGCCCCTACTACACCTTAGTCGGCAACCACGAAGTCATCCAGCGGGAAGGCGATCCCCGATTCCAGGGACCGTACGAAAAGGTATTCGGCGCGAATCGCGTCAACTACCACTTCACCCACAAAGGCATCCTGTTCATCTGTGTCAACAATTCCGGCGCGAAGGGCCAGGGAAACAAGGTCTCGAAACAGCGCAACGCGTGGCTGGCGGATGTGCTGCACACACATCCGGACATGCCGAAGATCGTCGCATGCCACATACCCATGGTCTCTCTGCGAGAAGAACCCATCCTGAAAAAGAGCTTCGGCTTCAGTACCTATAAGATGCTCGGGACCGGAACGTGGGACATCATCCGGAAAGAAAGGGAGACGGTTATCGCCGTCCTCTGCGGCCACCTGCATCTCACCGCCGCAGCCGAGGTTGACGGCATCATGCATGTCTGCCCGTCAGGCACCGCGTCGTACCCATGCGACTATGCGCACTTCACCGTGCACCGGGATCGTATCGACGCGGCAATGCACCGGGTGGCAAAGGATCTGGTGACACCGAGCACCAACATCCACGGACGGCGTCGCCACAAGCGTGATTTCACCGACGACAAGCACGCCACGCCCGAGGAATACGTCGCCGGGACGGAAGCCGAGAGGAAGTTCACCATATCCCTCCCAGCCCGGAGCCGTCCGAGAAAGAAACGCGACTGACGCGAACGGCCCTACGCCTCGCACATACAGGCTTCGATCCGCGCCCGGCACTGCCCGCACATCTTCACGTTGTCGCCCGCGGGGAATCCCTTCGCCTCGCCCGGGCCGAGCATGCCGAATTCGGCCGAACCGCCGCCCAGCTTCACGGTGAGTGTGTTCTGGTCCGCCACCGGTCCGTCGGACGATATCAGAAACCGCCCGCCGCCGAGCGCCTCGCATTTCCAGCCGTCAGGCGCGGAGAGCTCCGCGTCGTCGGCAGGAGACCCGTCCACCGTCACGAAAATCTCGCGGCCTATGCCCGGACGGAGCACCGGCTCGCCGCCGTAGTGGAGGGCGATCTCTTTCCCGCCGGTCGTCTCGACGCCGGAATGGATGTCCTGCGCGAGCGCCTGCCGCGCCAGATCCACCCGTGACAGCCGGGTGCGGATATCCGCCGGAAGCACGGTGGCGTCGCCGAACGAGAAGCCGTCCTTGCCCTCGATCGCCTTCTCCGCCAGCACGATCGTCCGGTTCGTCAGCTCTTCTATCGTCTTCGGCGCGCCGCAGTCGCCGGTGAACTTGTGCAGGACGATCTCGTCGCCGATGGGCGCGACCCACTTCTGCGGGATCTCTGACATCCCTTCCAGGATGCCCAGGAGCGACCCCAGCGTCGCTCCGGTGCAGTCGGTGTCGTAGCCGCAGTTCACCGCCTTGCACATCCGGTCCCCGAAGTTCTCCCCGTACAGCCAGCCGATAATAATGAAGCCGGCGTTCGGTATCGCGTTGCACGGCTGGATACCCGCGAAGCGGGTCGCGACGCGCTCGCGCGCCTCGCCCCACGTCTTCCTGTTCTCCCAGCACCACACCGCCTCTCGAACCGAGCGGGCGAGGTGGCTGGAGAGCGGGATCATGTCGAGCCCGATGCGTATCAGCGTCAGCGGGTCCTTCTCGACGAACGCGGCCGATTCCACCGCGGCCCAGAACATCTCCCCGTGCATCCCTTCGCCGCCCGCGTGATCCACCGCGGAATCCTTCCAGGACATCCGTGCCGCCGCCTGCGGGTCCGCCGGGTGAAGGCACGCCCATACCTCGCTCCGTATCGGCGAGCCCATCTCGTCCACGTAGTAGTTCTCGAAGCACCCCGCGACGGGAGGCACCAGGCCGCGCGTGAAGTTGCGCATGAAGAAGCCGTACTCGTTCCACGGGTACCGGCAGGCGTATCTGCTCCAGTAATCCGCGAACGTCCTGACCGACGGATCGATACCCTCCTCCTCAAGCATCTTCAGCCACACCAGCTGAAGGTCCAGGTCGTCGTTCGGGGCGGACTTCTCCGGCATCGGATCGTAGAACGTCAGCAGGTGGGTGTGCCGCTTGCCCTCCCAGTGGCCGCCGAGCGTGCCGCCTATGTTCTTGCCCATCCAGCAGCCGCGGACCTTATCCCTAAACTCATCCCTCCCAAGCACTATACCGGCCATACCAACACCTCCCTGTTCCTTGAAATCACCAAAGCACAATGAATGCTACACGAATTATACGGGCATTGATATACCACCGCCTTGACTATCCCGCCGAATACAAGCACAATACCGTCATGCCGAAACAGAGCGGACCGTCGTTTTTCTACGCGAAGGACATCTTTCCCGGAACCAACATGCCCCTGGCTCTCGTCAGGGCAAAGGACCACGGTCCCTCCGCGGCGCACGCCCACGACTTCGCGGAGCTGGTGGTGATCCTCGCCGGAAGGGGTATGCACGTCGCCCTGCAGGATCGGTATCCGATCGCCTGCGGAGACGTTTTCGTCGTGCAGGGAGACGCCAGGCACGGATACGAGGACGTTGACGATCTCCAGCTGGTGAACATCATGTTCGAGCCGAATCGGCTCGGCCTTCCGTCCTGGGACATCGCGCGGCTTCCGGGATACCACGCACTGTTTTCTCTGGAACCGGAACTGCGCCGCCGGCACCGCTTCCAGAGCCGGCTGCGGCTCTCGATGGACGGGGTGGAGCACGTGGAGGAGCTGATCCGAAAGCTCGAAAAGGAGCTGGACGGCCGACAGCCCGGCTACCGGTACGCGTCCACGGGCATCTTCACCCAGCTCATCGTGTACCTGGCCCGCTGCTATTCGGAGATGAAACAGGCCGAGCCGCGTTCCCTGCTTCGCATCGCGGAGACGCTGAGCTATATGGAGCGGCACTGCGCGGAGAAGATATCGACAGCGGATCTGGTGCGCATCGCACACATGTCCGAGAGCAGCCTTCTCCGAACGTTCAGGCGGGCTCTCGGCGTTACTCCCATCGCGTACCTGATACACGTGCGCATTCGCCGGGCGATGGATATAATGAGAAACGAGGGCGCGAACGTCACGGAAGCCGCCTTCCGCGTCGGCTTCTCGGACAGCAACTACTTCTCGCGCCAGTTCCGGAAGGTGATGGGAATGAGCCCTCGAAGGTTTCTGAAAGGAGAGTGATACATGAATGCCGTTCGGGAAGAGGCGCGGGATGTGCCGGTCGTCCATGAATGCGACGTCTGCGTGATAGGCGGAAGCTGTACCGGCGTGTTCGCGGCGATTACCGCGGCACGGCTCGGGGCCCGCGCGGCCGTGGTCGAACGGCACGGCTGCTTCGGCGGGACGGCCACATCGTCCCTCGTCAACTGCTGGCATTCCACGTTCGACCTGGAGGGAAGGAGACAGATCATCGCCGGCATGACCGTGGAAACAATGGATCGATTGAAACGGCGGCACGCGGTGACAGACCGCGGCAACGAGCTTGCCTGGCAGTACGCGTTCAACAGCGCCGAACTCGCAATCGAGCTGGACGAGCTGGTGAAGGAGGGAGACGTGCGCCCGTTCCTCCACGCCCACTTCGCGGCTCCGGTCGTGGAGGGGGACCGGATGACGGCGGCAATCATCGAAGACAAGACGGGACGGCGGGCGATTCGCGCCGCGATGTTCGTGGACGCTACCGGAGACGCCGACGCGGCGGCGCGGGCGGGCGCGGGCACACGAATCCCGGATGATCTCCAGCCGCCGACCTGCGCCGCGATCGTGCGCGGGGTGCAGGCGGTGAGCGCGCGCGTGAAGGGGTTCGACCTGGGAGCCGCGGTGTGCGACCCGGCGTTCCCGGAGGCGATCCCTCCCGGGTTCCTGTGGCACGCCCCGATCCCCGGCCTGCCGGATATGAGAATGGTCGCCGGCACCCGCGTGTCCGGCGCGAACTGTGCCGACGCGGACGAGCTGACCGCGGCGGAGATCGAGGGCCGGCGGCAGGCGCGCGCGATCTGCGACGTGCTGCGCCGTCACTTCCCCGGAGGCGAAGAGGTCGCGCTGGCCGCCCTGCCGGCCCGGATCGGCATCCGGGAGACCCGCCACGTGGAGTGCATGCACACGCTGACGGAAACGGAGGTACTGAACGGAACGCGGTTTGACGACGCGATCGCCAACGGCACGTACCGGGTCGACGTCCATCACAGCGGTCGGCCGGGTCTGACGTTCCGCTACCTGGACGGCCGGGAGGTCTACGCCGCGCCCGGCCGGCCGCCGGAGGAGAGCCGCTGGCGTGCCGAGTCGGAAGGGTCGACCGACTTCTATCAGATCCCGCTGAGGTGTCTGGTGCCCCGAGAGGGCCCGGGGAATCTCATCGCGGCGGGCCGGGCGCTCGACGCCGATCGGGGCGCGTTCGGCGCTGCCCGGGTGATGGTAAACTGCAATCAGACCGGCGAGGCCGCGGGCGCAGCGGCGTGGGCGGCGCTGGACGGAGACACCGGCATCCGGGAGGTCGAGGCGGCGCGCGTGCGCGACGCGCTGACGCGCCTGGGCGCTATCGTTATCTAGAAGCCATTTCAGCTTCTACGCTACCGCAGGCTGACGATGGTGCGCTTCAGGCAGTCGTACCGGAACCGGTTGCAGTCCACAAGCAGGTCCTGGAGCTTGTGGTTTCCCGGGTCCTTCTCCGACGCCGCGGCGAGTTCCTTCAGCGCCTGGTCGAAGTACTTCTTTGACTCTTTGAGCTCCCTCTGCTCCTTGGCCCGATTCCCGTTCTGGAGGGCGATGGTGGATACCTTCCAGTGTTTCACGCCCTCCTTCAGGAGGTCCCGGCCCTTTGCCTCGGGGGTATTCGCCGGCGCGGGCATCCGCTTCGGTGCGGGCTTCGACCGGGGCTTCACTACCGGCTTCGGCGCGGGCTTCTCCACCTCCGCCATCGCGACCACCGTTCCGGTCTCCGGTTTCTTCTCGACCGGTCTCGGGGGCGGTTTCTCATATGGCTTGGGGGAGGGCACCGGCTTGGGTTTCGGCGCGGGCGCGGGGTCCGATTGTGCCACGGCCGCTGGCTCCGGCTTCGCCACGGGCTCCGGCTTCAGGATGGGCTTGGGAGCCGGCTTCTCCTCCGGCTTCGGGGCGGGCACCGGCAACTCCGGGAGGGGAGACGCGGTGACCGGCATCGCCTCCTCGCCGGACGGCTCCTCTCCCTCGCCCGACGGCCCCAGATAGCGCGACGCCATGTCCTTCAGGTCCTGCTTGCTCGGCAGGTCGATCTTCTGCCTGGAGAACCACTCCTCCATGTCTTCCTTTTCCTGCGACAGCCTATCGTAGAGCGCGGTCGCTCCCTTCTTCCCTTCCGCCAGCAGGTGTCCGGCGTCTTCTCCCCGGTCGCGGAAGAAACCCTCCGCGTCGTCCTTCTTGATGGACAGGAACGATTTCGCCTTCTCCGGATTGTCCCAGGGCCACTCCCCGTGCTCCTTGTGGAACGCCCAGGTGAACGCGCCGCCGGCCGCCAGAACGGCCAGGATCACTACGCCGAGAAAGCGACGGAAGAAGCCGGCGCGTCGCGGCTGTTCTTCTTCGGCCTCCTCCTCTTCCTTCTTTGCACGCTTTGCCTGCGGCCTCGGTCTTGCTGACTGCGGTCCGGGTCTTTTCTTCGCGGACTTACCCATTGCTCATTCTCCCCACATGAACGGAATTATTTCGCCCATTGTAAGAGAAAGAGCGGCCTGATTACAGCCGGAATATCCACTCGTCACTGTGGTACTTCTCTTTCGCGAGCACCTCCGCCGCATCCGCGATCCCGGGCGTGACGTCCAGAGGAGCCCCCATAACGCCGAACGCTTCCATAACCGCCTCTCGCACATCGCCGCTGGAGACCGGAATGTTCGTCACGAAGTCCTCGTGTTCCCGCCCTGCCCGGTATTCCGGCGCTTCCGGCGGCTCCCGGAGGTACCGGGAAAGGAGGGACACGTCGAAATCGTAGAGAAACGTCCCGTGATGGAGTATGTATCGTCGCTTACGCCTCTGCGCGCTCCCGCCGATTTTTCGGTTATTCCAGGCCAGGTCCGAGAGGCCGGCGTGGACCGCCTCGACGCCCCGCTTCGAAAGGGCACCCGCGATGCGCGACAGTATCCACCCGTAGGACTCGCGTATACCCGTCAAGGCCCGGTCCCGCTTCGTATCGAGCACCAGTCCGTAGTCCAGGCATCCCCGGGCGAGCACGACGGTGCCACCGCCCGACGCCCGCCGGAAAACCGGCACCCCGTCCTCCCGGCACCGGTCCCGGCGGACCTCCCTCTCCCACTCCCCGCCGATCCCGAGCACGACGACCGGGTCTTCTATTTCGCAGAACCGGAACGTCTCGCCGCGCTCGCCCGCCTCCGCCTGCTCGAGAAGGACTTCATCGCAGGCCAGGTGGAACGCGGGATCGGAGCTGTGGAATTCGACGAGCGTCACTGCGGGTAGCAGACGTCGAGGTTGCGGGCGGCGGCGACCTCGTCGAGGCGGCCGACCGGCGTGGTGGCGGGCAGGTCGTGAAACGAGTCCGGGCCCAGCCCTGCCAGCTCTACCATCGTGTCGGCGAACGTGTCGAGCGTGTCCCTGTTCTCCGTCTCCGTCGGCTCCACCATCATCGCCTCGGGCACGGTGAGCGGGAAGTACACCGTCGGCGGGTGTATGCCGCGGTCTATCAGCGCCTTGGCGATGTCGAGCGCCGCGCCCTTCCTCGCATTCGAAGGTGAGACGACGAACTCGTGCATGCAGGTCCGGTCGTACGGCACGTCGAAGTGGTCCTTCAGCCGGGCAAGCAGGTAGTTGGCGTTGAGCACCGCGTTCTCGGCCACCTCGACCAGCCCCTCGCCGCCCAGCGCCAGGATGTACGCGTACGCCCTGAGCACGATCGCGAAGTTTCCGTAGAAGGGGGCGATGTAGCCGATGGAATCCGGCCGCTCGTACTCCAGGAAGAACGTGCCGTCCTTGCGCTTCACGACGATGGACGTCGGCATGAATTTCACCAGCCGCTCGGCCACGCCGACCGGACCGGCGCCCGGACCGCCCCCGCCGTGAGGCGTCGCGAACGTCTTGTGCAGATTGAGGTGGACGATGTCGAAGCCGATGTCGCCCGGCCTGGTCTTGCCCAGTATCGCATTCAGGTTCGCGCCGTCGTAGTACATCAGCCCGTCCACCCCGTGGACCAGGTCCGCGATCTCTCTTATGTGCGTATTGAAGAGCCCCACCGTGTTCGGGCAGGTGAGCATCAGCCCTGCCGTACCGTCGTCGAGAAGCTCCCGCACACCGTCCACGTCCATGACGCCCCGGTTATTCGTGGGCGCGGCGACCACGTCGTAGCCGGCTATGGCGGCGCTGGCCGGATTGGTGCCGTGCGCGGAATCCGGAATGATGATCTTCGTCTTCTTGTTGCCCTTGTCCCGGTGGTACGCGGCCATCAGCATCACCCCGGTCAGCTCCCCGTGCGCGCCGGCGAGCGGCTGCATCGTGAAATCAGCCATCCCGGTGATCTCGGAGAGAAGTCCCGCCGTCTCGTGAAGCACCTCCAGTGCGCCCTGCGTCAGCATCCCGCCGCCCAGAAGCTGGGGCAGGAGCGGGTGCAGGCCGGAGAAGCCCTCCAGCCGCGCGACGTCCTCCAGGAACTTGGGGTTGTACTTCATGGTGCAGGACCCGAGGGGATACATGTTTGTGTCGACGGAGAAGTTCATCTGGGAGAGTTTCGTGAAATGCCGCACCACGTCCAGCTCGGACACCTCCGGGAGCGCCGCGTCCCGGGCGCGCGTCAGCTTCCTGGGAAGGGTGGCCTCGGCCGGTACGTCCCTTTCCGGAAACCGGTGGCCGCGCCGGCCGGGGGAAGACTTTTCATATATGAGCTTCACAGCACGCCCTCCAGCGCCGCCGCGAAGGCGTCGATCTCCTCCTTGGTCCTCTTCTCCGTCACCGCCACGAGGAGATGGTTCTCCATGCCCGGGTAGTAGCGCCCGAGCGGGAACCCGGCGGCAAAGCCTTTCTCGATGAGCTTGCCGACCGCCTCCCCCGCGTCTACCGGAAGCTCGCAGGAGAACTCGTTGAACGTCTCCGCGTCGCGGTACGCGGTGACGCCGGGGATGATGTCCAGCCGTTCCTTGGCGTACTCCGCCTTGTCCATGCAGAGCTGCGCCACTTCCTTCAGGCCGGATTTCCCCAGAAGCGACAGGTAGATCGAGGCGGAGAGCGCACAGAGCGCCTCGTTGGTGCATATGTTGCTCGTCGCCTTCTCCCTCCTGATGTGCTGTTCGCGCGCCTGCACCGTAAGAACGAAGCCGCGCCGGCCTTTGGCGTCCGTGGTCGCCCCCGCGATGCGTCCCGGCATCTGCCGAAGGTACTTCTTCTTCGTCGCCATGAACCCGAGGTACGGGCCGCCGAAGGAGAGCGGCAGGCCCAGGCTCTGCCCTTCGCCAACCGTGATGTCAGCGTCCATCTCGCCCGGCGTCTTGAGCAGCCCGAGCGATATCGGATAGCAGGAGAGTATCGCCAGCGCGCCGGCCTGGTGCGCCATCTTCACCACGTCGGACAGGTCGTCAACCACGCCGAAGAAGTTGGGGTTCTGAATGATGACCGCCGCCGTTTTGTCGTCGAGCTGTTCGGCGATCAGGTCCCTCTGAGCCACGCCGCTGCGCGGCTGGACCTCCGCGAAGTCTATCTTCAGATTGCTGGTGTACGTGCTCAGCATGTTTCTGTAGATCGGATTGACGCCGCCGTCCAGTACCACCTTGTTCCTCTTCGTGATCCGCAGCGCCATCATCGCCGCCTCGTAGAGCGCGGTGCCGCCGTCGTACAGGCTGGCGTTCGCGACCTCCATGCCGTACAGCCGGCATATGGAGGTCTGGTACTCGTATATCGCCTGGAGCGTTCCCTGCGCCGCCTCCGGCTGATACGGGGTATAGGCGGTGTAGAGCTCGCCGCGCCGCAGCAGCGCGTCCGCCGCGGCCGGCACGTAGTGGTCGTAGAAGCCGCCGCCCAGGAAGAGGGTGAGGTGCGTCGCGTTCTTCCGGCTGAGCCGATGGAGGTGCCCGCGCACCTCCATCTCCGACATCCCCCTCGGGATGCCGAGCGGCTTCGCCCTCAGCTCCTCCGGGATGTCGGCGAACAGCTCCGCCACGTCCCCGACGCCGATCGCGTCGAGCATCGCCTTCCGCTCGTCGGCGGTGTTACTTATGTATGTCATCGTTCCCCAACCGCAGCCGATGCCCGAATGCCGTTTCGCTCATTCTCGGCACCCATGGATGCGGAGATGGGTGCCTCCGAGGACGCGGCTCGACCGACCAATGAAGGGCCTTCGGCCCGTCGGTCGACCCACGAACCCGCTCACCGGCATTCGGGCATCGGCTGCGCAACGCATATCTATTTCTCGAGACCGGCAACGTACTCCCGGTACGCCGCCGCGTCCATCAGACCGTCCAGCTCCGCCGGGTCGGCGAGCGACAGCTTCACCAGCCAGCCGTCCTCGAAAGGGGAGTTGTTGATCAGCTCCGGTTCCTCCTCCAGGCGGGTGTTCGCCTCGACCACGGTGCCGCCGACCGGGGCGTATATCTCGCTGGCGGCCTTCACGGATTCCACCGTGCCGATCGGATCGCCCTTCTTCACCTCCAGGCCGGGCTGCGGGAATTCGATGAACGTGACGTCCCCCAGCTCCCCGGCGGCGTGGTCGGTGATGCCTATCACGCCCGTTTCCCCCTCCACGCGGATCCACTCGTGCTCTTTCGTGTACCTGCAGTTTTCCGGTGCCATGCTTTCCTCCGTGCGTACGTGCGTTCCCGTGCCGCCCCGTCCGGGGCCGTAATTCGCCCATTATAGGCAAATCCGGTCCGCAAGAAAACGATTCGCAGGCGTTTCATGAGCGGATTCGCCACCCTCTTCTCTTTGCCGCATCCCGGGGGTAGAATGAACGGATTGTACATGCGCGAGAAACTCCGGAGTACCGCATGAAGAGAATAGGATTCGTCGACCACGACCTGGACAATTTCCACTCGAATACGTACCTGCGGCTGATTCGCGCCGATCTGAAGCCGAGGGCGTTCGAGGTCTCCTGCTGTACCGGGCTGAAGCGGGCGTCCGGCCGGAGATGGGCGAAGAAGAACGGAATCCCCTGGTGCGACTCCCCGGAGCAGATGACCGACCACGCGGACGTCTTCGCGATTATGGCGCCGTCCAACGCGGAGACGCACCTGGAGCTGTGCCGCGCGGTGTTCCCCCTGGGAAAGCCCACGTTCGTGGACAAGACGTTCGCTCCGAGCTTCGCCGAGGCGAAGGCGATATACCGACTCGCGCGGAAGCACCGGGTGCAGATCGAGAGCAGCTCGGCGCTCCGATACACCGAGGTGCAGAACCGTGCCCGGGAGCTGGGCGCCCCGGGAAAGCTCCGCCACATGGTGACGTTCTCGCCCGGCGGCTCGTTCGAGGAGTACGCGGTGCACCCGCTGGAGATGGTGGTGTCGTGCATGGGCGCGAACGCGAAGAGCGTCATGCGACGGGGCACGGGCAGGAGCGCGCAGCTGCTCCTGGAGTACCCGGGCGGCAGGACCGCCACGGCGAACATCCACTGCGGCACGCGCACGCCGTTCGCCGCCGCGCTGACCACGGCGAAGGAGACGGTGATGGTCGAGGTGGATCGGGCGACGCTGTTTCTCAACGCCGCCTCCGCGATGCTCGACTTCCTCGCCGGAAAGCGGAAGCCGGTGCCCCGAAAGGAGACGCTGGCGATCATGCAGATAATAGACGCGGCCGGACGACCGGAGGCGCTCAGGAAACCGGTCCGGCTGAGACCCGTCACGTAGAAAGGAGCCTTCGATATGAGCGACACCAGGCCCAACATTCTCTTTATCATGTCCGACGACCACGCGTCCCACGCGATGAGCTGCTACGGCAGCCGGATAAATGAAACCCCGAACATGGACCGCATCGCCGCGAACGGCATGCGGTTCGACAACTGCTTCTGCACCAACTCGATATGCACCCCGAGCAGGGCCGTGATACTCGCCGGGACGTACAATCACATCAACGGGGCCACGACGCTGCAGACCAAGATGGATAACCGGATCCTGACGTACCCGAAGCTGCTCCGGAAGGCGGGCTACCAGACCGCGATCGTGGGCAAGTGGCACCTGGGCACCAAGCCGGAGCATCAGCCGACCGGGTTCGACTACTGGAACGTCCTTCCCGGCCAGGGGTTGTACCACGACCCGAAGATGATCGAGATGGGCGAGGAAAAGATCTTCCCGGGCTACACCACGGACGTCATCACCGACTACACGCTGAAGTGGCTGAGACAGCGCGATACGTCCAAGCCGTTCTGCCTGATGTACCATCACAAGGCGCCCCACCGGCCGTGGACGCCGGACGACAAACACGCGACGATGTATGACGACGTGGACATCCCCGAGCCGGAAACGTTCGACGACGACTACGCCAACCGGGCGAGCGCGGCGCGGCTGGCCAGCATGCGCATGTCCGACCTGACCCCGGGGGACCTGAAGCAGTCGATTCCGGAGGGGCTCTCCGAGGGGAAGGAGAAGAGCTGGCGGTACCAGCGGTACATAAAGGACTACCTGCGCGTCGTCGCCGCGATGGACGATAACATCGGACGGGTGCTCGACTACCTGGATGAAAACGGGCTTACCGAGAACACGATCATCATCTACACCTCCGACCAGGGCTTCTACCTGGGCGATCACGGGTGGTTCGACAAGCGGTTCATGTACGAGGAGTCGCTGCGGATGCCGTTCATCATAAGCTACCCGAAGGAGATCCAGGTGGGCTCGGCGAACAAGGACATCATGCTCAACGTGGACTTCGCGCCCACGTTCCTTGATTACGCCGGCGTGGACGTGCCGGACACGTTCCAGGGCAGGTCGTTCCGGCCGCTCCTGAACGGCAAGACGCCCGACGACTGGCAGACGTCCATGTACTACCGGTACTGGATGCACGCGGACGACCCGCACAACGTCTGCGCGCATTACGGGGTGCGGACCCTGGAGCACAAGCTCATATACTACTATGGCGAAACGTGCGGCCAGAAGGGGGCGAACGAGGACCCGCGCGAGAAGGAGTGGGAGCTGTTCGACCTGAGAAAGGACCCGTGCGAGCTCTTCAGCGTCTACGACGATCCGGCGTACGCGGACGTGGTCAGGGAGCTGACCGCGGAGCTTGATCGACTGCAGGAGAAGCTGGGCGATGAGCCGATGCACTGAATATGACTGAGCGAAGAGGCATTCCGCTTCCCGCTCTCATTGTCGCCATCGCGATCGCCATGCTCCCGGCGACTGCGTCGGCGAAGCCGAAGAAGGCCGGGGGTGAGCTGCTCCGGAAGCAGCCGGTGCCCGGCTACGCCAGCCCGGACGCGTGGTACCACCTGTGGGTGCCGCCTTCCTACAAGAAGGGCACGCCGACGCCGCTCTACCTCTTCCTGCACGGCGGGCACGTCGGGTCCGGCTCCGCGGACAACAGCGTCGCCATCTACCAGCTGGTCCCGAAGCTGAAGGAGAGCATCGTCGTCTTCCCCCAGCACCTGTACTGGTTCTGGTCCCATCCCGACGAGAGCGCCTACGTGATGACGATCATGGAGGAGGTGCTGAAGAAGTACTCCGTCGACCGGAAGCGCATCTACGTGCTGGGGTCCTCCATGGGCGGCAACGGGGCCATGCACTTCGCGGCGCGCTTTCCGGAGATGTTCGCGGCCTGCGCCCCCATATCCTGCTGGTGCCAGTTCGTTCCGGTGAAGCAGGCGGCCGTGATGCCGATATACTGCGCGCACGGGACGAAGGACACAACGGTCCCCATCAAGTGGGCCCGGGACATACGCGACCGGCTCAAGGGCGTCGAGAATCTCCGCCTGGAGTATCACGAGCTGGACTATGCCCACCAGCCGCCGAAGGAGGTATTCATCAGCGCAACGGAGTGGATGTCCCGATTCACGAATTCCCGCACGTTCGATATCAGAGAGATGAAGAAACGGGCGGCGGAGCTGCCACTCCAGAACTGGATGAAGAAGGCGGAGTACCAGCGGGGGTATCTCAACGCGCAGGCGTGGTGGATGCTCACCTGCGAGGACAGGAAGCTGCGCGACCCCAAGAAGGCGCTCTCACTCGCGCAGAAAGCCAACGAGCTCGCCCGCGGCAAGGACCCGGCCGTTCTCGACACCCTCGGGCTCGCCTGCTTCGAGAACGGAAGGAAGAAGGAGGCCGTCGAGACGCAGAAGAAGGCGATCTCCCTCCTCCCTAAGAACGTCCCGGAGACGGCGCGGAAGGAGTTCGAGGACCGCCTGAAGCGGTACGAAACGGGCCAATCCCCCGCGGAATAGCCTTACCGTATGCAATGAGTATCATGAATACCCCCTCTCGCATGCCGGCGCGGAACGCCTGCCGCCGGTCGTTGATATTCGTCCTTGTCCTGACAGGAGCACACGCCATGACCCGTTCCACGATTGCCGCCGGGGATCCTCCCGCCAGACACATCCGTTCCGAAAAGGAATTCATCGAGAAGGCGCTGTCGCCCGGCAGGCCCGAGCTTGCCGCCGTCAGGGACGCCCTCGAAGCGAAGGGACCCGACGCGGCGTGGAAGGCGCTGCTGTCGCATTTCGAGAAGAGGAAGGCCCCCGCCGATCCCGAGGTCGCGCGGTGGGCCGCGCACGCCCTGAGCGCGAAGAAGAAGGATTCCGTGCTCCAGGCCCTGGCCCGGCGGGAATGCGTCGCCGAATTCCGCGAGAAGGGCGCGGTCGACTGGGAACACGGCAAGAACCCTCCCAGGAAGGACTGGGAGAAGTTCTGGAGCCGCAACCGACTCGCCTTTCTCGCGGAGTTCGCCTCGCTGGCCAACGCGGGCGACGTTGCGAACCTGCGCGAGCTGACGTCCGGTCTGTTCCTGGACTGGTTCCGGCGCTGCCCGCCGCCCGCGCTCCCGGTGAAAAGCTGGTACGATCGCAAGACCGACGGCTTCGCCTGGCGCGAGATCGAGGTGGGCATCCGCGGCCGGAACCTGGTGAGCCTCTTCCTGGCGACCCGCCGATGGAAGGACGTCCCGGGGGAGTTTCATCGGTCGCTGCTTATCGCAATCCAGCACGACATGGATTACCTCGCGAGCCACTTCGCGAAGATCGGCCCGACGAAGGGAAACCACCAGGCGCATCACGCCCCCGCGTTCGTCGCCGCGGGGGCGCTCCTTCCGGAGCTGGACGGGGCGTCCCGGTGGAAGGCGCTGGGACTCCGGATCCTGCGCGAGCACCTGAAGCTGGATCACGACGAAGAAGGCGTCCAGAAAGAACACAGTCCGAGTTATCACCTGGGAGTCACCGCGCTCTACCTGGACCCCTTCGAGGTGCTGACGAAGAACGGCGAGAAGGCGCCGAAATGGATGACGGACGCACTCGGCAGCATGGTGGATTTCGTGCTTCATTCCACCGCGCCAGACGGCCGCCTGGTTACCCTGAACGACTGTTTCCCGAACCGGTCGGAGGCGCTGAGAAAGCGGGCGGCGGACGCGCTGGTCCGGCCGGACCTTCTGGCCGTGGAAAGCGGGGCCACGGGAGACCTCCCGCCGACGGGCCGCGCGTTCAAGACCGCCGGGATCGCGTTCATGCGTTCCTCCTGGAGGAAGGATGCGGCGTACGTCGTCCTCGACGCGTCGGGGTTCGGCTCCAGCCACTGGCACGCGGGAAAGCCGAACCTGGTAATACACGCCGGGGGCCAGATCCTCGCGTGCGACCCGCAGCTGGCCAGCTACGATGACCCCAGCTTCTGGAAGTACTTCCACACGGCGCAGGGGCACAACACCGTGATAGTGGACGGCGAGGGGGACGGAACGCCGGTCGATTTCTGGCGCTTCAAGGATATCCCCGCGCCGAACCTGACGTTCTTCGAGAGCGCGGAGAAGTCCGACGTCGCGAAGGCGACGACCGACGGCTACCGCAGGCTGAAGCCGCCCGTCGATCTCGAGAGAACGGTGGAATTCGTCAAACCGGACCTGATCTTCGTGCGTGACGTGCTCCGGTCGAAGGGCGAGCACACGTACGAGTGGCTGCTGCATCTCGTTCCGCAGGAGCCGGTCGTCGACCGCAAGGCGAGGAGCCTGACCACGGCGCTCGGCGGGCCGTTCGAGCTGCACTGCGCGCCCACACCGGGAACGGCGGCCGCGATCTCCGGCTTCGCCGTACGGCAGGGGAAGTACAGGAACCTCACCTACGGAATGAGCGAGGGAAGGGGAGAGCACTGGACACCCCCCGAGGAGGGAGGGAAACCGGCGCTGCTGGTCGATGCCCCATACGGGGTGTGGAAACAGACGGGGAAGGGGGAGATCGTCTTCGAGTTCGCGCTCCGAATCCTCCGCAGGGGCGAGACACCCGGATCCGTCGAACGCGCCGCCCCTTAGCGAAGGCCCCTGAGCATACGACTGGAGAATCCGCGTGCCGTCTCTACTTCCGCCTCCGCCCGATCTTCAGGAGGTCGGCGATGTTCGCCTTCGCGTTCACCACCGGCTTGATATTCGGCGACGCGCAGGACAGCATCGTCGTCACCCCCGGGCCGTGGCCGGCGCACCGGCAGTCCGCGTGGATGACGATGCCCACCGTTATCGCGCCCTTTCTGTAGCTTCTTCCATATATGTTGTCGTGGTCGGTGATGGCAACGAAGTCTCCGAACCGGATCCGGTCCAGCTTGTGCTTCTTCAGCATCGCCTGGTCGGTGGTCATGATGTCGTAATCGCCGGTACCCATGGAGGTGGAGCCGACCCCGGAACCCATCAGGTGTCCGGGGACCACCGCGGCGACGGGAACGGAAATCGTGCCCGCCTTCCTGTTCTCCTTGATTCCCATCTTCTTGAGCAGGCGCGGGTCGATGTTGTACGCGTGGATGTCCGGATAATCCGTAAGTTCCAGCCCCTGGCCGAAGCCGCGGATGAGAATCCGGTCGTCCATGTGCATCCTGTCGAGCGTTTTGTCCGCGAAGTCGATCAGCACGTGTTCGGCCCCGCCGTGATGCCCGGTGACCACCCCCTTGTCCCCCTTGGCGTTGCCGGTGGCCAGGATCGCCTGGTTCCCCACGCAGGCGAGGAAATTGTAGCCGGTGTTCTTCGGCTCCATCCGCTTCTCGTCCGCCACCGTCGATACGCCGGGCTCCAGGTGGTCGCCCGCCCAGCCGAACGCGGGGTCGCCCACCTTGATGTTATACGTGATCCCGCCGACCCCCGGCAGCAGGTACGGCTTCCCGTCCCTGTCGACCGAGTGCCTCTTGCCGCTCGGGTTCACGACCGTTCCCTGCACGGATATCATCGCCAGCTTCTTCTCGTTCGTCTTCAGCATGTCAGCTCCTCCTTATCATCGACTACTCGATCGCAATGTCTCAACGTCTCCCGCGGGGTGCTCCGTGCCCCGAATCATGATAGCTCACCGGATGCGGGCTGGCAAGGAGCCCTCACCCCGAAGAACAGCAGCAGGCTCGCGCCGGCCATCACGCCGGCGATGGCGAAGAACATCGTCGCGTACGGCACCGATTCGGCCCGCTCCGTCACGCTGAACCCGGCCAGCACGATCGCGATGGCGATCCCCACCACGTTGGACACGGAGCGGAGAAGCACCAGGCCGGAGGGACGCTTATCGTCCGGTACGACTTCATATAATACGTTCGCCTCGGCGAACATCCATGCCCGGGACGCGCCGAGCACCACGAACGACGCGGCAACGAGACCGGCGGCGCGCCCTCCGGTGATCGCGCCGAGCGCGCAGGCGGTGAACCCGTTCACCCCTATCGCAATCGCCATCTGCACCAGGAAGATCCCGTACGTGTTCCTCCAGCCGTACTTTTTCACCAGGCGAGGGAGGTAGATGCAGGCGATGATACCGCTGGCCTGGAGCACCACGGTGAGCGTCGCGTAGCCGGCCCGGGACAGCCCGATTTGATTAGTGGCAAACAGCGACACCAGCTGGGGGTACAGGTTGAACGTCAGCCCCCCCGCCGCGCCTATCAGGCACAGCCGGCGGAAGCTCTTCAGCGTCACGAGCATCCGCCACATGTCCTTCAGGTCACGCCCGAACGTCCGGTCCCGCCGCTCCTGCAGCACCTCGCTCGCCTTCTCTCTATACGCCAGCCGGCTGAGATCGCTTATCACCGCCATCGCGCCGCCGAGCCAGAATATCCACGCGAACTGCATCCTGGGGACCTCGGACCAGCCGAATACCGCGCGCGCGACCGCCGCGCCGACGAGAAGCGCGCCGCTCGACGTGAAAAGCCGCACCGAGAAGTACTGCGCCCGTTCGTCCGGCTCCAGCACCCGTGCCGCCAGGTCGAACCAGGGGGCAATCAGCATCCCGTCGAAGAAGCCCCGCCATAATAGAAGAACGAACGCCAGCGGAAGGAACCAGGTGACGGGCGCCAGAAGAATCGCGAAGCCGAATACAAACCACGCCCCGTGGGTGCAGAGCCCGGCGATCGTGATGAATACCTTGCGCCGCTCCAGCCGTTCTACAATCGACGCGCCGATGTAGCTCGCGATCGTCTCCATCGCCATCAACGCCACCAGGGTGTACATGGTCATCTCGACACCGCGGGCCGGGATGCCGTACTCGTCACAGCCGTGCTGGACGAAGAGCGCCCAGAACTGGACGGTGCAGCCCAGGGCGAAGTTGAACGTGCCCCCCTCGATCGCCCCTATGACGAGAGAGCGGGTTCTACCAGACAGGGCCGTCCTCCATGAAGAGCCTCCTGCCGTGCTCGATGGCCGCCTCGGTGTCCTCCTTGCCGAGCGGTCCGTGGAGGAACTTCACGTCGGAGCGGAGATACAGGTCCACCCGCACGTACCGGGTGAACGGCAGGCCCTCCGGGATCGGGATGTTGGAGAGCGCGTTCATGAACGGCTTGAAGTGGTTCTCGAAGTGCAGGTAGTCCAGGATGTTCTGCAGGTAGTATATCCTGGGGATGATCTGTTTCTTCCGGTACAGCTCCCATACGACGAGCCGGTCGGCGTACTTCGCGCGCGCCTCGGCGAGGTCCACGTCGTCGAAGCAGTACTCCATCAGCGCGGCAATGTGGTACTCCTTGTACTTCGTCAGGTCTATCTGCGGATTGTTCACCACTATCGTCGCCTCCGGGATGTACCCGCCCAGCATCAGGGATACGAACCCGCCCGCCGACGAGCCGTACAGCAGCAGCTTCTCCGGCCCCAGGCCGAGCGCCTTCAGAACGGCCTGCAGTGCTTCCACATAGTACGGCAGGTAGTAGTGGTCAGCCGTGCCCATGCACCATCCCAGGTTGATCTTTCCTATATAGAGGGTCGAGTCGCTGAAGATCAGAACGGAATGCGGGCACTCGTGCGCCCAGCTCCACCGCTGGAATATGGGCGGATTGAACTTGGTCCGGTCCGCCGCCCCCTGCCCCCACGCGTACAGGTACGGCGAATCCTTCTTGAAGTGGGCGAAGAACTCGAACTTCACGCCGTCCTGCACGATTTCGTACCGGCGGGACTCTCCGTACACCGGCTCCAGATCGTCCCACGACTCAAGGGCGATGATCGGGACGTCTTCCAGTCGGGGGCCGTCGTCCTTTTTCTCGGGCATTCGGAGTCCTCCTGCGTCGTTCCGTTCTCGCGGGAGATTACCCGCTCTCTTGCTGTTCCAGGACCTCTTTCAGAGTGGCTGCAAGCGGGGGCAGGTCATTCGTGATGATCTGCCACAGGATATCGAAGTCGACGCTGTCGTAGCCGTGGATGAGACGGTTTCTCAAGCCGATGATATCGGCCCACGGTATTTCCCCATACTTGTCGCGGTCGCCTTCGAGGTCGGCGCGCTCTCTGTTCCGAACCATGGTCAGCGCCTCCTCGGCATGGTCGAGCATGTGGCGCAGAGAGGCCA
>CAYMFW010000067.1:0-22769 GCA_964389785.1 uncultured Planctomycetota bacterium
TCGGCGAGGAGCGGGAGGGATACGAGGCGCTGGACCGTTCCTTCCAGATCAACGGCTTCAACGTGTACGCGTACAACGTGCTGACGGTGCTGGACGAGGACTTCAAGGAAAAGAAGTACGGGCACCGGGAGACGGAGCACTTCCACGTGAAGATGGAGAAGAAGGAGCTCGAGATCATGTGGCCGTATCTCGAGATGTTCCTGGAGCCGGCGTACGAGAGACTGACCGTGAAGTACGGGATGAAGCCCGGGGGGCCGAAGGAATACGGCGGCAAGATACTCATCGTCGTGCTGCCCGACCACGACAAGTTCTCTGCGAGGACCGTGGGCCTTCCCGGTCTGTTCGCGCTGGGCGCCTGCTTCGGGCAGGTGATCACGATGCCGTCTCCCCGGTACGGGCGAGCCCGGCCGTCCGGGCCGTTCCACTGGCGGCACGTGCTGGAGCACGAGTTCACCCACGTGGTGACCCTGCAGAAGACCAGGTACCGCATCCCGCTGTGGCTCACGGAGGGAATCAGCGTGATGGAGGACACCGACCCGCATCTCGGTCTGGACCGCACGATCGTCTGGGCGCTGAAGAACGACATCCTCTATCCGATCGAGGACATGAACCAGGGCTTCACCCGGCCGAAGTTCCCCCAGCAGGTGGAGCTGAGCTACTTCCACGCGAGCCTCATCGTGAAACACCTGATGAAGCTGTGCGGCGAGGACGGGATGAGAGACGTGCTGAGCAAGCTGGCGGAAGGGGGCGACGCGGCGAAGCTGCTCCCCGAGGCGGCGGGCACCGACCTCAAGACGCTGAACGAGAGCACGATGGATTTCGTGAAGGCGGAGCTGTCGTCCATCGCGGTGTCCGTTCCGGTGGACGAGGAACGTGTGAAGGAGCTGGAGGCCGTCGAGGAGGACAAGAGGAGCGCGGACCAGTGGGCGGAGATGGCGTCATATCAGCTTCACGTGGACGAGGTCGAGAAGTCGCGCGCCGCGGCGGAGCGCGCGATCAGGACGGACGCCAAATGCGTGAGGGCCCATGGAATTCTGGGCTTCATCGCGTACAAGACGGACAAGAAGACGAGCGAGGCAAAGAAACACTTCCTGAAGGCGAAGCAACTGGACGAGAACTACTTCAGCGCCCGGTTGTATCTCGGCGAGATCGCCGAGGAGAAGGGCGCGTCGAAGGAGGCAATCGAAGAATTCGAGGCGGCCCGCAGGATATACCCGCGCTTCTCGCAGGGGCCGCAGAGTCCGTACCTCCGGCTGGCGGAGCTGTACGAGAAGGCCGGGAAGTCCGACAAGGCGGTGGGTGTGCTGCGGGACCTGATGAAGATAGACGATACGAACCTGAAGGCGCAGGTGAAGCTGGGCGAGCTTCTCACGGCGCAGAAGAAGCCGGCGGAGGCTGCGGAGGCGTACCTGAGCGCCCTCTTCATCGATCCATATGAGGTGGAGACTCACAAGGCGCTGGCGGAGGCGTGCCAGGCGGCGGGCGACAAGGCGGGCGCGGAACGCGAGCGCAGGATCATCGAAATCCTCGAAAAGTAGGGGCGGCTTGAATTACCTTTCAACTCCCTGTAGCATAGTGTCATGAGATTCCCCGACGACAAGGAAGAGGTCGAAGAGCTCGAGAGTCTCGACGAGGAGCTGATGGGCGCTCTGGACGAAGCATCCACCGTGGTGGAAGCGACCCCTCCTCCGAGTGAATCGAACCTCAGCACCATACTCGAGATCGCGGTGCTCGGATCGCTGTTCGTGATGGCAGGCGCCGGCCTGTACTTCGGATTCACCGCCAAGCAGACCGCCGACAACGCGCTCGCAAAGATCCGGAAGATGGAGAGGTCGGGCGAGGACATGTACGCCGCGACGCTGGCCGTGCAGAAAGAGGTGAAGGACATCGGCGATCAGAAGATCAGGCAGCTCGGCCTGGACATCGACCAGGCGTCGAGCGCGTCCCGGTCGCAGTTCACCCAGCTCCAGAGGGACATAAAGGAGCTGAAGAAGGAGCTGAAGCCGCCCGCTCCCCGCGTCGTGGTGCGAAGGGAGCCGACGCCCGCCGCGCCGAGTCCCGTGCCGAGTCCGGTTCCGAGTCCCGTTCCCGATCCTCCGAAGCCGGCCGCGCCGTCCCCCCCGGACGACCGGTTCTACGCGATAAAGGCGGGTGACACGCTGGGAGATGTCGCGAAGAAGTACGGTATCTCGCTGCAGAAGATCCAGGAGCTCAATCCCAAGGTCGACGCGCGCAGGCTGCAGATAGGGCAGAAGATCCGCCTCAAATAGATACCTAGCGTTCCCTGTACCATTCGAGCCAGGCTTCCGCGGCGATGCCCTTGTTGACGCCGGTGATTCTCTGCAGGGCGTCGTGGGTCTGGCTCAGTTCGAAGAGCTGTTGGTTCTCCAAGTCACCGGCCAGCACCGGCACCGCGTTCATCACGCGCAGTTTCGCCACCGTTTTGAGGGCCGCTTCGCGGACACGGGAGTCGCCATCGGTGAGGGTCGCGAGCAGATCCGGCTCGGGCACGCTCATGCCCCGCCCGGCCGCGAGGAGCGATCCGATGCGTATGTCCGGTCTCGGGTCTTTCAGGCTTTCGAGCACCACCGGGGCCGCCGCGTCGGGATCGATCTTCGCCAGCACCTCGATGGCCTGCGCGCTGACGATCGCTTCCCGGTCCTCCCGGATGATGACGGATACGTCCGGTGCCAGCTCCTTCAGATCCATCATCCTGACGCAGGCAAGCGCCGCGACCCGCACCTCGCAGTCGCGGTCGTGAATCAGTCGGCGGAGCATCAGCCGGGCACGCCACCGGGCCTTGTGGGGCAGTGATATGATGATCTCGTGCCTGGTCCTGCTGTCGCCGGTCGCGCAGAGATACTCGGGCGTCAGCGAGATCTTCCAGAGTGCGGCGATGACGAGCGCGATCCCCACGGCGAAGAGCCAGGGCTTCTTTCGCATTCGAGTCCTCCAATGGGTGCGGGTTCCCTCCGGCTCTTCCTGAGGCGGATGCGGAAGAGCCAGTAGTTCTGCTGGTAGTCGGTATCCTCGGGGGAATTCTGCTCGATCCTGACGAGCACCGTGTGCCTGCCCTTCGTCAATCGAAGGGGATGATGGCGGAGCCATCCGCAGGCCGGGTGGTGCCGGGGGTCCTTGTAGGTATCCTGGCCGTCTATCCAGATATCCAACGCGCCGTCGTTGTTGACGAGCATCAGATAGCCGCCGTCCTCTTCGACGCGCACCTCGGTGTACAGGTAAGCGGTAGCGCTGGTGGACTGCCCGTAGATCTTTTCCAGGTCGATCATCTGGTACCGGTTGAACGCGTTCTCCGGCAGCGCCTTCCAGGACGCTTCGGTTTTCTGCTCGGGCGTTTCGTATGTGACCGGGCTGGTGAGCGTTACGTCCTTGCCGCGTCCCATGCCGTCCTCGACCCGTACCGGGGCGGGCAGAGGGCCGAGTATCCACCAGTCGTACGGGCGGGCCAGCATGCACATGGCGACGGACCCGACCTTTCCGCTCTCGTCCATTGCGAATACGGTGATCTTCTTCTCGCCTCTCGGTGTGTTGACCGGGAACCGCAGCGGTACGTCCACCCGCTTGAGGACCTCGTCCGTCTCGAAACGCACCGGGATCCGGGCGCGGGACCTGACGTTCATGTCCTTCGGTCCCTTCACGACGATCGTGCAGCGCGTGACGTCCCGGGCGGCTCTGCGGAGCCACAGGGTGAGAGGCAACGCTCCATCATCGCCTATGACCTCGGACGGCTTCGAGATGCTGACGGACGCGGGCGTGAGAGGGTCCTTCCGGTACATGCCGGGCCAGTTGTCCTTCAGCTCGTTGCCAGGGGTCTCTTCCACCCGATGAATGCACCAGCGGTCGATCATCGGCCCGTCCTCGTGCGCGATCGCCTTCAGCGTGTGCTCTCCCTGCTTCAGGTGGAAGGGGCCGGACTTCTGCCAGTACCATTTCCGGAACGTGTGCCTGTCCTTGTCCGGACTGCCCAGCCCGGCCAACCCTCCGCCGTCCACGCGGATTCGGAGCAGGTTGCCGCACTTGTCCATCCAGAACACCCTGGCGGATACGAAATACTGACCGGGCTGCTCGATGGTGAAGTTGTAGGTTGCCTCGCCGATGAATATGTCCGGGTTGGTATTCGATCCGTAGCCGAACGTGCCGCCCGCGCCCTCGTCCAGAGTGAGCGCCAGCCCGCCGGACGCGTCCTTCACCTCCCGGATTTCGAAATTGAGCTTTATGTCGGTCCCGTGCTCCGCCTCGAACACGATCGGCGCCGCCGCGCAATTGACGGCGACAGCTGCCATCAATGCGGCGAGAAGAACGGGGCCGGTGCGTCTTCTCGAATTGAGGGGATTGGGTGCCATCACCACCATCATAATCGCTGAGTGCGGGATGCGTCAATCGCCGAGTCGGGACGCGCGGACGATGGTGGCGGGGGAATTCTCATCCCAGGGACGGTCGTCGTAGTTGCCGCACCAGACGATCGATTCGAAGCCCGCGGTCCGGAGCAGGGTCTCGAATTCCTCGCGGCGCAGCGCGTAGAGATCGTGACAGCGCTCCTCGGTGCTCTCCGGCGTGTCGAGGCGGGTGGAGAAGCGGACGCAGCCGGGCGCCGGCGAAAGCGCGTACGTTCGCTCCAGGCGGCACGTTCCCATTTCCGGGAGCGTCCGTTCGATGGGGGGGAGCATGCCCCAGTCGCCGCGGAGGACGCGGTCGAAGTTGACGATCTGAGCGACGAACGTGCCGGCTTCGTCCAGTATCGAGCGGAACGATTCCAGCGCGCGCTCTATGTCGTCCGGATCGGTCAGCTGGACGAGGGAGTTTCCGATGCAGTAGACGACTCCCATCGGTCCGGGCACTATCGGTCGGAGGAGAGAGTCGGTGTTCCGCATGTCTCCCAGGACGACCCGTTCCCGCAGGTCGGGCCGTCTTCCCTTCAGCCGGGCGATCATCGATTCGTCCAGGTCGATGCCCCACGTCTCGTGTCCGTGATCGATCAATGCCTCCATCTGCTGGCCGGTGCCGCAGGCGACGTCGAGAAACCGTTCCGGCGCGCCGGGCACGGCGCTCTCCTCCAGGAAATCGAGCTGAGCCGGCCTGGCGGGAAACAGCGCCTCGTAGTAGGGCGCGATGTGTCTGAACCGGTCGTCAGCTTCTGACACCGTCGGTGACGTAGAACCGGGCCGGGAAGGTGTCCATCCTGACGAGAGAGCCGCGGAAGGCCAGTCCGGTCCCTTTGGCTTCCTGCAGTTCTTCGAAGTCCGCTTCCGGCAGGGCGACGACGACCTCGATCTTCTCCATCTTCACGGTCACCTTGCAGCCCGGCTTGTTGCCGAGGACGAAGTCATAACTGAACTTCTCCACCTTCTGGATCGTGCCCGATCCCTTCGCCGGCTTTCCCTTGAACTGCTCGTCGAAGAGCTTCATCCGATCGAACGTGCTGACGGAGGAGGCAAATATCTGCGCGCCCGCCTCGGGAAGGTCCAGCAGGTCTCCCTGCGGCTTGGGAGCGGGGACAGGCTCGGGAACGGGCTCCGGCTCGGGGGCCTGCTCCGGTTCGGCCGGCGGCTCGAACGGTGGAGGAGGAGGTGTCTCGACGGCTGACGGCGGCGGCGGCGGAGGAGGCGGCGGAGGCGGCGGCGCCTTCTTCTCCAGCTCGAAGGGATCCGTTGGTGATTTCGGTCTCGGCCGGTACCCGAAGTCGAAGTCGACCTCCGGCTCCTTCGGTTCCGGTTTCTCTTCCTTCTTCTCGGGCACTGCGACTTCTTTTCCCCTGGTAAACGGGTCACGGGCCTTTCTCGGCGGCATCTTGAAATCGAACTCGACCTCGGTATCCGTGACGTCGACGGAACCCCCGGACAGCTTGACCTCGACCTTCTTGATCCCGTCGTGGGAGACCTCTGTCTTTTCCCATTTCCCGCTTTCGGGATGTGTTCTCTTGAACTTGTTGCTCTGCAGGATCCTTTCGAGCGGGGTGGGCTTGATCTTGTCGGGCGCGGCCTCGGAGAAGTCGACCTTTATCGGCTCCTCCGGCTTCTCCGTTCCCCGGCTGAGTTCCTGGGCCGCCTTGATGAACTGCCGGACGGTCGAGATGATCTCGGAAGGGTTCTTCGCCAGTGCGGCCTTGTTCCAGGTGATGTCGGCGTCGGTCACCGTCAGGCCGTCGTACTGGGCGAACATCCGCGAGAGCTGGGACTGAATATCCGCGGTGAGCAGCCGCCTCACCCCCTCCACGTTCGTGCCCTTGACCACCACCTTGTCGTCGAAGGACCGGCTGCCGATCTCTATGTCCTGGGCCCCGAAAACCTTGGAGATATTCGTCAGGAAGCCCTGCTCGACCAGGCGAAGGCCGAGATTCAGCGATCGAGGGAGGCCTATGCGGAATCGGGTATACGTCTTCGAATGCTTGCCGGTACTCCTGGTGAAGGTCTCGACCAGGACGCGGCACCCGTCGGCGCCGCCGCTTATCCTGCGGTCGACCATGAAGCCGCCGGGCGTGAAGCTGAGCCGCAGGACGGACGCCGCCTTGGCCCAGCTTTCGTTGACGAGCTTCGACTGCTTGACGTTGTAGGCGATGATGATGCCGACAACGATGGCTACCAGGATGAAGAATTCCATATTCGCGGGTCCCCTTGCCCCTTTGTTCAGGGCATAGTATGCCAGATAACGGTGCTCGGGGCAAATGGCAGTTGAACTTTTCGGGGGCTGATGCGACTACCTCTGTAGAGGGCGAGAAAGACTCGAATGGAAACGGGAGGATACGAGATGCGAGACCCCTACTTCCCCGAAGAGATGCGGAATGCGCCGTCGCTGGACCCGGGCTTCCGGCCGAACGAGATACGCCGCCGTCACGCGCTGCTGATAAACCCGTTCTACCCCAAGGACCCCCTGGCGAGCTTCGGCAAGCACGTGCTGACCCCGTCGCTGGCCCTCACCAGCGTCGCGGGGGCGACCCCGCCGGCATGGACGGTGCAGTACTGGGACGAGAACATGCTGCAGGGCCCGCCGCCGCGCGACCCGTTCCCGCAGGTGGTGGGCATCACGGTGCATCTCACGTTCGCCCGGCGCGCCTTCGAGCTGGCCCGCTGGTACCGCCGCCGCGGCGCCAGGGTGGTCCTCGGGGGACTGCACGTGCAGTCGTGTTCGGAGGAGTGCGCCCCGCACGCGGACGCGCTTGCCCTCGGTGACGGGGTCCGGGTGTGGGGGAGGATCCTCAGGGACGCGGACGCCGGACGGCTCCGTCCCCGGTACGAGGGAAGCTACGCCTCCGCGTACCGGAGCGACCCCCTGCCACGGCGGGATGTTGTGCCCCGCCGGCAGTTCCTCACCACCGCGAGCGTGATCGCGACGCGCGGCTGTCACAACCGGTGCCGGTTCTGCTACCTTTCGACGAAGGGGCTTCACATGCCTCACCGGGCGCGGGACCCGGAGCAGATCGCCCGGGAGATCGGGAGCGAGGACCAGCCGTACGCCGTCTTCATCGACAATAACCTGGGGTCCGACCCCGGATACCTCCGCGACCTGTGCCGGGGCATCCGCCCGCTCGAGAAGATCTGGAGCGCGGCGGTGTCGCTGGACGTGACGGACCGTCCGGACGTGGTGAGAGAGATGGCGCTTTCCGGATGCACCGGCGTGTTCATCGGCTTCGAGTCGCTCAGCGGCGACAACCTTGACGACGCGCGGAAGAATAGCCCGCGGCCGGCCGATTACGCCCGGCGGGTGCAGATCTTTCACGAGAACGGCATCCAGGTGAACGGCAGTTTCGTGTTCGGGTTCGATCACGACCGTCCGGACGTGTTTGAGCGGACCGTCGAATGGATCGAGGCGGTCCGGCTGGAGTGCGCCACGATGCACATTCTCACGCCGTACCCCGGCACCCCGTTGTTCCGTCAGCTCAAGCGGGAGGGGCGCCTGCTCCACCGCGACTGGTCCCGCTACGACACGTCGCACGCGGTGTTCCGTCCGGCGCTCATGACGCCGGAACGGCTTGAGGAGGGTTACGCGTGGACGTACAGGCGCCTCTTCTCGCACCGTTCCATCTGGCGGCGCCGGCCGCGCGGCCTGGCTGCCGTGCCCGCGTACCTTGGGATGTCGTACCTGTACAAGCGCTCCAACCGGATATGGAGCTTTCTCATCCGTCACCGGCTGACCGGGATCGTGTGGCGGCCGCTCATCGAGTTTTCGCGCGCGCGCCACGTCCGGTTCAGGGAGAAGCTGGCGGCCCGGGTGCACGGGAAGCGAGTCGCCTCCAGCGTGCTTGCGGGAGGGGTGTAATGGATGCTACGTTCTGTTTGAAAACGAGGGCACATGAAGGACTCCGTCAGAAAAGCCACCGGCCGCCTTCTGGAGCAGGCGCTCGTCATACGCTGCCAGGCGCGCGACGACGCCGCGTTTGAGGAACTGGTCGAGATGTTCGGAAAGCGGCTGTCCTACTACGTCGAACGCCTTGTCGGCGACCGGCACGACGCGGACGACGTGATGCAGGACGTATGGGTGGACGTTTACCGATCGATCCCCCGTCTGAAGAGTCCGAAGGCGTTCCGCGTGTGGCTCTACCGCATCGCCCGCGACAAGGTCTACACGATGTTCCGCACGCGAAGCCGGTGGATGAAGATCGCGGACGATACGGAGCTTCCCGTCGACATCCAGGACGAGCCGGAGTTCCACGCGGACAACGCGGCGCGCATCCACGCCGGGCTCGCCGCGCTGCCGCCGGGGCAGAGGGAGGTCCTGGTGCTGAGGTTCATAGAAAACATGTCCTACGAGGAGATCGCCGGTGCGACGGGCTGCCGGCTGGGAACGATACGGTCCCGGATTCACTACGCGAAGCGAACGCTTCGAAAAAACATGGAGGAGGCAAACAATGGGTAATGGAAACGACCTGGGAAGACAGCTTCTGGAACAGAATGCAGAGGGGACGCCCCCGGCGGGGAGGGACGAAAGGCTCCCGAAGAGGGTCAGGCACGCCAAGCAGACGGCGTGGTTCCTGGCGGCGCTGACGGTTGCGCTCTGGGCCGCGGTGGCGCTCGGCGCGGCGTGCTACTGCTGGTGCTTCATGACGTACATCTTCCCTCTGCTGAAGCTTCTTGCCACCGCATCGCCGGATACGCAGGCGGCGCTGTCCGACGTGGTATGGAACGAGCTGCAGCTTACCGGGGAGGCGACACTGGTGGGCACGTACCTGTGGGCGGTGCTGGTGGTGATGGCGGCGGTATGCACCGTGCTCTTCATACTGGCGTCGCGCAGGGCCACGCTGCGGCAGATACACGGCAGTCTCGCCGAGCTTTCCGACCAGCTTCGCGCCATCTCCGAGAAGTAGGGACAGCTTCGATCTCGTTCTTGACGTGTATATTTTGACAATATACACTATTCATCATGGTAGCGACGGTATCGATACCCGAATTCGAAGGCTTCGACTGGGACGAAGCCAATGCCGGGAAGAACTGGAAGAAGCACCGGGTGACCCCGGGCGAGGCGGAACAGCTGTTTTTCAATGAGCCGCTCGTTGTCGCCGGGGACGAGACCCATTCGAAGAAAGAGAAGCGGTTTCGGGCGCTGGGCCAGTCGGATGACGGGAGACTGCTGTTCGCGGCCTTCACCGTGCGCAGGAGACGTATTCGAGTGATATTCGTGAGGGACATGAACCGGAAGGATAGGAAGGTGTACAGGTCGCCATGAAGAAGATTCCAAAATTCAAGAACGAGGACGAAGAAAGAAAGTTCTGGGCAAGCCACGACTCCACCGAGTATGTAGATTGGAGCAAGGGCGCCAGGGCAGTGTTCCCCAATCTCAAGCCGTCAACCAAGACCATCTCGCTTCGTCTGCCGCAGTCCATGCTGGAGGAACTGAAGCTGCTGGCAAACAAGAGGGACGTGCCGTATCAGTCCTTGCTGAAGATGTTTCTGTCTGAAAGAATAGATGAGGAGATCGGCCGGCATCAGCCGAGGCCGGGTCTAGGCGTCGCGGAGCGCCGAATCGGATACCGGCCGAGGAAGAAGAAATAGGGTATACTGTTCCCGTGGTTTCCGTCGGATAGAAGGCCGTAATTGGGGGAGGCGGTGGAATGGAATCACGTCTGGTTCGCGTTCTTCTCTGGGCGGTCGTACTGGTATTTCCGGGCCTGTGGGCGTTCGCGATCTTCTCTGCCATCGTACTCCCCCAGCCCGAGACACGGAAGGAGGTCTCCGGCGACCTCCCCGTTGCGGCGGGCGCGGTAGAGCCTTCGGCAGAATCGGCGCCCGCGGCAGAACCGGAGCCGATCGGAAAGCAGGAGGTCCCTGCCGAACCCGAGCCCCCGGCGGCACAGGAGCCGCAGGTGGAACCCGCGATCCCGCCGCGGACCGTTGCCGTGCCGGAGCCCGTTCCTGAGCGGGAACCTGTCGCGGAGCCCGAGCCTCCCGCGGAGGCGGTTCCTGCGCCCGAAGGAGTTCTGCCGACTCGAACGTACGACGTGAGCTGGCTGCCGAAGCACACGGAACATGCCAATGTTCTGTTCCGCTCTCTGGACTTTGTGGAAGATTCGTCCGATTTCAGCTTCGGGAGATCGGAAGATTCCGTGACCGTTTCCGCTTCTCCTAAAATGCACGCGATCATGAAGGAGTATCTGGACCATCTCAAACAGGCCCTCGAGAGACAGGCTGAACTCATCCGACGGGATCGGGTCAATGATATCCTCCGGTCGTACCGGGTGTCCCTGGAGTTCAAGGAGAAATCGCTGCGGGATGCAGTCGACGTGCTCGTCAGGATGACCAGGGAGGCGTTGAAAGGTCCGGATGAAGGCAACACGTTTCTTCTGTCCGATCCGGACAGGGCCAACATGAGCGGCAAGCTGTCCTTTGTCACGGGCGGACCGGGCGAGTACGAGGGGGAGAAAGTGTCCCTGTACGTCAGAGACATGTCTCTCCACAACGCCTGGAGCTGGCTTGCCGCGTTGTCGGGAAAGAAATGGGGACTGAAGGATGATGCACTGCGGTTCGGCGCCGAAACGGTTGAAGGCCCGATGCTGCGGGTCTACCCTCTTCACGATATCATGACGGCCCCTGACTGGGTGCCTGAGAAGATGCGGTATGATATCACTCCGAGGATAACGATAATCGACGCACTGCAAGACAACTTCCGCACTTCCTGGTACGATCCGAATCGGCTCGAATACCAGGGCGACTGGTTCTACGTCGTCAATACGCGCTCGATGCATATGAAAGTCAGTGAGATGCTGGCTGAGTTCAGGCGGGCCCTGGGAAGACGCGGGGGCGGAAGATTGGAGTACGGTCCCGTTCTGGACGAGACCACGGCCGGTCCAGCCGGTTGGAGCGGGCCCGGCTGGAAGAGACGTCTCCGCAGGACTATTGCCTCGCAGCGGGTAAACGCCGGCAGTCAGACTGTCGGGGAACTCATGTACCGGCTGACGGAGGCAATCGGCATGACGTTCATCGTGAAGAAGCCTGAGGCGGATAGGTCCATCGAAGTTCCGTTCGCCAGACGAGCGTCGCTCGTCCACGTGATGGATTGGATGGCCCGGTCCGCCGGTCTTGCCTGGAGGGTCAGGAACGAAGCGGTATGCCTTGCGGGAGAAACGGTGGATGATCTTACGCTGAGACTCCATGCTCTCGACGACCTGGGAGAGTATGTGCTTCGCGACAGCGAGCAGGTGAAGAAGCTAAGGGTCAGCGATCCGGAGCTTGCCGCCGAGATCGGTCCGGAGCGGGTGTGGGACGGCTTCGAGCCGGAGACGGTGCTGGAATACGCGAGACGAGCCGTTTCCCTTCCTGAAGAGAACTCCAGAGTCGGTCTTGCCAGAGGCCAGCTCATGGTTTTTCACACGCCTGAAGCCCACGCGAGAGTGGCTGATCTTCTGGAGCTCATGCGCGAGGCCAGGGAGCTTCCCGCGACGGCGGTATGCACGAGAGGGATTTCCGTTGGCCCTCTGCCCGGATGCAGCAGCGATCTCGGGAGAGGTCCTCGAGGAGTATCCTTGAAGGACCTGGAGACGAAGTTCGTCACGGTGGATTACGAGGATATGCAGCTCGCGAAGGCGGTGGAGGACCTGTCGGACAGGACCGGAGTCGGGTTTCTCGCTGCGCTGCCCGAAGGCGTTGATCCGCCGGTCACTCTGAGCGTGAGAGGAACGCCTCTGAGGGACGTGCTGGACATGATTGCGCAGGTCACTGCCGTTGCATGGCGGCTGGAACAGGGCGATATTCTCATGGCGCCGAGACTGCCGGCGAGGCCCGTTCTTCGTATATATCCCATCGACTGGTTCCTGAAGGCCGATCCGAAGCATGTAGAGGGCATGGACATCATCCGAGGGATTAACAGTATCGAACCGGACTCGTGGAGGGATCCCCACAGGGTGGAATGCCATGCCGGGTTCCTCTTCATTGAACACGGCAATGATGTTCACGAGAAGATAATGCACTGCATCGACGCGTTTCGCTCCGAGATCGAGTCAAAAGCGAAGAATCGTCCATCCGGGGCGCGGTCGACAGAAGACGGTCCGGCTCGTTCGAGACGGGACCGGAGCAGAAGGCGCCGCTAGGCTGAAGCCCGGTTCCCGTGGCAGGAGCCTTGAATCCGAAATCCTGGTATAATAGGCCGTCACGCATAGGGCACGCGCGGAAAGGCATTCAGGAGAGACTCAGACCGATGAAGAGGACCAGGCTCATTCGAATCCTGGTACCGGCGCTGACCGTACTGACATTGGCGGCAGCCGTCACCGGGAACTGTGCCGGTGGAGAGAAGGCGTCTTCGGAGAAGCCGAAGGGCACAACGGTTCTCGATACGTTCAGCTACTGGCGATGTTTTGTCACTCTCCGGCCGGTTCTGTTCGGCACGCAGGAGAAGCCGGAGCAGACCAAGCTTACCCCGAGGCATCAGCGCAGGAGAAAGCCGGTGTTTCCGCCGGACGAGCCGAAGACCGCCCTGCCGCCCGCCGACTGGATGCAGCCGGACTTCGACGACGGCTCGTGGTGGCGTCAGCCGGGCCCGTACTTCGGCGGCGAGGCGAACCGGGCGTCGTCGTACATGCCCGGCACATTCAGCAGGTACGGCAACTACCAGCCGCCCTGCATCGCGCTCGTGTGCCTGCGCGGTAAGTTCGAGGTGACGGACCCCGCGAAGGTGGAGTCGCTGGTGCTGAATGCGACCTTCCGCGGAGGCGTGGTGGCGTATCTCAACGGAAAGGAGATCGCCCGCAGGCACCTGCCGGAGGGAGAGATCACGAATTTGACTCCCGCCGACGACTACCCGTGGGAGATGTGGGTGACCGAAGGGGGGCACTACCGTTACCTGTTCCGCGCCGCCGCGCGAGAGAACGTAGACGGCCGCCTGCGCACGACCGGCGAGATCGTCCTGCCGGCCGGCTCCCTGAGAAAGGGAGTGAACGTGCTTGCGCTGGAGCTGCACCGTTCGGTCCAGCACGGGAACATCATGACGGAGAAGAAAGGGAGGGTGGACGGCAACGCGTGCTGGAACACGGTGGGGCTGGTGCAGGCGAAGCTGACCGGCGAAGGCGACGGAGTAGCGACGAACGCGGCGCGTCCGAAGGGATTCCATGTGTGGAACGCCAACGCTCTGGAGAGCGTGTTCGAGTGCAGCTACGGCGATCCAAACGACAGGCTTCAGCCGATCCGGATCGTCGGCGCGCGAAACGGCACCTTCTCCGGACAGGTGGTGGCGAACTCAGACAGCCCGATAAAGGGGATCCGCGCCGAGATCACCGATCTGAAGCATGAGAGCGGGAAGGGCGGCATCCCGGCGTCCGAGATCAGCGTTCGCTACCCGCGCCCGACCGCCAAGGAACGGCTCGCCAAATACGTGCACGAAGTCCACGGCGGATGGGGCGGCTTTCACTCCATGCGCTTCGACGCGCTCCACGACGAACCGCCCGAGGAGGTCCCGGTGCAGAGAATCGGACCCACGGATTTCCTGCGGGATGCCTGGAAGAAGCATTATCCCGACCCGACGTGGCTCGGCGCCGTCCAGCCGGTCTGGATCACGCTGCGCGTCCCGGCCGGGGCCGCTCCGGGGCGCTACGCCGGCACGCTGACGGTTCGGACGGAGGGCGCGGACGCGGTCGAGGTGCCGGTCGAGCTCGAGGTGAACGATTTTCTTTTGCCCGGTCCGAACGATTTTCAGACGTCGGTGGGATTCCTCGAGTTTCCCGAAAGCCTGTCCGACTTCTACGGCGTGGTGCCGTGGTCCAGGGAGCACTGGGACCTGATCGACCGGTCCATGAAGTTCCTGGTGAGAACGGGAAGCCGGCTTCTCTTCGTACCGCTCATATGCAGGACGCACTTTCGCAACAAGGAATCCATGGTCCGATGGATTCGCGACGGCGACGGATACATGCACGACTACAGCCACCTGGAGAAGTACCTGGACACCGCGCTGAACGCCGGGTTCCGGCCGCGGATCGTGGTTCTCCAGGTGTGGGACTACCACATCGGGTCAAATCCCAAGAACAAGATCGGCACCGGGGTGTACGGGCAGAGCTGGATCAAGACGGCGGTGCCGGTACCGGTGAGCGCGCTGGACCCGCAGACCGGGCGCGTGTTCGAGATGGGAGGCCCGCGATACACGGAGCCGGAGGCGGAGGGCTTCTGGAAGCCGGTGGTTGATCGGGTGATGGAGATACTGAAGGAGCGGGATCTGGACAAGGCGGTGATGATCGGCAATACCGGCGACTACATCCCGACCAAGGAGACGGTGGTGCTGTGGAACAAACTGGTCCCGGGGGCGCCCTGGATTACGATGGGGCACGGCACCACCTCGAATCTGTACGGTCAGCCGGTCGGCTACGCCACCGCGGTGTTCGTCGCGTACTTCTCCGACCCGGGGGTCGAGAGGAAGCTCGGATGGAAGTGTGACAGGCACATCGCGTACTTCCCGCGGTACGCGGACGCGAAGGCGACGTTCGGCATGAGCTACGAGCGAACCTTCTTCGAATTCGGCCTGCTCTGCGGCCTGCGTGGAGCGGGAAGGCAGTCGCTGGACGACTTCCATGACTACAGCATCCGCGGCGCATGGGGAAGCGACTGCTGCTGGGGGTCGCTCACTCCCGGACCGGCGTGGCTGGCGCCGGGTTCGGACGGCCCGATCGGCACCGAGCGTTTCGAGATGGGTATCGAGGGTCTGCAGGAGTGCGAGGTCCGGATATTCCTCGAGCAGGCACTTGTCGATGAGACGAAGAGAGCGAAGCTGGGAGAGGAACTGGCGGCCCGGTGCCAGGCGATACTGGACGAGAGGACCCGGTGCGTCGCGTGGGGAAACGAACAGAATACGAACGGCAACATGCACTCGTATCTTCCGTACGGGCCGCTGGGGTCGGACTGGTACGCGTGCGGTTCCAGGTGGCAGGAGCGTTCCGCGGAGCTGTACGCGGCGGCGGCCCGCGTGCAGGCGCTTGTGAAACAGAAGTAATCATGAAACTCGCAGCGGTGTTTTCGGATTACATGGTTCTTCAGCGCGGTATTTCTGTTCCGGTGTGGGGAAGCGCGAAACCGGGTGAGGAGATCACCGTCACGTTCGCCGGGCAGGCCAAGGCCGGCCGGGCGGGTGACGACGGCAGGTGGGAGGTGCGCCTGGAGCCGCTCGAGGTGTCTGTCGACCCGGAGACGCTCACGATCGAATCCGGGGGCGGCGAGCGGATCGAGATGGCCGACGTGCTGGTGGGGGACGTGTGGCTCGCCTCCGGCCAGTCCAACATGTGGTGGCGGGTGCTGGAGAGCAACGACGCGGAGGCCGAGACGGCCGCCGCGGATCATCCGCTGATACGGCTCTTCAACGTGCCGCAGGCAATCGATCATCCGCCGCATGCCGACGTGGACGCCGCATGGGCCGTCTGCTCGCCGGAGACGGTACCGGAGTTCTCCGCGGTCGCCTACTTCTTCGGGCGGGAGCTGCAGAAGAGCGAGGGGATTCCGATAGGGCTCATCAATACTTCCTGGGGCGGGACCCGGGTGGAGGCGTGGATCTCGCGTGACGCGCTGATGACTGACGAGCTGTGCGCGCAGGACGTGGCCGGGTACGAGCGGATGCTGGGCTCGCTGGACGAATCGGCGCGGCAGAAGGATTTCGATACATTCAAGGAGAACCCGACCGAGTGGTACCGGACACACGTCGCGCCGGATCCGGGCAACGAGGGATACGGCAGGGGATGGGCCGACCCCGCGCTCGACGACGGGGAGTGGCCGGAGATGGAGATTCCCGGTTACTGGCAGGCCGACGGCATCGAAAGCAACGGCGTTGTCTGGTTTCGCCGGACGGTAAAGGTGCCGGCGGCGTGGGAGGGGAAGGACGTGGTGCTCCATCTGGGCACCTGCGACAAGCACGACGTCACCTACTTCAACAATAAGGAGGTCGGCGTTACCAGTTGGGAAACGGAGAATCCGTGGAGTGTGAAGCGGGAATACCGGATTCCCGGAGAGCTGGTACGGGCCGGGGCCAACACGCTGGCGGTGCGCGTTTACTCGTATCGAAACCTCGGCGGCCTTGGAGGGCCGGCGGGGGAGATGCGACTCGTTCCGGAAGAGGGCGGGGAAGATGCCGTTGAGCTGCCGGGCGTGTGGAGATATCAGATCGAGCACAACTTCGGGACGGTGAATGACCGCGGGGGAGATCCGGAGCCGCTTCCCAATCAAAACTCGCCGTACTGCCTGTACGACAACATGATCGTGCCTCTGGTACCCTTCGCGCTGCGCGGCGTCATCTGGTACCAGGGGGAATCCAACGCCGAGAACGCGTACCGGTATCGGACCCGGTTCCCGATGCTCATCGAGAACTGGCGGGACGCGTGGGGGCAGGGCGAGTTCCCATTCCTGTTCGTCCAGCTCGCCAACTACACCCAGCACCAGAAGGAACCTCAGGACAGTCCGTGGGCGGAGCTGCGCGAGGCGCAGACCATGACGCTCAGCGTGCCTCATACCGCCATGGCGGTCACGATCGATATCGGCGATGCGATGGACATTCACCCCACGAACAAGCAGGATGTCGGCAAGCGGCTGGCCTTGGCCGCGCTCGGGACGGTGTACGGCAGGGACGTGGTTCCGTCGGGGCCGATGTACCGGTCACACACGATCGAGGGCGCGTCGGTTCGGATCGAGTTCGATCACGTCGGCGGGGGGCTGGAGGCGCTGGGCGGCGCGCTCACCGGATTCACGATCGCCGGGAGCGACAGGAGATTCGTCTGGGCCGACGCCGAAATCGACGGTGACACCGTTCTGGTGAGCAGCTCCGAGGTGGGAGAGCCCGCGGCCGTACGCTGCGCATGGGCGGCGAATCCAGACTGCAATCTTTACAATCGCGCAGGCCTGCCTGCCTCCCCGTTTCGGACCGACGATTGGCCGGGTGTCACCCAGCACGGAGACTGAAAGAGAGGAAAAAGGAGGATCCATGGATATCATTACGCGCGGCGACTGGGACGGCCTTGTCAGCAGTGTGCTGCTCACCGAGGTCGAGGACATCAAGCGGATCAAGTTCGTTCACCCCAAGGATGTTCAGGACGGCCTCATCAAGGCGGACGAGAAGGATATCGTGGTGAACGTCCCGTACGTGGAGGGATGCGGACTCTGGTTCGATCACCACGTCTCGGAAGAGGACAAGCTGGCCGACGCGGGCGATTTCAGCGGCCGGTTCGAGGTCGCCCCGAGCTGCGCCCGGGTGATATACGACCATTACGTCGAAGCCGACGCGAAGAACGCGAAGAAGCTGGAGCCGCACACCGCGCTGCTCGAGGCGGCGGACAAGCTGGACAGCGCACAGCTCTCCATGGAGGACGTCATGAAGCCGGAGGGGTGGCTGCTCCTCGGCCTGACGATAGACCCCCGGTCCGGCCTGGGGCCGGAGTTCCGGCAGTACTTCCGATGGCTGGTGGAGTACGTGAAGGAGCTGCCGATGGAGAAGGTGATGCAGCATCGGGAGGTACGGCTCAGATGCGATCGGGTGCGGAACGAGCACGAGGAGTACAGAGCGGTTCTCGAGAAGCACGGGTGGGTGGAAGACAACGTGGTGGTGGTGGACTTTCGCGGGCTGTTTCCGAAGCCGGTGGGTCCCCGCTTTCTCGTGTTTGCGATGTTTCCCGAGGTGAACGTCGAGGTCCGCCTCTTCGAGGGCCTGGAGGACGTCGTCGTGGTGGCGGTCGGCCACAGCATATTCAAGCGGACGTGCAAGGTGGACGTGGGGCGTCTCCTGAAGGAGTACGGCGGCGGCGGGCACCGGGGCGCGGGCTCCGCCCAGATTTCCGGGGAGGATCCGGAGCAGACGATTCAGGAGATCATCAACCGTCTCAAGGTGTAGGGGTCACGGGATTGTATAGCCCACCCGGGTCTTCTTGCCGCCGACGGTGACGTCGAATTCGATCTTCTTGGCGCCGGGCGGCGCCTCAACGGGCGAGACGCTGACCTTCGGCACGTTGCCGCGGTAGGGGGCCAGCACCGTCACGAACCGGACCGGCTGAGCTTCCTTCTTCGCCGTGTACCTGAACGCGGGTCGCGGCTCCTTCTCGCCGTACTTGAATGAGACCTGCCCCTTCTCCTCCACGAGCGATACACCGGGCTGAGCCGCGCCCTGGACGAGCAGATTAACGCCGTCGGGGAACGCGGTGCGAGCAGACAGGCCCTTCTTGTCGAACACCGCTTTCGTCGGGGCGAGCTGGAAGTGGACGTTCACGTTTCCCGTTGCCTTGCCGAGTGCCTCGTCAACGACGACGAAGTACCTTTTCTTCACGAACATCATCGCGCGGCGGTGGGTGAGGCCTTTGTAGCCGGCGTTCTCGACGACGAGCACGTCTGTGTCCTTCCCGGGCTTCCACAACAGAAGCTTCGGCTTCTGCGCCGCGACCTTCCCGTCCAGCGTCATCGTCTGATGGACCCGCGTCTGTTTGAACCAGGCCCGGCCCTTGTCGTCACCATGATATATGTAACAGCCGGAATCGGGCGTGAGACGCCTGCCGCCCGCGAAGACCTCGAAGGTCCCGTTGTGCATCTGATCGTGCCATCCGCCGTGCGGTCCGCACTGGAGCACCATGCACGTCGCCGCCTCGGTCCAGCCGCTGCGCATCGAGTAGAAGCCGCTGTCCTTCAGCGCGTACGCGGTCTGAGCCGGCGCGGTGCCTTCCTTCCCTTTCGTCGCCAGATACAGGAAGTCCTCCCGTTCGAAGAAGTCCGCCCATTCGCGAAGGAAACGGCGATTGTCCCGATCTGTATGAGTGTCGCCGAACTGGACCGCCTGCCCGTCCGGGAGGAGCAGCTTCATCACGGCGTCCACCATCGCTTCGAGCTTCTTCCAATACTTGTCGGGAAACGCGTCCTTGTACCCGTTCTTCTTCGCCATCTCCGGAGTACGCGCGAACCAGCGAATGCATCCCATGTGATAGTTGAGGCACTGCTCCACGTGATGGCCGTCGTTGCGGACCTGCTTGTGGATCTGTTCCCTCAGATGGCCGATCGCCTTCTTCCGCCACTCCTCCGACTTCTTGAATTCGGGAACCATCATCGCGAGGAACGCGGTGCCCTCGGCCTCCATCAGCCCCCAGTTGTTGCGGGTGTAACTCTTCCCGGTCAGGCGTACGCAGTGCTCGTAACAGCAGTTGAGGAACGTTACGAGCAGCTCCGGCGTGTACGAAGGCGCGTCTATGAAGTAGTTGTAGTGGTGCATCCAGATGTGTCCCCGAATTCCCATCTCGATCCGCCGCCAGGCCGTGGAGGGGGTGTCCTTCAGGAAGCACACGTCGAGCCAGTCGGCGAGCTGGCGAGTGTAGGTTTCAGCGTACTTCTCGTCGCCGGTTCGCCAGTACACCCGGCCCAGGTACGTCCACGAATTGTGACGATGGAGCTGGACCATCCATTCCTGGTCGCGGTGCTTCTTCAGCCAGTTGATCTTCTTGCCGAAGTCGTGGCGCGGGTAGACGGGTGCGGCTATGAGGATGTTCTTCACCGCATCGTCGGCGACCGGCAGGTCCCGGACGTACGGTTTCTTCCGCCGCTCCTCGGCGCGCTTCGACCGGTCCACGAGGTGCTTCACGGACGTGCGCATTCGGTAGCAGGCAAGGAGGTCCGCCGCCGTCTTCACGTTCTCGAGTCCGGGACGGGTCAGGTCCAGCCGTCCGAGGAGCAACTTCAGCTGTGTGTCTTTCACTTCGTCACCTCCGGCCGTGTGATGCACGGCCATCACGAGACATAGAACGGAAATTGTTATGAAAAGTGCCCGCATACGCATAATACTACAGCGCCGTTCTCACGTCCTCAACCGTCTTCAGCCCCTTTGACAAACAGTCTTCCAGGAACGCCGCTGTCTCCTTTTCGCTGTCGTTCAGCGGCGGCTTCCCGTCCGTTTCTTTCCAGGTACCGTCTTCGAAGTAATTCACCTTCTCGACCACCCGCTTCGTTGCCATCCAGCCGCCTGACATCGTGACCGGTATGAACATGTCGAAGGACTGGAAATGCTCCTCCGGCGCGCTGTTGCCGAATACGACCTGTCCCCTCGCTTCCTCGATCGTGTCGGCGTGCAGATTGGAGACGATACGGACGCCCTGCGCGCCCAGCGCGACGAATGCCCGAAGCTCTTCAGCCCACACATATGAATCGTAGTGTCCCGCTCCGATTTCGTAGGAGACGACGCACTCGCCGGGCCGGGCCGCCTCCCATCCGGTGCCGGGGGAGGTGAGCCGCACCCGCTTCCCCTCGGGCAGCATCGCGAGGAGCGCGCACATCACCGCGGTCTTCCCTGCCCCGCCCGGGCGCGCGCCGACGAGCCACGACGAGCCGCCGCGGACGCGCGCGACCAGCCAGGCCGCCAGGTGGAGGGTGAGCGTGCCTCGCTCGACCAGGTCCACCACGGAGAGCATCCGGCCGCCGCGCTGGTTGGCGCGATTGACCACGGTGAGTATCGGGTCCATGACATATGATAGCTCGAATTACGAGGACACGATACGCTATACGCGGGTGGGCGTCGTCGTCAAGTGGTGCGGATCGGGAGAAAAGGGCTTCCAACCGCCGTTTCCATCGGGTATCATGTGGCCCATGGACATCGTAACGCGTGGAGACTGGGACGGCCTCGTCAGCAGTGTGCTGCTCACCGAGGTCGAGGACATCAAGAAGATCAATTTCGTCCACCCGAAGGACGTGCAGGACGGCCTCGTTCCGGCCACGGAGAACGACATCGTCGTCAACGTGCCGTACATTCCCGGCTGCGGCCTGTGGTTCGACCATCACATATCCGAAGAGGGTATGATGCTGGGGATGGGGGAGTTCCCGGGCCGATTCGAGCAGGCGCCGAGCGCCGCCCGCGTGGTGTACAACTACTACGTGGCGAAGGACCCGGCTAACGTGGAGAAGCTCGCGCCTCACATAGAGATGCTCGAGGCCGCCGACAAGCTGGACAGCGCCCAGCTCACGGAGGAGGACGTGCTGAATCCGAAGGGCTGGATTCTCCTAGGTCTCACGATAGATCCCCGCTCCGGGCTCGGTCCCGAGTTCCAGCAGTACTTCCGGTGGCTCGTCGAGTACGTCAAGGAGCTGCCGATGGAGAAGGTGATGGAGCATCGGGAGGTGAAGCTCAGATGCGAGCGGGTGCGCACCGAGAACGAGGAGTACAAGGTGATCCTCGAGGAGCATTGCCGCGTCGAGGAGAACGTGGTGATCACCGACTTCCGTGGCGTCCATCCCAAGCCGGTGGGTCCGCGCTTTCTGGTGTACACGATGTTTCCGGAGACGAACGTCGAGATGCGGCTGTTCGACGGCCACAAGGGCGCGGTAGTGGTGGCGCTCGGCCACAGCATATTTAACCGGACCTGCACGGTGGACGTCGGGTGTCTCCTCCGCGAGTACGGCGGCGGCGGTCACACCGGCGCGGGAACCACTCAGCTGACCCCGGACGAGGCGGAGGACAAGATCGCGGAGATCCTGGACCGGCTCAAGAGAGAGGGCCAGCCCCTCTTTACGTTCTAGCCGTGGTGAGGTGAGCCGGAGAGAGCTCGCTCGATTCGAGGGAACTGGTAGACTTGTGAAAGTCCCCGATTTCTGCAACAATTCCGTGCGCAGACTCACCTTATATATGAGGGACGACGATGCCTGAGGACGCGAAGAACCCGATTCCCGGCTACGAGCTGCTCTCCAAGCTCGGCGAGGGGGGCATGGGCGCGGTCTACAAGGCCCGGCAGGTGTCGCTGGACCGCACCGTCGCCGTGAAGATCCTCTCTCCCCGCCTCGCCAAGTCCCCGGGCTACACTGACCGATTCATGCGCGAGGCGAAGATCGCCGGCAAGCTCAACCACGTCAATATCGTCAACGCGATAGACGTAGGACAGACCGACAAGTACTTCTACATGGTGATGGAGTACGTCGAGGGCAAGACGCTCCGGCAGGTGGTCAAGGAGAGAGGGACGCTCGACGAGGAATACGCGCTGCACGTTACGATGCAGGTCGCCCGCGGACTGGCGTGGGCGCACCGGCACGGGATCATCCACCGGGACGTCAAGCCGGACAACATCATGATAGACATAGAGGGGATCGCGAAGCTCTGCGACCTGGGGCTGGCCAAGCACGAGGACGCGGAGGCGGCGATGCTGACGCAGAGCGGGATGATGGTGGGAACCCCGCATTACGTCAGTCCGGAACAGGCGCGCGGCGAGAAGGACATCGATGGAAGGACGGACATCTACTCGCTCGGAGCAACGCTGTACCACGCGGTGACCGGCAAGCCGCCGTTCGGCGGGACCAGCGCGGCGGTGGTGATGACGAAGCACCTGACGGAGCAGGTGCCCTGGCCGTCGGAGGTGA
>CAYMFW010000068.1:0-22483 GCA_964389785.1 uncultured Planctomycetota bacterium
TAGACAATAGTTGCAAGGAGGTGGGATATGTCCAAAACCGTTACGCTTCGCCTGGATGACGTGGTGTATAAGCGCCTGCGCCGACTCGCTGAGCGCGACAATCGTCCTCTCTCGAATTTCATCGAAACCGCTGCGCTTCGTTTCGTGGAATCCGAGCAATTTGTGGATGAATTCGAGATGGACGAAATTCGGGCGAACAAGACGTTGAGCGCAAGCTTAAGACGGGGCCTTTCAGATGCTAGGGCAAAGCGAGGGCGACTTGCCTGATTTTCGCGTATTTGAAACGAAGGAATTCCTCGAAAAGCTCGGCAAGCTGTCGGAAGACCATACACAGGCCATCCGTAAGAAGCTGGATGGATACGTGTACCCCCAACTGAAGAAGGAGCCGTTCTTCGGACCCAATATCAGGAAGCTGCGTGATTACACTCCCGATATGTGGCGCTATCGGATTGGCAAGTTCAGATTGTTTTACGCCGTTGATACCGCTGAAGGCATGGTCTATGTTCTCAGTGTCGACTTCCGTCGCGATGCCTACAAGTGAGGAAATGGCCAACAATTCGCTCCAGTTGACCTGGCTCCGCTTCGCTCGGCCAGGCAACTGAGCTCCACGTTGGCCAGGACAAGAGAACGTGGACTTTTTTTCTTCGAGAATGTAACATTATGATATGCCAGTTGTGTTTAGATACAAGGGATACAGGTTCTTCTTCTATTCGAACGAAGGAGATCCGTTGGAGCCATTGCACGTCCACGTCCGCAAGGCAGAATCAGTGGCGAAGTTCTGGCTCGAACCGGAACCGGGGGTTGCTGAAGCGTACGGATTGACGTCGCATGAGCTTCGAGAGCTACTTGGAGTCGCGATCGAGAATACTGAGTTGATTAGGAGGTACTGGAATGAGCACTTTGGTGTCTGATGCGCAGGCGAAATCCGTTAGGTTTGACGCAGACACGATGTGGGTCGACCTTGAAGACGGTCGTCAGCTTGGCGTGCCTCTTGCCTATTTCCCCCGTCTTCTCAATGCCACACCGGCACAACGTGAGAATCTCACTATCAGCGGAGGCGGAACAGGTCTCCATTGGGATGATCTCGACGAAGACATCTCTGTTCCTTCGCTCTTGCTCGGGATAGGCGACAGGACGCACACGTCGGCTGCATAGGGGGGCGTGGCCAACAATGGGTTGCAGTTGACCCTCGCTTACGCTCGGGCAACCGTATGAAGAAGACCCCTGCCAGAGTACATGTGATCCTCGCGAGGTGGGTCGACTGCGGCATCGTCATCCGCCGGGGACCCTCGAAAACCACCTGCACCATCGGCTGGAATCGGAAGGACGATACGTTCCATCTGCTGTTATGGCAACCAGGACATCTCCACGCCGAACATCGACCGTCTGGCCGGCGGGGGAACCCGGTTCTCGAACGCCTTCTGCGCCAATCCGGTGGTCCAGCTTTTGTTCCTGACGCTGAAATACAGGAAGTGTTTTGCGTGGACATGACAATGCGTCTGGACGAATGCATAGCTGGCAGGAGGTGGAGATGAAGATGGCTGGCGGCTGCAGTATGTCTCGCGGCATTGATAGGATGTCGAGGGGCGGTACCCAGGGCCACGGATGCCAGGCGGAGAATCCAGGAAATACTCTCAGGCAAGAGAGTGACCTTCTTCTGCATGGAAGCAAGTGCCGGGCCGCTGTTCCGGTTGCTGGGCAGGCCGGTGTGCGGTTCGACTATGACAAGGAAACGCGCACATTTCACGTGGTGGTGCGGAAAGCGGAGAAGTAGGGGCATTCGGGAGAAATAGCATGAAGCTCTCAATTGCCGGATTTCTGCTTTTTGGCGCGGTCTTCTTGGGCGGCATGTGCGCACCCGGTTTCGCCGCCCCCGCCGCGAAGGCGGAGGACGCGAAGAAGGCGGAAGGTGCGAAGGGGGAATATCAGCAGATCCGCATGACCACGGGAGACAAACAGCAGATAACCGGCCGGCTGTACGGCAAGGGAGACGTCGGGCTGGTGCTGTGTCACGGGAAGGGCTACAAGAAGGGCGGCGAATCCTTCCATGCGGAATGCGAGTACTTCGCGAAGAGGAAGGTGGTCTGCCTGGCCATCGACTTCCGCGGCTACCCGAGCGATTCTCCGCCGCAGCTCGACGGAAGGGAAAAGGACATCGTGGCCGCCTTCGATCATCTTGCCGGGCTCGGCCTGAAAAAGATCTACATACTGGGAAGCAGCATGGGAGGGTTTCATGCGTTCGATGCTGCCAGAGGACTGAACAAGCGCAAGGAGCTGGGCGGCATCATCGTTCTGTCTGCGTTCGACATGGATGGATGCAAGGGCATCGATGCGCGCAAGCTGTTCGTCGTCGCCAAGGATGACGTGGGAAGCTACCAGGCCATGCAGCGCATGAAGAAGGCCGCGGCCGAGCCGAAGAAGTTCGTTGCGTTCGACAAGGGCGGGCACGGGCAGACGATGTTCAACAAAGTCCGCGACGAGCTGCTTCGGGAGATATGCGAATTCATCGGAGTCGGGGATAAGGAGAAGGATCCGAAACGCCTTGCCCCCGGGCAGATGGAGCTGTTCACAGACGAAGGCGGCGGCAAGGTTGCCAAGACAACTCGAGAGATGCTCACCGTTCATCCGGTAAGCGTGTTCAAGGACACGGTAATCATTCTCGGGGAGAAGGTCGAGATCGGGAAGCTCGAGGCGAAGCTGAAGGAGCTGCGCGCCAAGGAGAAGATGTACTTCATGGTTGGCAACCGCACGGGTCCGGGAAACGAGACGGAAGAGAGGGTTCGCAAGATGATTCGTGATACCGGGCACAGCCCGTGGGTCGACATGGGGATCCGTTACGTGCCGGGAAGCGGAGAGTAAGGTGTTGAAGGGGAGCCTGTGAGCGGCCCGTACTTTCCCTACTTCATGAAGGAGGCGCTGGGCGAGGCCCAGGAGGATATCCGGCGTCTGCTGGCGACGGTGCGCGGCTCCGCGCTGCACAAGGAGGAAGAATCCAGAGAAGCGGTGACCCTTGATGATGTACCCGCCATCATCAAGGCGCTTGAGTTCAAGGACCCCGGGATACGAGAGCTGGCTCGGGAAACCTTGGCCAAACTCGCCGGTTCGGATCTCGGCCCGACTCCCGATGCCTGGAAGAAGTGGTGGGCTTCGCAGCATGTGACCGTTGCGCATGCGAAGACGAGGCATCTGAGAATTGAGGAGGGGCGCCGCCTGGTCGAAGAGGAGCAGGATGAACCGTTTGGGAAGAAGACTTCTCTGGCAGCGAAGGGGATATCGGTGGCCAGCGGAATCCTTGTGGCGATAACGATTGCCATCTACATAGCGCAGGGGCGGGACCCCAAGATAGGCAGTTCGTGTGCCTTCCTGGGATTCTTTGTCGGGGCTATCTACGGGGTTGCCGCAGCGTACGTGACGCTTGCGCGCTCTCCGAAGAATCGCCTGTACCTGTCTCTGATGTTCCTTGCGGGTTCGATTATTATTTCGCTGCTGCTGCATGGGGGATGACCAGGTGGCTTTCTGTTCGATTTGTAGCAGAGTACGTCTCGCCGCCGCACTTCTCCTGCTGGGAGTATGTCTGGGCTGCATGGACAACCCAGCCAAGCGGGCCTACCCGCCGGGACCGCCCCTGCCGATGCCGGACGCTCAGGGGCTGCTCTGGCAGTTGCAGGAGGGCGGGAAGTATATAGTTCGTATTGCCCATCGTATTCCACAAGAGCGAGTGATTACCGTGGTGCGATACGATGCAGATGATATTATGGGCGCGATGGGGCTGTTGTATCTTCCCCCGGAGTTCTCAAGAGAACAGGAATTACGCTTCTGGCACACGGGGGTCGATTGGGTTTCGATGTATAGTCCTTAGCCCTTATCATGAAACGCAACTTCTTCATAGCGGTCGCCGTACTGATACTCGTCGGCGGCTTGGTGGGCGGGTATCTTGCGACGAGACCCACCATGCTCGGGGTGTCCCCGGAGCCAGGTGGCGAAAACTCCGAGCCCGGTGTCACGATCACGGCAACTCCTCTGGTTCCGCCGAAGACCGCAAGAACGGTGCATGTATTCGTCGCGCTCTGCGATAACGATAGTCAGGGGATTGTCCCCGTGCCCGCGGCTCTCGGCAACGGGGACGATCCGAAGAACAATCTCTACTGGGGCGCGATGTACGGCGTGAAGACGTTTCTGAAGAAGAGTCCGTCGTGGTCGCTCGTGTCCGAGGATGAAGGGTCCGGTGACGATGTGCTGCGGCGGGTTATCTTCAAGCATACAGGGGGAGACGTTTATCTCGTCGCCGACGCGTATCGGGGTTCGTGTATCAAGAACGCGGTGACCGACTTCCTCAGCGCGGCAGGCGGCGGCAATGCGGCCGGGCACAAGGTGGGAGAGCAGGTTCTGGGACTCAGCGGGAGTGCCGACCTGATAGTATACGTGGGACATAACGGACTGATGGATTTCGCGGTCGATCGGCAGAGGCGCGCGGCAAGAGGAGGGGAGAGGCAGGCGATGGTGCTGGCGTGCAAGAGCAGGGATTACTTCCGGGAGCGTTTGACTGCGCTCGGGTGCAGATCCGTGCTTTTCACCACCGGATTCATGGCGCCGGAGGCATACACGTTCGACGCCGCGGTGCGCGCCTGGATTGCGGAGGAGTCCGGGAGGACGATACGGAAACGGGCGGCCGAAGCGTACGACAAGTATCAGAAGTGCGGCCTGGCCGGCGCGCGTCGGCTGTTCTGCGGGGAAGAGGTCCCGCCAAGGGTGGACCGGCAAACCGGACGCGTTGACGTCGTCGAAGAGACGCCGCCTGTCCAGCCGCTTGCCGGCGCCGCTCGGAAGCAGGTGGGTGTCACGACGATATACGATCCGAAATACGTCAAGCTGAAGTACCCCGGAGGCGACATGCCAATCGAACGTGGCGTGTGTACCGACGTGGTGATCCGGGCGCTCCGCGATGCGCTCCACATGGACCTGCAGAAACTGGTTCACGAAGACATGAAGAAGGCGTTCTCGACCTATCCGGCGTTGTGGGGGCTGAGGGGACCCGACCCGAATATCGATCACCGCCGCGTGCCCAACCTGCGGCACTTCTTCAAGAGGAAGGGCTACTCGCTGGAAATAAGGACCAACAAGGAGGACTATCTGCCGGGAGACATCGTGACGTGTACGCTGCCCGGGAACCTGGCTCATATAATGATCGTGAGCGACCGGAAGACGGAGAACGGTGTTCCTCTGGTGATTCACAACATCGGACAGGGGGCCAGGGAGGAAGCCCGGCTGTTCGAGTTTCCGCTCACGGGGCACTTTCGTATACGGGGGAACACTGAATTGAAAGAGGAGAAAACAAGATGAAGAAGCGGTTACTTGCGTGCGCCGTCCTCGGGACGGCGCTGGTGTGTCTGGCGGGGGCGCCCGAGGAGAAGCCCTTCGATCCCCTGCTGAAACAGCTCGGCCAGTGGGGCGGATGGGACGGGTCGAAGCAGATGGGACTGTCGCACCTGGCGGTCGCCCACAAACGGGAGTATAAGAAGATGTTCGAAGCGGAACCGATCCTGGCCGGAGCGACCCCCGCGATGTCGGAAGAGGAGCACAAGCTGTTCGAGTCGATCGGGAAGTAAGGGAAGGGTGAGGCGGAGCAGCGGGAGATGGTGACAGAGCAGAAGCTTCCGAGACGGCTGACCCACGTCCTCAGACGCTACCCGCTGGCTGCGCGGGGGGCGCTGATTGGGGTTGCCCTGTTCTCTGCGGCATGCACTCTTGCTCCGTACAGTGAGTATCGGGAGGAGGTCAGCTTCCAGGAGTATCTGGCCGACGCCAATCCCGCGAAGCTTGCGGATGCGCCCGATCTCACGGAACTGAGAAAGACAATGATGATGGCGGTCAAAGGGCTGTTTGCGCTTGCCGGGCTGTGCTTCTTTCTGAGTGGGGTCCCTTCGAGCTATCTCTTCGAAGCGACGACAACAGGAGTGATTCTGCAGCTGACGTTCACGGTCCTCGCGTCCCTGGAGTATCCGGGATATCTGTCGGGAGCAGGAGTGTTCAAGGATGGTCTGGTGCTCGTCTTCCTGGTCGGCGGCGTGCGTGCGGCGGTGTTGTACAATCGGGCCGTCCGGGAGTTGGCTGAGAAGTACGGGCTGACACCTGAGCAGGTGGTACGCGGTGATCTGGGCTAATCGCATCGTCATTACTGCGGCGGTGGTTCATCTCGTCGTCTTCGCCATGATCGCGTTCTTCGGTCTCTCCGAATCCGATTCTCTGCTCGTCCCGCTGGGCATCGAAGTCTTTGTATTTCTCTGCATGCTCATGCCGCTGATTCGGCTGAGCTGGCCGACGGTGCACCTGGCGCTGGGGGCGATGCTGTTCGGGGCGTTTGTCGCGATTGTGGAATTCAAGGAGTTCGCGTACGTGCCTCTTCGCGTGGGACACGTTATTCTGCTCCTGTGCGTCTGGGCGGGCGCGGAATCGGCGATCCGCGGCATCTTCATGCTGGATGTCAGAAGGGCGGAGGCCGTTGCGTGCATGGCCGGCGGGTTCATTCTGTTCACCGCGACGCTCGGTTTCGGGACCCGGTATGCCGAGCGCGGCGCCGAGGTCCCCGCGCCTCCGCCGGTCGAGGTGGAGAGTGGGCTGACGGAGACGGACGTGATGTGGATCAAGGCCCTCGTGTCGGCGCGGACCCAGGACCCTCTGCGGATGATCAAGAGGTCATCGGTTGAGGAGGTGGAGATATGGGCGGGAGAGTACCGGGGCGGTGCGTGGCGGAAGGGCACCATATTCTACGTCAATAGAGAGGGCCGGATCTGGAAGTTCAACGAGGAGAAGCAGGGCTGCTGGTCCGAGGGGCCTCCGCTCGAGGGGCTTCCCGAGGACGGACGGGAACTGGGGATAGGAAAGGACGATGCTGAGGGAGGTTGAGCACGTCGGTCAGGTGCCGAACGAGCCGCGCCGTCGCTGGTTCAGCGGCGAGACGATGGAGCTGTACGTCTGGTGCGAGGATTCGGGGGAGATATACGGGTTCCAGCTCTGCTACGGTAAGGGACGGGACGAACGGGCGCTCACGTGGCTGAAGGACAAGGGGTTCACCCACCGGCGCGTGGACGACGGCGAGGATACGCTGGAGGCGTTCAAGATGACCCCGATTCTGGTGCCGGACGGGGTATTCGCGAAAGACGAAGTGTTGGCTTCGTTCGAGGCGCAAAGCGGGAAGGTGGATTCCGATATAGTGGAATTCGTCGCGGAGAAACTGAAGGGATATCCGGGATAACCAAGTGAGGAGGCAGCCATGAGAATCGTGCTTGCGTGTGTAGTGGTGGGGGCGCTTCTGGCGGCGGCTCCCGCTGTGGCGGGAGAGGAGAAGAAGGAGGCGGAGGCGCCGATCGAGAACAGGTGCTTTCGCGTGAAATATTCCACGCCGGAGAAAGTCTTCTCATTCCTGGACTCCCTCAAGAGCCCGAGGGGCAATATCGTCGTGAGTGAGGAGGACGGCACCGTGCTCATCATGGACACGGCGGAGAGCATCGCCGAGATGGAAAAGGTGCTGGCGGTTCTGGAACGGAAGAGAGAGCTCGGCGTGTTTCGCCTGAAAGCCATGGCGAAAGATGTGGAGCAGGTTGTCAATGCGTGGCTGAGAGACAATAAGCTCGGTCGTGTTATCGCGGACGAACACAGCAACCAGCTTTTCGTGGAATGTCTGCCGGGAAGGATGGGCGAGGTCGAAACGATAGTGAATCAGCTGGGCGGCAGGAAGGTGGAGCCGGGCAAGCCCGCTGAGGGTGAAGTGAAGGACACGAGCAGGGTCCGGCTCGACATCCGGCTGGTATTGGCGGAAGAAGGCCAGAAAGAGAGGGTTCTGAACCACTCCCTGCTGACGGCGAATTATCAGGAATCCAAATGGACGTTCGGGAAGAAGCTGTCGTTTGTGACGACTACCACGAGCCAGACCCAAAAGAGTACTGTTGTGGCAAAGGACGTCAACTTCGTCGATGTGGGCGGGATTGTCAGGATGGCGCCGTTCGCAGCCTACGACGGGAGCGTATCGATACAGATAAAGCCTGAGTTTTCCAAGCACACCTCAACGACCAAGGAAGGCGTTCCTGTTGTGGAAGTAGTCGAGTTGGAGGCCACCGTAGTGGTCCAGAAGGGCGACGACTTCGTGAGGGTGTTCTCGGGCGAGTACTTCGAGCCGAAGCAGTCCATGGAGCTGTACGTCCGGGCGGCGTTCGACGAGAAGGCGGAAGTGAGAACGAAGTAGCCGAATGCCCTTCACCCTGTTTCATTAGAGAGAGCAAATAGGAGATCGATGTGAACGATCAGGAATATCAGGACGAGGTGGTGGAGCCGGAGAAGAAGCACGGATGTTTCTTCTATGGCTGTCTGTCGGTGATTGGGCTCGTGCTTCTCGGGGTGATCGTCGGCGGGAGCATATATCTCTACGGAAGGAATACGGTCACTCCCTTCGTGGAGAATTACATGAACGCCGTCGACGCCGGTGAGTACGAAGCGGCCTATGCCATGCTGGGACCGCAGTGGTCGAAGACATGGACCTTGGCGCAGGTCCGCTCTTTCGAGGACAAGGTGAGGGGCCTGACGGGTAAGTGCACCGGTCTCACCCTCTGGAACTGCAACATCAAGAAGATGGGGAGTGCCGCGACGACCGCTACCGTCGTGTACAACGCTGGATTCGAGAAAGGGCCCGTGACGGTGACGGTGATACTGGTCAAGGACGGCGAGCGGTGGCTTATCGAAGGGGTGAACTACAACTCGCCCCAGCTCGTTGCCGCGCTGAAATGTCCGCATTGCGGCCACACGAACGCGACCCTGGGCGACTTCTGCTCTTCGTGCGGGAAGCCTATGGAAGAGAAGGCGGAGTAGAAGGGGATGGGAGAGACTGAAAGCGGCGTCGCATCTGTACGAGGGGAGGAATAGTGGAACAGAAAGCGAAGAAGCCGATTATTACGCTTCGTGTTGTCATCCTGGCGGCGATCGCTGTCGTCCTGTCAGTCGCGGTCGCCTGGCATGCCGGTTTGTTTCAGCCGGCCGGAACCGGTCGTCCAACGAATGCCATCATCGTCATCATGCCGTATCGGTACGCTGGAACGTGGGCGTTCGACGACCCCTCAACGGGACTCAAACGAGAGCCTTTTGTTGCTGGCATTCCCGAGATGATCGACCACATGGTGCGCGACATCCCCGATGCAGAGAAGGGGTTTCGCCTTCTGTTCTCGACGCAGCCGTTCCCCGGATACATGCTGAAGCTGACGTGGCGGCGGCCTGCGAACGGCGGCAACTGGTACTACTGTGAGCAGGCGAAGAAAGAGGGATGGTTGTGTCCCGCGATGTTCAAGTACTATGACAAGGCGCCCAAAGAGCTCTATGCCAAGGCGGAGAAGAAGGGTGATTGAGTGAGACCCCTCATGACAAGCCTGATGTGCGCGGTTGCGCTTGCCGCAGGAGCGGGCTGCAGCCAACAGGTGCGCTTGTCGGACGAAGCGGTTCAGTCCTACAAGAGTTTCGTGAATGTCGTCGATGAGACCAGCGGAGGCAATCGCCTGGTGGTGTACTCCTTCGGGTCTCCGCCGCTCCTTCTGAGTAAAGATGTCATCAAAATCAACGGGTTCGCGCTCGGGATCTATCGAAGTGACAGGGAGGGGGCCATATACTCGGACGGCGGCGGCGAAGCGGGGCCGAACATCATTGTCGACTACGCTGCCTTCGACAAAGGAATCCTGAGAATTACGGATTGTGTATGGGACCCCAGGAAGCCGTACGAGGACGATGTGCCTTTCGTTGAGAAGACCGTGCGAATCAGCGCCGGCGGAACGGTTCATTCGTCACGCAGGATGGTCCTCGAGCCGGAGAAGGGGGACGAGGAAACGATCGATCGGCTGTTTGCACAAATCCTGAGGGAGAACAAGAAGGGGCACGCTGACGAGAAGTACCATGAGGAAGCGGCAGATGCGATACGCCGGGACCTTGCGCAGCTGCGGAACATCGCCATCGCCGCTCCGGGAGACATCCTGAAACGAGTCAAGGCGCTGCCTCATCTGGCTGGAGACTGTTCGTGTCAGCCAATGAAGAATGACTGCATCTGCGAGGTGACGACGATAATGGAAATTCGCGCTGAGGAAGCGAGAAGGTAGGCCCATGGACGAAGGAAGGAAGCTGCCCGGTGACTTCCTGTATGACGGCTCGGTTTCGTCGTACGTCTGGCGATTCGTGCTGTGCTTCACGCTCGGGCTGTTTCTGGATTTCATACTGTTCTTCTTCCTCTGGATCGGGGATGAGGAGCTTTCCGCGTTGTGGATGCTGTATGCTGCCGTTCCTGTGGTCATGGGCATACTCGGGGTGTTCAAGTTCGACGCGGTTGTCGCGGTGTACGACAGAATCAACAAGTCGCTGTTCGACCGGGAGCGCTACTGGTGACGCGGGAGGAGTGAGGAGTAACACATGAAGCTCGTTTGTCCGAAATGCCAAGGGCTGATCACCGCTGAGAACGTGAACGTATCCACCGATCTGGCTACCTGCGCCGCCTGCAACGAGATATTCAAGGCCAGCGAGTTGATGGCCGACGTCGATCTTTCGGAGAATCTGGAGCCGCCGACCGGGAGCGGGATAGAGTTCCGCGCCGATACAGATGAAAGCGGCGCGTTCCTGATTCCGAAGAGGCGTTTTACCGGAAGCGACGTCTTTCCGCTGATCTTCGCCACGTTTTGGATATGCTTTGTCGCGTTCTGGACGTGGGGTGCATCGCAGGGAAGCTGGGCGTTTGCCGCATTCTCCATTCCGTTCTGGGCGGTCGGCATCTTCATGTGGCGGGGAGTTATCATCGGTCTGACCGAACGTGAGGAGATCGGGGTGGGGCCTGACGAGCTGACGATCTTCAAGAAGAGCGTGGTGTCCTCCAGGCTGAAGGCGGTGCCCTATAGCGATATCGAGTCCATCGACATCGAGAATATCATTCCTCGCGATCCCGTCACGATGGCTCGCCATATGCGGCACTTCACCAATCCAACGGGGATGACGACCGGTCTTCCGATGCCGACGATTGTACACGGCACCAAGAAGACGAATTTCGCCGAAAACGTGTCCGAGGCGGAGAAGAAGTGGCTCACCAAGGTGCTGAAGGCGATCGTGTACAAGAAGGCGGGGAAGACGGTCTGAAACTCAAGAAAGCGCTTTTCGTCGGACTGCCGGTCGTCGCGGCTATCGCTGTCGGGCTGGCGTACTCGAATCGTCCCGGGGAATACGCCAAGGGTGGCGAGCGCAAGTTCTGCTTTGCGGTGCTGGCGGACCCCCTGGTATTCGAGAAGGAATGGGAGAAGGCGCTGACGGAAGTCCGCGACAGGAACACAGCGGCCGAGCCGTCGTTCGATCCGGCGGAATTCGTGCTGGTTGCCGGGGATGTGGCGCCGATGGCGGAACGGTATCTCGATTTCAAGGAGGTATTCTCCGGCAGTACACACATGAGGGCGCTGTTTCCGGTGGACGGCAACCACGATCACGGGAGCAGCAAGCGATACATGGTGGAGACACTCATCCCTGCGTACGAGGGAATCGTCCCCCGGGACAAGCTGCACGTTAATTACCATGTGGACTATAAAAACGTGCGGCTCATCGTGGTGGACGGGTACTCGGACCTGGGAAAGCTGGGCGTTATCAATGCCGACGGGCTGAAGTGGGTACAGGGGCTCATCGAGTCGGCGCCGGAAGAGATCGAGCATATATTCGTGTCGTTTCACGAGCCGGCGTTTCCGCGCTACAGTCACGAGAGGGATTCCTTCAACAGCTCGCCCGAGGACAGGAACGCGTTCTGGAACATGCTGGTCGCGCATCGGGACCGGGTCCGGGCGGTATTTGTCGGGCATTGTCACTTCTACTACCGGATGCGGGTGCGGGACCCGGCGGGAGAGGCACCGAACGACGCGAAGAAGTTCTCGGACGAGGAGGGCGGGGTGTACCAGGTGTGCGTGCCGGCGGCGGGAAGCAGCCGGGAATGCGGGCTGGTGCTGGTGCAGGTGTACGGCGATAGGGTGATGTTCCGGGTCCTCGAGGTCGACAGGAAGGATCCGAAGAAGTTCAACGTGGAAGATGAGTGGGAGGCGAAGTGAGGAGGGGCTGAATGGATAATGCGAAGACGTTCATTATTGTGGGCATTATTGCGTGTATCGTGGTGGCGGCGCTGGCCGGCTATTACGTGATCAGGAGCGGGTCGGAGACGAAGCAGGAGCCGGCGCCGGGTTCTCTGGGGAGCGAGGTGAAGCAGGGGGTGAAGATCTTTACGGACCCGGAGGGCGTGGCGAAGGAGGAGGAGAGGTGAGGGGCGTGAAGAGGACCGTTCTAATCGCGTTATTCCTGGTGCTTTCGGGCATGCTTGCGGCGAAGCGATGCTTCGCGCTCATCAATCCGGATTACACGCCGGTGCATCTTGTGAAGGATTCTTCGACGATAACGCTTGTGAAATTCGACGGCAAGGTGACGGGGGGTAAGGCGACGGCCCGCGTCGAGAGGAACGTGAAGGGCAAGTTTGCCGGCAAGACCATCACGATTGACCTGAACCGAACGGCGTTGAAGGATCATGCGGCGTGGTTCAAGGAATGGATCGAGAAGCTTCATGACGAGCCTTCCCTGCTCTTTGTCGGGTCGTTCTGGGAGGATTCGGGAGATATTGTCGAGGAGGAAGCCATTCCCCGGGCGTACCTGCACATCAACTCTCGCTGGGTCTTGCTAGATCCGGTCAAGGGAAACGCGTTTGAGTTTGTCGAATTTTCCGACGTTATGCTGGCCACGTGGTTCAGCGGGACCGATATGCTGCTGCGGTGTGTCGAATACTGCATCAAGGACCGCGACGCGGACCTTCGATTTGCCGCAGGGGGAGAGTGGAAGGATTACGCCAGGGTTGTGCAGATCGAGAAAGGAGCTCGTGTCGGAGACATAAGGGCGGTTGCTCTCGACGGTTCGGGCACCCCGAGATGCTTTGTGACATGCGACCGGGGTGACCGGCTTCTCGAATACAGTGTGAAGCGCCGGGAACTGATGGAGGACGTCACGGCGAAGCGAGGGCTGAAATCGAAATCCGCCGAAGCCGTCTGGGGTGACTTGGACGCCGACGGCAGGTTGGACCTCTTGAGCTGGGACGGTAAGGTGCTGAGACGATTTCTGCAGGGGAAGGAAGGGAAGTTCGGGGAGGGCTCCGCGATCGCGCTCGACGGCAGTATCGAGGAGTGCATCGGACTGCATCTGATCGACTCCGGGGTGAAGAACGTGCCTGCAATCCTGGTGAGCACGTCCGGGTCCCCACGCGTCTTTCTGCCGGCCGCCGGTGCCAGGATGAAGATGGTGAAGCTTGCGGAGAATGACGCGGAAGTGAAGAAATGGGGAAACAGCGCGCCGTGTCTCGTGGCGGATTTCGACGGGGACGGTGAGCCGGACATCATCCAGATGTTTCTAAAGGGGAGCCGATTCTTCAAGGGCAAGGGGCAGGGAGCGTTCGCCGCGCCGCGGAAGCTCGAGATCGAGCTGGGTATTGCCAGGAAGGACGAGGCGTACGGGATCGAGCCGGTTTCGCGGCCCGGTGCGTTCGTGGGGGATTTCGATACGGACGGAAGATTCGACATTATGGCGTTCGGCGAGAAGACTCTGAAGTTCTTCTACAACTGCAGCAAACTGGAGTTCAGGGATCGGCTTTTCGAGGCGGGCCAGTTCTCCTACCTCACAAAGCCCTATGCCGGGGTGACTGGAGGCACGGCGGCGGATTTCAACAATGACTCCCACCAGGATGTTCTGCTCGTCTACGATGTAAGGACTCCCCAGCTCTACTTCAACCGGGGATTCACGAGCTTCGGCCTCGCTCATTTGCTGGACGTCGACGAAAACGAGCTCCTGCCCGCTGCGCAGGATGGATTGAAGGCCGGGTGTCTCGGTGATTTCAGCGGCGACGGTCGGCAGGACATGGTTCTTGCCCTGAACAACAGTGAGATTTGGGCGTTCATTCAGGAGGAGGTGGAGAAGGAGAACGTTCTTCGCGTGGCGGTCCCGCTCACCGGTCTGAGCTGCGGGCCGGTGAAGGTGTGGGCATGGCATGGGGAGAGGATGCTGGGGGCGTGGAACGTGGTGCCGGGGATGTCCGAGGCGCGGTTCGGGATAGACAAGCCGGGCATGATAAAGGTGCAGTGGGCGGGGTCGAAGGAGAAGATGGTGGTACAGCTCGAGGGCAAGCCGAAGAGGGTGGTGCTGCCGGTTGAGAAATAGCCGGAGGGCGTCGTAAAGCCGACCCGAGAGAAATCAGGCGCTATTCATAGAGGTGGTGGGTGAGGAGGTAGCCGGCGACGCCGGGGTGGACGAGCTGTTCGAGGCCGCTTTTGGAAGCGGCCTTTTTTCGTATCTCGGTGGATGAGATGTCGGGGACCTCGACGGAGAGGATGCGGAAGATGTCCGGGTTTTCGATGGCGTTCATGTCGCAGCCGACCCTGGGGGCGACGGCGACGGCGACCTCGGCGAGGATCCTGTCCGGGCCCCGCCAGCTCGGGAAGTCGGCGGCCTCATCGGAACCGAGGATGAGAAAGTACTCGTCGTCGCCGCCGCGAGCGGCCTTCAAGGCGTGGATGGTGTCTATGGTGTAGTGGGGAGCGTCCGTCCCGGCCTCCATCTCGCACAGTTCGCCGACCGGGCAGTCGGCCAGGGCGAGTTCGAGCATCTTCACGCGATGTTCGTAGGGGGTGAGCGTTCGGCCCGGCTTGTGCGGGGGACAGGCGTTGGGGATGAAGAGCACCGTGTCGAGGGACAGGGCATCCGCCGCGGCCGTCGCGAGGGCGGTGTGGCCGAGGTGGACCGGGTCGAAGGTGCCGCCGAGAATTCCGAGTCTCATGCAGTCATTATACGGGAAAATCGGGGACAGACACGATTCTACCTCCTCGGCTTCGCCTGCGGCGGTAAATCGAGTCAGTCCCCATTTTCCAGGATTATCTCCCCGAATCTGATGGGGACACGAAGGAATCAGAATGTGCTGTGCTGCAATAGAGTAACCTGTCACTCTATTTGGGTTGACAGGGCTGGGGTTAGGGTATATTCTAAACTTACAGCAGATCATGTCCCGCGGAGTCGGTTTTGCCGTATACAATGGAAGGAGTTTCCATGCGTCCCATTCGCGTCCTGACGATATTAGCGCTCGCGGGAGCGCTGGCGCTCGGTTTCGCGGGAGGTGCCCGGGCCTGCGATTTGAACGTGCGGGAGTCCGGCTTCCTGAACAACGCCGGCGGGCCGTATATGTCCCGGCCGTACCTCCTGTGGCTGTTCTGCGAGAAGATCGACGACGACTTCAAGGAGTACGGCAAGGAGCTGTTCAAGGTGGTCTCCGAGGACCTGGAAGGCCTGAACGTGTCGTTCGACGTGATCGAGGAAGAGAAGGTGAAGCCGGAAGACCGCACGACGCTCGCCGGGATGAAGATCGATCTCAAGGAGCTTCCGGTCAGCGTGCTGGCGCGGGTGTACGTGGAGGAGTTCCAGGTGCTGGCGAACGTGAAGAAGCGGATAAGCGGGGAGGAACTGAAGGCGCTGGTGACGTCGCCGAAGAAGGCGGAGCTGAAGACGCACCTGTCGGACAACAACAACTACTGCGTATTCGTCGTGGTGCCGGGCGCGGACAAGGCGGCGAGCGACGCGGCGATGAAGACGGTGAAGGAGGCGATCGCGGAGCACCACAAGTATCAGCCGTCGCAGAAGATGCCCATCGTGACGGTGGACCGGAAGGACAAGAAGGAAGAGGTCTTCATCAAGGAGCTGAACATCAAGGAGAAGGACACCGCACCGGTCGTCGCCATGATATTCGGCAAGGCGCGAATGCTGGTGCCGACCTTCCAGGACAAGGAGATCACCAAGGACAATATCCTCGGGCAGATCGCGTTTCTGAATCATAACGCGTCGGACTGCGGCGCGGACCCGGTGGACATCCCTAATTCGACGGTGGACCTGCTGATGGATTGGAGCCACAAGCTGGACGAGAAGGTGATTCTGGCGATCGCGAAGTCCGGGGTGGTGCCGGATCTGGACGTGTCGTGGTGGACGGACGCGGAGATCGACCCGGACACCGGCGAGGTGGTCTATCCGAAGAAGGAAGAGGAGAGGAGGGCGGCGAACGATCCCTTTACGCCGGCGCCCGAGGAGCCGACGGTCTTCGAGCCTGTGCTAGCGAAGGAGCCGGAGTCTGCGAAGGAGCAGGAACCCGAGGCGCCGGAGGAGCCGGAGATAGAGATGGCGGAGGTGCAGCCGGGCGAGACGGTGAGCAGGGTGGCGCCGCCCCGGAAGGAGCCGGAGATGAGGGCGACCGGAGAGATGCCGGAAGTCCTGGCGGACTCGAAGCCGGTGACTGATCCCGACAAGGGCTCCGTTGTTCCCGTGTGGCTGATGGCCGTTCCCGCGGTGGCGGGACTGCTGGCCATCATTCTCGTGGCCGGCTGGCTGATGATACGCAAGAAGGAGGAGGTCTAGCTCGGGATGTCCGTCATCGGGATTCTTTTCAGCGAGGCGTGGCAGAGGAAGGGCATGTTGGTGCTGAGTCTACTCACCGTGTCGCTGGCGGTGGCGCTCTTCATCGCGCTCCTCACGCTGAACACCGCGCTTCAGCAGGCGACCACGAAACAGATGAAGGAGCTGGGCTTCAACCTGGTCATACTTCCGGTGGGCGTGTCCGATATGGACTACGAGGAGTGCCGGTACGGAGAACATTCCATGCCGGAGGAGTACGTTCGCAAGCTGGCGGACAAGAGGGATATTACCGCGGACCACTTCTCCGGAAAGCTGGAGAAGAAGATAGTGTGGGAGAACTACGACGCGGTACTGACCGGGATAATGGGGACGCTGGCGAGCGGGCAGAAGAAGCCGCTGGGGTTCCAGAAGCCGCCCGAGCTGGGGCACGCGTACTTCGGGAACGCGGTGGCGCGGAGCGTGAAGGTGGCGAAGGGACCGGACGGAAAGCCGCTGAAGGACGAGAAGGGTAATTTCAAGCTCGTCCCGGTGACGGTGGAGGGCGAGACGTTCCAGGTGGAGAAGCGGCTGGCGGCGAAGGAGACGAAGGATAACTACCGCATCTATCTGCATCTGAAGGACGCCCAGCGGATGCTGGGGAAGTCCGGCCGGATTCACGCGATAGAGGCGCTGGGGTGTCGGTGTCAGGGCGACGTGGTGGCGGCGATAACACACGAGGTGGGGGAGCTGCTGAACAAGGACGCGGCGGAGGGCGACAAGGTGAAGGTGCTTATTCCCAATCCGCCCAAGTTCTATACGCGCGAGAAGATGCGGGCCAAGGTGGAAGGGTACGCGGGGCTGGTGGTGCCGCTGGTGCTGCTGGTGAGCGTGATATGGATCGGCGCGCTGTCGTACATGAACGTGCGGCAGAGGCGGGAGGAGATAGGGCTGCTGAGGGCGGTGGGCGTCGGCTCCCGTCCGGTGGCAGTGCTGTTCCTGGGCAAGGCGGCGCTCGTCGGGCTGATCGGCGCGGGAATCGGCTTCGCCGTCGGGCACGCGATCGCCAAGCACTACGGCCCGCCGATGTTCGAGCTGCCTGCGAAGATGATAAAGCCGATGTGGAATTATCTGTTGTGGTCGCTCGTCGCGGCGCCTTTGATGGCGGTGATGGCGAGCGCGCTGCCGGCGATGATGGCGGTGTTCATCGACCCGGCGGAAGCGCTACGCGAGGAGTAGGGATGCTGAAACTGGAAGGCGTGACGAAGCGGTACGTGGTCGACGGGCGGGAAATCCTCGCGCTCGACGGCGCCGACTTCCACGCCGGGAAGGGCGAGTTCGTCGCGGCGATCGGCTCCTCCGGCAGCGGCAAGAGCACGCTTCTGATGCTGCTCGGCGGGCTGGCAAGGCCCACGAGCGGGAAGGTGTTCGTGGACGGGACGGACGTGTACGCGCTGGACGGGCGGCTGCGCGCGCTGGTGCGGTCGGACCGGATCGGCTTCGTGTTCCAGACGTTTCATCTCATCCCGTATCTCAGCGCGCTGCAGAACGTGCTGGTGCCGACGCTGGCGGGCGGGGATTCGGCGGCGCTGGGGAAGCGCGCGAACGAGCTGCTGGAGCGGTTCGGCGTCTCGGATCGGAGGAATCACAAGCCGCCCCAGCTGTCCGTCGGGGAGAGACAGCGCGTCGCGCTGGCGCGGGCGCTCCTCCGTTCGCCGGACATCGTGCTGGCGGACGAGCCGACCGGCAACCTGGACCCGGGAAGCACCGGGCAGGTGATGGAGTATCTTGCGGAATTCCACAAGGAGGGCGGCACGGTGGTGCTGGTAACGCATGACCCGGCGCTGACCGACTTCGCCACGAGAACCGTCAGGCTGGAGAACGGCAAGCTGGCCTAGGCGAGCGCCTCGCACATCGCCGCGGTGCGCAGCGTTCTGGCAACGGCAACGACCTCGGCGAGATCGATCGAATCCATCGGCGCGACGATAGCGACCCGCTCTCCCCTCGGCCCCCACACGGACGGGTCCGTCGGTCCGAAAAGCGCCGTCGTGGGCGTACCCGCCGCGGCCGCGAGGTGCGTGACGCCGGAATCGTTCCCTATATATACCGCGCACCTGCGAAGAAGCCCGGCGAGCACCGGCAGGGAAAGGTTTCTCGCCACCATGCCGCCGGCCTGCCGCGCTTCAGTTGAAGGAGGCCCTTCACCCGATTCCGCCGGACCGAGTATTTCAATGACACCTGACGGGGTCTCCTCTCCCAGCACGCGGATCGTTTCCACGAACATCTCCTCCGGCCAATTCTTCTTCGGACTGCCGCTGCCGGGAGCGTAGCCGATAACGCAGGGGAATTCCTCCAGTCCGTATTCGCGGCACAGCGCGTCGGCTTCCCGGTCCGCCTCCGCGTCCGGCCTCACCCGCGGCACGGCGCTTCCCCGTATGCCCATCGGCCGAAGGGCGGACAGGAACCAGTCGCATGCGTGCACCCCTTCGGAGGGGAGGGGCTCTATCGCAACGATCTCTCTGCAGAGCGTCTTCAGCACGGCAACGGAGATATGATCCTGCGACGCGAAGAACACGACCAGCTCGAACGAGTCCAGGTACGCGGCCAGCTCGTCCGGCACATCCGCGTCGTCCGAGAAGATCGTCCAGAAGCCCTCGGGCGGGGAGACGATCGAATCCGCGACGGGCCGTGCGATCTCCAGCATGGACGGGGTTCCTGCGATTTCGATGTGTGCGTCCGGGTATGCCGCGCGAAGCGCGTCGAGCACCGGCAGGGAAAGCACGACGTCCCCGAGCGCTCCCGCGCCGCGGATGACGAGAATGCGGCTGAAGTCGGGGCTCATGCGTCCCTGACCATCGTGGAGGTGTCCGGAGGGAATATTCTTCTCGCTCCCTCGTGCGTTTCCAGTATCAATCCTTCTTCCACGCTTACGTCTATCGCGCGCCCCTCGTACGAGGAGCCGTTCTCGGACACGACGACCGCCTTGCCAAGCGTCGCCGAATAGCTCTTCCATTCCGCCTCCAGCACCGAGGTCTCTCCAACCGCTATCGTGGTGTAGAGCGAATCCAGCTCCATGAAGATGCTTCCCAGCAGCTTCGACGGCTGGACTTTCTTTCCCAGTTCCTCGCTCAGGCTTGTCGCCGTCTTCCTGATGTCCTCGGGGAACTCCCGGGGCTTCACGTTGACGTTTATTCCGATGCCGATCAGGACGCACGACGACGCCTCCGCGAGCACGCCGGCCACCTTGCGGCCGTTGACGAACACGTCGTTGGGCCAGACGATCTTGGGATTGAGCGGCGTGTTCAGCTCTATGGCGCCGCACGCGGCCACCGTGCCGATTGCGCTGGCCACGCGCGTGGCCACGTCGTGGTCCGGGCGGAGAATCACCGTCATGCAGATGCTTCCGGGCGCCGAGAACCATGACCTGCCGTACCGTCCCCGCCCGGCGGTCTGCGTTCCGGCCACCACCACGGTGCCGTCCTGCGCGCCTTCCTTGGCGAGTTTCCTGGCGATCTCGTTTGTCGAAGTCACGCTCTCGAAGAAACGCACGTTGCGCCCGACGAGGTTCGTCTCGATGTTGCCGATCAGGTCTTCCAGGTTCACATTGCCGTTCATCATGGGAGGGGATTATATAGAAGAGGAAGGGCGGGGTAAACCCGGCGTTACAGAACGCGGACCCGCGCGGCGAAGCCCACACTCAGTGCGAAGACGAATGGAAGGGCGAGGCCGCGGACGAGGAAGTCGGTGAAAATCCCTCCTATCATCGCCGCGATCACCACGCCGATGCAGCCGGCGAGCACGCCCTTCACCCGGTCGTCCTCCGCGCGGGCGAGCGCCTGCACCAGCCGCCGGAGCGCGAGGAACATGACGGCCAGCAGTATCGCCAGGCCCGGCAGGCCCAGCTCGGCCGAGGTGAGCACGTAGCGGTTGTCCACGAACTTGTTCTTCGCGGTGACCTCTTCAGGCGGGGTCGGCGTGGGGGTCAGCTCGTCGTCGAGCATGTGGTATAGCTGCTTACCGACGTAGTCCTGGAACCTGCCGGGACCGATGCCGATGAACGGGTGGGCGCGGAAGATGTTTACTCCCGCCTGCGCCCTGCGGTACCGGTAGGAGATGATCGCGCGGTCGTGCCAGCCGGAGAAGAGGGACACCGACCCGGACAGGTGACTGCCCCGGTCCTTCGGCAGGAAGGGAAGGGCGACGGTGGTGAGCAGGAAGAGCGAGCAGGCCGTGCCGGCCAGGTGTCGCCTGCCGCGGGCCGCGGCCGCCGCGAGCGAGGCGAGCGCGAGCGCGGCGAGCAGGCCGCCGTTCATCGTCAGCACCAGGCAGAGCGCCGCGAGCACGCCGGCCCATATCCTCACCGGCCAGCCGGGCCAGAAGAACATCGCGCCGATACACAGCGGGGCGAGCATGGCCAGGTAACAGCTCAGCACGTGATTGTTTTCGAACAGTCCCCGTATCGTCTGGACGCGGTCGGCCGAGCCGGGCGAGAGGAGCGGCCCCTTCAGCCCCTGCACCAGCGCGACCACGGCGACTACCGTTCCGCTGACGAGCAGTACGAGCCCGGCCGAACGGAGCCGGAACGGCGAGTTCAGCAGGTCCGCGAACAGCGCCGGCGCCACGACGAAGTACACCGCGAGCTGGGCCGCCTCCTTCACGCAGCCGCCGGTGGGCTGTTTCTTCAGGATCACCGCCGCGGCCGCGACCACCGCCCACGCGGCGTACATCGCCGGCTCCAGCGGCGGGAGGCGCAACTTCTTGAACCGGCGGGACGCGATAACATCAATCAGCCAAACCAGAAACACCAGGCCGACGAGCGCGTCGGCGGGAGTGACGGGGGGGACGCCCTCGCGGGTGATGAGGGAGCGCTGATTGGGCATCAGCGCGAGCACCGTCAGAAGGAGAATGAAGGCCGCGGTGTTCAGGTGGCCGACGACTCCAGGTCCTTCAGTCTTGCCAGTTCCGTTTCCGTCTGCCAATTGAGCGCACCCTCCAGGTCCAGGCGGCGGCATTTCTTCAGCTCCCGTCTGGCGGCCTTCAGATCGCCTCGATCCTGCAGTATGAGCGAAAGATACATTCGGGCGTCCACGTCGTACGGGTCCGCCGATATCAGCCGGCGCATCTTGCCTTCCGATTCGTCGAGGCTCCCGCGGAGATAGTCGCCGATGCCTTCGACGAACATCTCCTCGGTAACCGACGCCAGCCGGCCCCTGATAGTGATGAGATCGATATGGGCCGCTATCCAGACGAGCACCAGTGTCGCGATGCAGGCGCGCGTCATGATGACGGATATCGCTGCGTCATCGACCATGACGGCGAGAAGCGATCCCTCGAGACAGCAGTAGAAGAGAAGTGAGAACGTCGCCGCGCGGAGCGGCCTGTCGAGAAGAAAATGTCCGCAGCCGGGGAACAGCGCCGACAGCAGATGCTGAAAGATGATGGTTTTCATCAGAACGGGTTAAGCGCCTCCTCGATGATCCTGTTGGCCGTCTTCCGGTCCTGAGGCGTCAGCTTCTCCGATCTGCGCAGCTTCCGGAGCAGACGGGTCTCTTCCTTCTTCGCCCGTCTTCTTGCCGCCTTCGAGGTGATGAGATCCTCCACCTCGACCCCCAGCACGTCGGCCATGTTCTGAACGAGATCCGCGCGAGGCCGGCCGTTCTTCCGCTCGTAGTTCGACACCATGCGCTGGGTGGCGCCCACCTTGTCGCCGAACTCCGTCTGCGAAAGCCCTCTTGCCTTGCGCAAGGCAGCCAGACGCCGGCCAAAACCCTGGTCCACCGCCACGTATTTGGCAACGCTCATCGGCATTCTCTCCCCGCTAAGGTTTCCCAAGAAGCTCGAACATGTTCTTCTTGTAGGCCTCGACTCCCGGCTGATCGAAAGGATTGACGCCGAGCACGCATCCGCTGACGGCGATCGCCCTCTCGAAGAAGTAGAATAGCGCTCCCAGGTTCCCGGAGTCAAGGCCCGCCATCTCTATGGTCATCGTCGGCACGCCGCCCGACTGGTGCGCCTTCTCGGTCCCCCGGAAGGCGGCGTC
>CAYMFW010000069.1:0-22249 GCA_964389785.1 uncultured Planctomycetota bacterium
GGACGATCCCGCCCTTCGCCTCGACGTGCGGTCCGAAATCCTCTCCCACCTTCTCGACAAGGTCGACGAACTCCTGGAAACGGAAGGGAAACCGGAGGAGGAAGCGATCGAGCTGGCGGTGAAGTCGCTGGGTCCGGTTCCGGAGCTTGCGGACGATATCCTGAGCGCCAACCGCGGAAGGATGCGCTTCGACGCGCTGGTCAAATGGGGTATCCGCGTGGCGCTGGTTCCGGCCGGCGTCCTGACGGCGCTCCTGGTGACCCTGCCGGGCCTGCTGATGATCTGGCTCACACTCGCGCAACTCGAAAGTCTTGGCTACGTTGACGCCGCCTTGCACGGCGGTCAGGTTCAGCGCTTCCTGAGATTCACCGGCCGGGGAGTTCCCCGGCTGTCCGGAGAGCAGGCCTTCCTGATTCACGGTGACACGACGAGAAAGTCGCTCGCGGCGCAGCAGCGGGCGATATGGGAAAAATACCCCGATAATCGAGTCTACTACGGCAACTACATCACGTATCTTTCAGGCGCCGGGGGCGTCGCGCCGGACAATATGGATCATTTCGAAGAGGAGATCCGCCGCGGCGAGAAGCTGGACCCGGACAATTCCCGCTACGACTATCTTCTGGCGGGAATGCTTCTGGAGAACGCCGGGGAGTACAAGACCGATCCTCGAGGCACGAAAAAGGATGCCGCATACAGTTCGATATTCACGGTCAAGGATCGTCCTCTTCTTGACAGAGCGATGGACGAGGCTCTGAAGGGGCTGAAGAAGACCGGATTCAAACGCGGGAGCGCCGAGATGCTGGTTGAGCGTCTGGACGGCCTTCCGGAGGAGCGGCATCTGGACGAGAGAATCTGGAAGGTGGGCATCGCGGCAGGCGTCCTGCTTCCGGACCTGTCCCGACTTCGTCACGTCGCGCGGGTCGCACCTCACTACGCGGAGATACTCGTGTCCGAGGGTAAGCGGGAAAAGGCCCGCGACGTAATGCGCCTATGGCAGGACATCGCCGGGAAGCTCACCAACGACTCATTTACCCTGATCGATGTCCTGGTGGTTTTCGCCATCACGAATACGGTGGTGAAGGACCAGGCGTACGCCCGTGCGTACGAAACAATCGGCGATGCCGGGGGGTCTGAAAGAGGGAAAGACGCCGCGGCGCGATTCAGAAACGTCTACGTCGAATGGAACCGTTCGCGGGAGGAGAACAGTATCGCGATCAATGATCTCCTCGACGAATCCGCGGGCGTTCTCGCCGGAATGCTGCTTCCCGCCATCGGCAAGATCCCCCCGCCGGAGGACTTGCGCGCGGGCAGACATCTCGAATACACGCTGGTGGACCGGTCCTGGGCGGGAATCGGAGTCGTCGCCCTGCTCGCCTTCATGACGGGCGCCGGGATCGTGGCGCTGCGGTGGCGGCTGTTTCCCGGAGAAGCGGGGCCCCCCCTTCTTCTCCTGCCCGACTGGAAAACCGCCGCCGGCATATTCGCCGCCGGCGTGGTCGCGCCGCTCGTCCTGTTCTTCCTGTACACGAGGATAGCCGGACTGGGTGCCCGGGACATCTCTCTCCGGGTCACCTGGCCCCGAACCGTCGCCGAACTGTGTATCCTCGGGACGATCATCATAGGCGTGACCGTGTATCTCACCTCACGGACCGTTCGCCGGAAATGTCTCGCGCTCAACGTCCAGGTGCCGCGCCCGTCCGCCGTATCGAAGTGGGGATTCGCGGTTCTCGCGGCCGGGGCCGCAGCGGTGTGGGTCCTGAGCCTGTTGGTGCACCAGGATGCCGGATCCACATCGGCCGCCGTCTGGACGGGACTTGCCCTTCTGTCCTCGTGTGTACTGTTCCTGAGGTTCCTGCTCGGCAACAGGCGATACGGACTCTTCTACGGCTCGGTAGCGCGATCGATCGTTCCGATGTGCGCCGGCGCCCTCATCCTGCTTGCGGCGCTCACCCACCCTTACCTCAACAGGGAGGAAGCGCGACTGCTGAAAGAAGACCGGATCACGTCGCTGGAGAAGGGTAAGGCCGGATTCACCAATATCGAGAGTCAGGTGGTCGAGGAGCTGAAGGCCCGTCTGCAGGAGACAATCAGGCGCTGACCCTTGTTCAGAACGTCCAGTGGAGCATGCGAACGTGGATGGTGATGGGAACGTCGCCGGTTTTCGGGTGCTGTTCGAATCCTATCAGCGTCGCGCCCTTGCCGTCCGAGGCGACGCACGCGCTCGCGGCGGGGGACTCGTAAACGCCGCCGGCGTCGAGGCGCTTGCCCATCGGCGTGCCGTCCGGCCCGATCCGGCCGGCGGCCGCGTGATCGTAACTGCCGTGCTTCCGGCAACTCTGCTCGTACCCGTCCTGCAGCCGGTATGCGGTGACGTACGCCGAGCCGTCCCAGGTAACGTCCGGGTCGTATATCGTGCCGGCACCGGGAACGAACACCCGCTCCCCCATCTTCCCCGCCTTATCGAGAACAGCGCAGTTGGCCTTGTTGGAGCTTCCGCCTCGGGCACCCGGTCCGTTCTTCCACACCGCGCAGTACCCGTCCAGCCCCGCCGCGACTGCGACGTGGTTCGCCCGGTCTCCCAGGCTCCTGTCCTTGATCCGATCGATCTTGAAGGTGCCGTCCGCCTTCCCTTCCCGCAGGAACGCGCCGCCTGCCATCTCTCCCCTGCCGTTGACCAGGTGGCCGAGCCAGATCACCATGCTCCTTCCGTCGCCGGCCGACGCGATGTCCGGATTGAGGCGATGATACGACTTGTCGGACGCCACCTGTATCCCGCCGGCGTCGAGCACCTTGCCGTCGAGAGACACCCGGGCGGCGTACACCTGGTAGTTCTTCCCGTTCCGGAAGTCCTCGTAGACCACGACGAACGTCTTGCCGTCGTACGCGACCCGCGGATTGCACTGGTTGTGCTTCCCGCCCGCCACCAGAAACCCGTCCTCGTCGAGCACCCGGCCGTCGACCGTCACCCGGGCCGCGTACGTGTCGTAGTCGCCCTTGCCGCGGATGTCCTGCCACACGACGAGAAAGACGTCCCTCCCGAAGGCGACGCGCGGACGCTCCTGGTCCATCTCGGCGTCGCAGACAACGAACGGCTTCCCGTCCACCGGCTTTCCGTCCCTGCCGACCCGGCACCCCACCAGGTTTCCCTTCATGCGCCGGTTCGACTGCCATACGACCAGGAACGAATCGGCGCCGAACGCGGCGCCGGGACGATAGGAGTCCTCGTTCTCGTGCGTCGGGAGCGCAACGACCGGGCTGAGCCCCTGCGCCGAAAGCGCGGATGCGAAGAGCAGGACCGGAAGAACGGAGGCGATGACGCGCGCGAGTTTCATGTTACCCCCCCCCCTACTTCACCCGCTTGAACCGGATCGTCTCCGGCCACACGCCGATCTTCAGATAGATGTTGCCTTCCTCGTCCAGCCCCGGCGGGCCCGCCCACTTCACGACGGAGCCGGTCGGAAGCTTCTTATTCACATGAACGAAGGCCAGGTCCCTGTAGGGCGTCTTCTGCGTGATGTCCACCGGCCCGAACGTGTCGAACACCTGCTTCTCCAGGTCGAGCCGGTAGAACGTGGTGTTGTCCCCGCCGCCTAGGTATGCCCAGCGCCGCTGCGGGTTGTGGACATCGGTGTGGCCTCCGAAGCTGAACCCGGACGGACAGTGCAGCTTGCATCCGTTGAACGGACCGGTGGCGTTGAGCGGCCTGGTCTTCGCCTTCGGATCGAGCGAGGGTGACGGAAGTACGCCGGTGAACTTCCCGTCCGCCGACATGTCCCAGTACCACACGTACCAGCCGTTCGGCCCGTTGCGGTTCATCCCGTACAGACGGTTGTGCACGCCGTCGAGACTGACGGTGAAGCCGTGACTGTACATCTTGCCGTCCGGAACCTCGAGCTTCACGGTGCGGGTCTGGCCGTTCGTATCCATGATGACCGCCGCGCCGGTCTTGGCGAGATACAGGTTGCCTTCCTTGTCGGCGGTCATCGCCTTGAGATCGACCACCTCCCTGCTGATTGTCACGACCTCCTCTTTTTCCCAGTCGATCCGCCGCAGCACGCCGCCCGAGTAATGATCGATGAACCATATATACCTCCTGTCGGAGGAATGAGCGGCCTTCAGCCCGTGAACGTATCCCCACCCTCCGAAGCGGGCGCGGGTGAAGGGACCGTCAAGGTATCCGCGGGTGCTGCCGATGGCCGTGCGGACGCATTCCGTTTCCTTGTCGTACTCACGGTAGATGAACCGGCCCCCGCACCGGGCACCGTCGTCGAACCAGCCGCCCGGGCTCGGACCGCTGCCGCTGCGGGTGGACAGGCGTGGGCCGTCGAGGTATCCCTGCACGCCGATGCCCGCCCAGGTTCCCTCGCGCACCCATTGGGCGCCGGGGTCGTGCATGCCCAGGGAGAACTTCGGCTTCTCTTCGGCGGATGCCGCCGCGACAAGGACCGCGGAAACGAGAAACAGTGCGAGGGCATATCGAGGATTCACGTCCGGTGCGCCTCTGTTGCTGCTGACTTGATTGCCTGACTCCGTCCCCGTCGGCAAGTCCCCGTCAGTCACCGGCCAGCAGCTCGGCCCACGTAGGCTGGTTCTGATAGTCCGGGGTGTTGTTCCCGTCCGCGTCGAGCGAGATCGCCACCCACACGTTGTCGACGGCGGACACGGTAAGCTTCGAGTTTTCGGTCCCGAGGATCTGTATGGAGCCGGTGGTCGGGTACTGCAGCGTCGCCCCCTCGAACACCGTCACGGTGCGGTAGGACACCGTGCCGCCGATGTCGGTGCCTTCGATGCCGCCGGAACTCCTGTACTCGTACGTGTCCTCCTGCGAATCGGTCCTGTAGTAGACCTCGAAGTTCAGGATGGTCCAGTCCAGAGCGCCCTCCGTCACCTCCAGAGAGGTTCCACGGATCGTGGCGACCGCGGTGCCGGTGGCCGGAGTGATCTGCATCGAGAGCGTGTATTCCCCGTCCAGCTCCCTCGTCTGATTCACGTAGCCGACCACCAGGTTGACGACGGACACGGATGCCCTTACGTTCACGTAGTCGGTGTCCTCGTTCCTGACCAGCTGGTCGATCTGCATCGTGATCGCGCCGTCCACGTAGTTATTGGCCTGCCGGGCCTCGTTGTAGACGGCGGTGATCCTGTCGTCCCGTGACAGATCGCGGCTGTCGTCCCTGTCCGTCAGCGTGATCGTCGCGGTCCCTCCGAGGTCGTAGTAGATCACCTCTTCGGTTATCGCGTGCACGATGATGTCCTGGAGGAGCGGAATCATGCCGAAACCGGCCGCGGGTGACGCGCCCGGCTTCTCGACCGGCGATTCCTGGGTGGCGATCATCAGGGAGATGGTGCCGCCGCAGACCGCCCCGGCCACGTTGTCGGCGTTGTCCTCGGTGATCTGAAGGGTCGGGGTCACGCCGGTGCCGCCTCCCCCTCCGCCGCCTCCGCCGCATGCGATCGCGAGAGCGGCCACCGTGAGAATCATGGAACATGTCGTGAGTTCCGACCACCTCTTCGGCATCTCGTTCCTCCCTTCTGGTTGGAGTACCTGCAGGCGTAGATTAAACGCCTTTGACGCCGTTTGTCAAGGAATGGCTCCTGGTCCGGACTGGGGCTCCGCCGGACCGTGCCAGACGCTTCCTCCGAAGGTGGTTACGTACATGCGCGTCGAGTCCTTCGGATCGAAATGGACCCGCTGGATGTTGCGGAACGGAAGAGACTCGAACGGCTTCCATGTGCTGCCCCGGTCCCTGCTCAGCCACAGACTCGCCTCGTAGGGCTCTTTCCACTTCGCGGGGCCGCTTTCGCACAGTGTCATGTACAGCCACTCCTTCTTCCGGGGGTGAAAGTACGCGCCGAAGTGACGCGACCCCTTGCGCGCCAGCAGCTTCCACGTCTTCCCCCCGTCCAGGGTGCGGTACAGCCCCCCCTGTTCGGCCTGCCTGCGCGCGTCGGCCGCCCCCAGGTAAACGACCCGGCTGTCGGACGGATCCGCGCTGAAGTCCACCGGCCAGAAGAATTGGCCCGGCTTAGTGATCGCCTTCCAGTTCTCTCCGCCGTCCTTCGAGACGTACAGGCCGGCACCTTCGGGAATGAACCGATCGCCCTGCCTCTTGCCGGTGACGAGCACGTAGAGCGTTCCGTCCGGGTGCAGTATCAGCCGGCATACCCTCATGTTCTCGACGTGCCCGAGCCCCTTGCTCTTCTTCCGCCACGTCTTCCCGTCGTCCGCCGATTTGAACACGCCGTGGTCCCATACGGACGCGTAGAGGATCCTCTTGCCGGGGACGCTTCTCGGGTCCAGGACGACCGAGAGCGCCGGCGCGATGGGAAGGCCGCTGTTCGACTCCTTCCACGTCCCGCCGAAGTCGGTGCTCAGGCAGATCCCCCCGGGCCCGGAGGAGCGGTGACGCCCCATGATGATGTTCGCGTTGGGGATGTCGTGGACGTTGCTGAAGGCGCCCCACACCCTGCCCTTCACGCGCGGGTCGAAGGCCAGCTCGTAGCAGGTGTTCCTCCAGGGCGTCCAGCGGTCCACTCCCCACCAGTTCCACGTCTTTCCGGCGTCCATCGACCGGGCGAAGCCGATGTCCGTGTAGGCGATGTAGTGGCGGCCGGGCTCGAACGGGTCCACGTAGTAGTTCCAGGTGCTGGTGACGACCAACCCGTTGCACAGCCACCGGGACTCCTCCCCCTTCTCGGGCGCCCCGGGCGCGAGCCGGGTGTGGCCCGGCCTCCACGACCGACCGCCGTCGTCGGTGACGTAGCACAGCCCGCTCCCGCAGTGGATCACCCAGTCGGGATTCGTCGGACACACCGCGGCGCCGAACGGTCTCTCCTGATAGTGCTGGTTGATGTTCGCCACCTGCCAGTTGTAGCCGACGTTCATGCCGCCGAACCGGGGGTCGGGCGTGAACGTGGCCTTCCACGTCTTTCCCGCGTCGTCGGAGCGGTACACGCTGGCGTGATGAGGCGGCTTCACCCCGGTATTCGTATTGAGCGCGTAGACGGTGCGCGGCTTCCCGTTCGTCGTCAGCACCCACAGGTACTGCGCGATCGGGCCCATGGACCACTGGTCCGCCGGCTTCGTGTCGGTATTCATCCCCTCGCCCATGGCGGAAACCCACGTCTCACCGCGATCCGAGGACGAGTATACACCTCCGGCGAACCTGCCGCCCTGCGCCCTGCTCGGCACCGAGCAGTAGAGAACGCATTCCTTTTCGTTCGACCCGCCGCTGAAGTGATGCAGGTCCAGCCAGGGAAGGCCCTTCGTTTTCTCACTCCACGTCGTACCGCCGTCCTTCGAGCGCCAGACGCCCTTCTTCGTCGCCGCGAACATCACCCGCCGGCCGTCCGGACTTCCCCGGTCGAAATGGAATCCGACCGCCTCGCCGCTCGGCCCGGCGCACTTCGTCCACGACGCTCCCGCGTCCGAGGAGAGCCACACATCCTCGCCGGCGCCGACGAGCATCAGCTTCGGGGCGCCGGGGTCTATCGCGATCTCTCCGCGCAGCCCGCCCGGCAGGCCCTCGCCGGTGTCGTTCCACGTGGTCCCGCCGTCACGGCTCACTTTCAGCTTCCCGTTCCATCCCGACGCCGCGAATATCGTCCCGGGATCCTTCGGGTGAAACGCGGGCCGGCAGCAGGTATTCCCGGTGAGCTGCAGATGATGAATCATCTTCCAGTTCAGGCCGCCGTCGCTCGACAGGTACGCGGCGCTCATATCGCAGTTGATCATCATCTTCTTCGAGTCCAGCGGCGATATCGCCGGCGCGAACATCGCCCCGCCCCCCGACAGCCCGACCGGCCTCCATTCCTCCGCGGCGGCGGCGAAGGCTGAGAGCAGGAGAAACACGGCCAGAGACCTTCCTCGACAACGAATTCTCACGGGCCGTACGCCTCCTGAAACTCCATCACGATCCCCTTCAGCCGCTCGTCAAGCAGAGAACAAGCCTTGTTTGCGATCTCGTCCGGCACTCCTCGGTAGTACGCGCCGGCGATGCCGCCCGCGATGCATGCGATCGTATCGCTGTCGCCTCCGAGGGACACCGCCTTGCGAACGGCATCCTCGTAATCGCCCGATTCGAGGAAGGCGATGATGGCCTGGGGAACACTGCCCTGGCAGGTGACGTCGAACCGGTACCCGGGGCGCAGATTCTCGATGGTATCCCTCAGGTTGTACCCGAAGCGCTTCTCTACGTATTCTGCTCTCGCACGCTTGCCCTCTCTCCTCCTGGCCATCAGCACCGCGGCCGCGACCGCCTGCGCCCCCTTGATCCCTTCCTCGTGGTTATGGGTCACCTCGGCGCTCCGCTCCGCCTCGTCGAGCACCATCTCTTTCTCGTCATAGACGTAGCCGACCGGGCTCACCCTCATCGCGGAGCCGTTTCCGAAGCTGGCGTACGGACCGGCGTCCGGGGACCGGGCCCACAGCCGGAAGGATCCGCCGTATCCGCGATCGGGATACAGCTGGTAGTACATCCGGTACTTCACGTCGTAGTCGCCGCCGTAGAGAAGCGTCTCCGCCGTCGCCACGGTGAGGACGGTGTCGTCCGTGAACGTGGAGCGTTCCGAGAAGAGAGGAAAGTCCTCCGTCTTCACGTTGTGGTGCTCGTAGACCGAGCCTATTATGTCTCCCGCAATTGCTCCGAGCATAGCATCTCCGTTCAGTCGGGTACGGTACCATCCGCGAGCACTCCAGGCAATACCCTTGCGCGCCGGTTGCCCGCACAGTACGATGCCTCCTCGGTGAAGGGAGAAATGCGGATGAAAGTAACCATGCTGGCGTGCGTCCCGGCCATACTGTTGTGCGCCCTGCTCCATGCGGCTCAGGAGGAACCCGCGCCCCAGAGGAACGAAAAGCTGGCGGCCGAGCGGGCGAAATGGTCCGGCAACCTCAACTTCGGATGGACCCAGACCTCGGGCAACACGGACAGTACATCCCTCAGCATCTCCGCGGCGGCGGCCAGAAAGACGGAGAAGAATCTGCTGGAAGCCTCCGGCCAGCTCCTCTACGGAGAGACGGACGGGAACGAGACGACGAACAAGGGCGAGTCCCTGGTCCGCTTCAGCTACTTCCACACCAAGAAGTTCTTCAGCTACTGCGAGGGCGGGGCCTACTACGACGAATTCAGGAACCTGGACGTCGGCATCCGCCTGGCTGCCGGTGTCGGCCGGAAGTTCCTGGATACGGAAAAGACCAGGCTCAGCGGCCGTTTCGGTATCGCGTGGACGATGGAGGACTACGGGATAGGAATGGAAGACGAGGACTACACCTCCGCCACCGCCGGTCTCGACTACTCCCGAAACCTGTCCGACAACCTGCTGTTCACGTTCCAGGTGTCGGTGGACCAGGACCTCGCCGAGTCCGAAAACTGGATACTGAACGCAGAGGCCGCCCTCAAGTCCAAGCTGTCCGGGAGGATCTCGCTGATCGTCTCGGCAGCGGACCGGTACGACAACGATCCGCCTCCCGGTGTCAGGGAAAACGATTTGATCCTGATAACGGCTCTGGGCATCGCCTTCTGATCGGAGCTACAGGTCCAGCTCGAAATCGACGCGCCCGCGGCCGAACCTGTACTTCCCGGTAATCGACAGGTTCGGCTCGCACCTCTGCGGAGGCGCGACTATCGTGCGGGGCAGCCCGATGAAGACCGGCACGTAGACGGTGCCGTGAACCGGATGGTAGGCGGGAGTGTAGGCGGAGTCGTATACCTCCCGGTTTATGTTCCGCTCCATCTTCTCCTCCATCCGGGCTATCTGTCTGGCGAGTCGACGCTTCTCCAGCTCGTCTCTGGCCGCCTGTATCTTCCGTGCCCTCTCCTCGGCTTCGGCCCTTCGTTTCTCTTCCGCCTGGCGCCGCGTCTCCAGAACGCGGTCCCGCTCCTCCGGCGACACCCATTTGCCCTCGAACTTCACGAAGCCCTTGGCTATCATCACGTCTTCCTCGCTGATCCAACGGCCTTCGTAGAGCACGTACCCGAGCGCGCGCCTGGCCTGCTCGTGATCGGAATCGAGCTCCAGCGCCTTCCGGTACGCCTGTTCGGCCTTTCTCGCGAGGAACTGCTCGGAGCACCACCTGCCGAGCGCGTACCATGCGTCGGCGGTGTTCTCCGTCGCCTCGAAGCGGCTCTGGAATTCCTTCTCCAGGGCTTCGGCGGGCGAGGCGCCGTATTCCACGCGGGCGACTTCGTCCGTCGAGTAGTGGGACACCGCCTTCAAATCGCCTTTCGTCACCTCGATCTGAACGGCATCTTCGGTCTTCCTGACGATCTTTCCCTCGACGACCCTGCCCTCCTTGAGGGTGACCGTGTCGGCCGCGCCCGCGCACACGGACAGCAGCGCTATGATCATGGATAGACAAATGATATGACCTTCGCGGTTTCTCATGACAGCCCTCCTCATGCTCCCCCTTCCATTGACTATACCCCGGGTTTCTCCAATGTCAAGGCGTGAAGAATCAGGCGGGAGGAGCGAAGCAGGAAAACGGCCAACCCGGGCTAAAGAGGCATGCCGATGATGCGGGCCTCGAAGACGATCTTCCCGTCGACCAGCCCCTGGGTGTCGAAGACGGCCTTGCGGCTCTTCACCTCGATCACCCTCGATACGATGATAACCCTCTGTCCGGGCACGACCGCGCCCCGGAACTTGACGTTCTCGACGCCGCCGAACCCGAGAAACCTGTCGTCTTTGGTGATGATCTTGTAGTAGAGCGAGCTTAGCTGGGCAGCCGACTCGATCATCAGTACGCCCGGCAACAGGGGACGCCCCGGTATGTGTCCCTTTACCCAGAACGCGTCGTCACGGACATCCCGGTACGCGACGGCGAATCCGCCGTCCAGATCGACGCAGATCACCCCGTCGAGCTGTTCCATCTCGTATCGCTGCGCGTTGTACGTGCGCACTTCCTCGATGCTCATCTCCAGGGCATCAAGATCGACCCCCGAAAGATCAACGAGCGGCTGTGGCATAGTATTCCTCCGGGAAGAATCTCTCACATCCGGACGGAGATTTCAAGGGGATTTGGAGTTCCCTTCATCGGACTCGTCGGGCGCCTTGTACTTCTCCGACCACCATTCGATAGCCGTGCGCTTTCCCTTTCGCCACCCGCTTCCCCACCGCGCGGGAAAGCCGCGGCAGTCCACGTGCACGCTGCCGAGCACGCCGCCGTCGGAGCCCCGGTACGCGCCGATGCCTCCGGGGACGGTGTACCCGTCCATCTCCAGGTCCTCGACGAGTCTCGCCACAGGCTTCACGTCGCCGAAATCCACGTCCCCATCGCCGTCCAGGTCATCCCACTTCCCGTCCCGGTTCCGGTCCACGATGAAATCGGCGGCGTCGCCGTACTGATGGCGGCTGAACCTGCTTCCTCCTATCCTTTTCGATCGATTATACTTCGGTTCGCGAAAGCCGCTTATCACCTTCATGCTCCTGTAGGCGATGCCCTGCTCGCCGAGAGCGTTCTGTATCGCCTGCAGCTTCCATACCAGCCGGTAGTCGAGCGCGATCCAGGGGGGCGTACTCTTCCTCCCCAGCCGGTCTCCCATGAGATCGCCGAGCAGGAAGTCTTTGGAGATCGGCCACAGCTCCAGCCCGGACACGGGGACCCACCACTGCGGAGGGGCGTACCGGTCAGGATGGGTCCTGATCTTCTTCGTTTTGGACTTCTTCGGGTCCGAATACGCACCGGCGTTCTTCTCTCCGAGGATCTCGCCGGGGCTGCCCCGTTTCACGGAGAGTATTGCGAGCCGGCACTCCACCCTCTGCTTCTCATCGTCCACGCCGACGAATCGGACACGTGTGCACCTTCCCTCCTCCGGCCCCGCGAACGACGTACTGATACCCTCCACCGTACCGATGTCCGAGCTGTGAAACGCGCCTGACTCCGCTTCCGCCCGGACGCTCACGGTCCCCCCGGGGGAGACGATCACGAGAAACCGGCAGGTATTGACGTCGCAATGCCACGTCTCGTCGGAATCCAGGAAGTCGGGCCAGCTGACGCGGAGCACCGCCGGCGGCAACTCCCTGGACAGCCACCGGGTGAAGACCGCCGCTCCCGCCAGGAGTATCACAGCGGCGATTATCCGATACGGCGGCCTCCGGCGGGGGCGGCGAGGAGCGTCGGGAAACACGCTGAGCTTGCGCAGGCCTTCAGCCAGGTCGGAGCGACCCGTCGTGCCGGATTGTTCAGTTGCAGGTTGAATCGGCAATGTCTCGATGGAGCACCTCTCCGGGGCGCACCATGCGCAGATCTTCTCTTATTACTCTATCAACGTACAGAGGATCGGTCTCCAGGGCCTCCTTCTCGGCGCGAAGCCTCCCGACCTGCTCGGAGGTCCGGGAAACCTGCGACGAGGTCTCGGCAAGCTCCTTACGCAGCAGCCGAAGCTGATGGGAGGCGGGCAGATAAACGTACAACAGTATCGCCAGCGATACGCCTACCGCGGTCGCCAACTGGAAGCGAATGTCGCTCAGCTTTTCAGTTTCGGCCAATACTTGCCCCCGTAGATGGACTCGGAGCCGAGTTCCTCTTCGATCCTCAGAAGCTGATTGTACTTACAGATTCTCTCCGAACGGCAGGCCGAGCCGGTCTTTATCTGCCCGGTGCCCTTCGCCACCACTATATCGGCTATCGTCGAATCCTCGGTCTCGCCGGACCTGTGCGACACGACGGACGTGAAGTTGGCGCGCGTCGCCATGTCGATCGCGTCGAACGTCTCCGTCAGCGATCCGATCTGATTCACCTTTATCAGGATCGAGTTGCTCGCGCCGAGCTCTATGCCCTTCCCGAGCCGCTTGGTGTTCGTCACGTACAGGTCGTCGCCCACCAGCTGGATCCTGTCCCCCGCCTTCTTCGTGAAGGCGGTCCAACCGTCCCAGTCGTCCTCCGCCAGTCCGTCCTCGATGGAGACGATGGGATACTTGTCCACCAGGTCCATGTAGAAATCGATCATCTCCCCGGACGAAAGGCTTCTTCCCTCCGCCTGGAGATTGTACTTCCCATCCCCGTAGAACTCGGACGCGGCCGGATCCAGCGCCAGGTAGATCTCGCGACCCGGGCCGTACCCTGCGGCCTCGATCGCCTCCACGATGACCTTGAGCGCCTCCTCGTTGGAGGAGAGATTCGGGGCGAAGCCGCCCTCGTCGCCGACGCTGGTGCTCAATCCCTTGCTCTTTAGTATCTTCTTGAGGTTGTGGAACACCTCCGCGCCCGCCCTCAGGGCGTCCGCGAAACAGCTGAAGCCGGCCGGCGCGATCATGAATTCCTGCAGGTCCACGTTGTTGTCCGCGTGTGACCCGCCGTTGAGTATGTTCATCAGCGGAACGGGCAGCACCCGGGCGTTCGATCCCCCGAGGTACTTGTAGAGAGCAAGGCCGTGCGCGTCCGCCGCCGCCTTCGCGGTCGCGAGCGAGACGGCCAGGATCGCGTTCGCGCCGAGCTTTCCCTTGTTCTCAGTACCGTCCAGATCGATCATCGCCGCGTCCACGAGCGCCTGTGAGGATACGTCCATGCCCGTGATGTGGTCCGCGATCGGTCCGTTGATGTTTCCGACGGCCTTGGTGACACCCTTGCCCAGGTACCGGTTGTCGTCGCCGTCGCGAAGCTCAAGCGCCTCGTGCGACCCCGTGGATGCACCGGACGGGACCGCGGCCCTTCCTACAATCTCCTCCTCGACAACCACTTCCGCCTCGACGGTCGGATTCCCTCGTGAATCCAGTATCTCACGGGCGCGAACCAACGTAATCTCAAGCATCCTTGTCCTCCTGGGCGCGAACGCCTCTACATTTATCGGACGAGTCTTCGGGAATCTTTACCTCACAACGACATACATCGATGAGTTTGTCCATCGATCCGTTCTCCAGAGAACCTTCCAGCCTCTTCACCGCATCTTCCAGCTCCTTCCTGCTCTCGAACGTAAGCTCCGCCGTGATACCAGGCGTCTCGAAGGCCGCGTCGTGCCTCAAGGAAACATTCGGCCCCGCATCGACCCCGTTCACGGCCTTCTCGAACTCCTTTTCGTATCCGGACAGTCTCGGATTCCGTCTCACGAAGAGGGAATTCCTCACCTTCTCCACCTTCCTGGCCCTCGGCGAGTCCTTCGGAAGCCCTTCCGTCTGCCCCACTACCACCTCGGCCGCGGGAACGCCCTCCCGAAGAGCGATCTCTTCCACCAGAGACAGGATCTCCTTCTGATAGCTCGTGCTCGGCCTCAGCAGGGAGAACAGCCGGGCCGCCTCCTTCGCCGCATCTCTTCCCATCCTAAGAAGATACGGAAGCGCGGACAGGGAGACCGCTTCGGCGCCGGGAAGCTCACACAGATCCTTCAGGAACAGCAGGCCGTCGAGCAGGCGCCGGGACGGCTTCAGACCGAACACCGGAAGCATCTGGTCCCGGATCTCCTCATCCTTCATGCCGGCGCCGGCCGCCAGCGCCACAAGCTTCGCCATGTCGGCGGCGGAAAGTTTCCGGTTGCACGCGTGATCGGCCGCCGCGATTATCACCGCCTCCGCACGCGTCCCGTCGAGCACGGACGCCGCGATCTCCGACACTCCCGCGTCCCTCGCCGCGCGGAGCCGCCGGTGGCCACACACCACGACGTACCGTCCAGTCCCCTTTCCGTTCTCGATGAGAAGGGGAGGATTCACCACGCTGGTGAGCCGAACCGATTCGTTCAGGCTCTGGTCCGGGTTCGGATCGCCGACCGAGAAGGAGAGATCGTCGAGATCTATGTCGGAAAGCTTCACGTTCTTCGCGTTGAGTTCGCTCATCCCTGACCGAAATGTGACTCACACAGAACCTTCACCGCGCTCGCCGATGATTGCAGCGCGGAGAGATCCCGATCCTCGAGTGAAAGCTCCTCCACGGAATCCAGCCCCCCGGGGCCGAGCCGTACCGGGACCCCGACGAACACCCCGTCGATGCCGTATTCCCCCTGGAGCAGGACGGATACCGGCAGCAATTCGTCTGAGCCTTTCTTTATCGCCTGGAGCATCAGAAAGACGGAGGCGGCGGGCGCGTAGTACGCACTCCCGGTCTTGAGGAGGGAAACGATCTCAGCGCCTCCCTTGCGCGTTCTTTCCACCAGAGCGTCCAGCCGGTCTCCGCCCATCACTTCCTTCAGCGGCTTCGAATCGACCGTCGCACCCTCGACGACGGGGACCATCGAATCTCCGTGGCCGCCGAGCACCATCGCGGATATGCCGTTCGGGTGGGCATTCAGCTCCATGCCGATGAACGTGCGGAATCTGGCCGCGTCGAGCACGCCGGCCATGCCGAGCACCCTCTCCCGCGGAAATCCGGTCACCTTCATGGCCAGGTAGCTCATAACGTCCAGCGGGTTGGTCACCATGATTATGATGCAGTCGGGACAGACATCCTTCACGCTCGTGCAGACGGCTGTGATCACCTCGGCGTTCTTTGTCACGAGATCGTCCCGGCTCATCCCCGGCTTCCGCGGGAAGCCGGCCGTTATCACCACGACGTCGCAGCCGGCCAGGTCCCTGTAGTCATTCGTGCCGGTGATCCGCGACGAGAACCCAAGCACCGTCCGCGCCTGCATCATGTCGAGCGCCTTACCCTGCGGCATGCCCTCGACCACGTCGAGCAGCATCACGTCCGCCAGGTCGCTCTGCGCCGTGTACAGCGCCAGCGTCGCCCCGACGTTCCCACCTCCAACTATTCCAACCTTCATAGCAAGGTAGTCTACGTCCTTACGGCCGCGTGTTCAATAGGCAACAGCCGGCGGCACGGAGGCAGCAGGTACCTGAACGGGTCTAGGTTCGACCGGCTGTCCGCCGACAGGCGGACCTTTCCCTGGCCGGTCGAAGCTTGCCTCGCCCTTCGGCAAGCTCAGGGCCCCCGAGCCCCGTCGAGGGGGAGGCGCCCAATTCTGTAAAGGGCGCCGAGAATGAGTGAAGGAACCTGCTGCCTCCGTGCCGCCGCTATTCGAAGAAGCGGAACCAGAAGATGGCGCACAGCGCGGTCAGGCCGTCCTTCACACCTATCTTCTTCCCCTCCTCATAGCTCCTCGGACGATAGGAGATCGGAACCTCGACGATATCGTAGCCGCGGCGCCGTATCTTCGCACTGATCTCCGGCTCTATGCCGAAGCGCTTCGAGCGTATGCGTATGGAAGAGACGACTTCTTTCCGGAACACCTTGTAGCACGTCTCCATGTCGGTGAGACGGGTGCCGTGCACCACGTTGAATGCGAAGGTCAGCCCGCGGTTTCCGGCGTAGAGCAGCTTCGCCGCGCCCTCCGGACGCCCGCTCGTGAACCGGGATCCGAACACCACGTCCGTCTCGCCCTTCAGAATGGGCTCCAGCAGCTTCGGGTATTCGTTCGGGTCGTATTCCATGTCCGCGTCCTGGATCAGGAGCACGTCGCCGTCGGCGCTCGCGAGACAGCGATTGACCGCGGCGCCCTTGCCCATGTTCCTGTCCTGCCGCTCGACGAATACCTTTCCCGGATTGTCACCGGCGATCTTTTTCAGAATCTCGTCGGTGCCGTCCGTGCTGCAGTCGTCGGTGATGTAGAGACGCAGATCGAGGGAAACGCCCACGGAGAGCACCTTGGCTACGATCTCCTCGATCGTGTCGCGCTCGTTATATACCGGCATGCATACGGCAAGCGTCTTGATGTTGCTGGAATTCACGGGCTCTTCTTCTTCAGCGTTCCGGTCTCCTCGATGGGCAGCGCGTAAGGGAGAGCCTTCGATATGTTCTTCTTCAGCTGATCCAGCTTCAATTCGACGCTCTTCTTGAAGCTGGTGCGGCCGTACTTGTCCAGGAACTCGTACATCCTCTGCCTCGCCATTTCACCGGTGCGCTCGTTGAGCTCGATGGTAACGAAGGGATCGATCTTCCACTCCCAGAACTCCTTCGCCGCCGATTCCACCTCGGCCACCTTCAGCACGTCTACCTTCGCCCGGTAATGGGGATGCAGAACGCTCTCGGGAACCTTCAGCAGCGCCCTTGCCGCGACCTCGACATCCTTCCTTCCGATGCAGATCACCGCAAGGGCCATCCAGCCGGGACGCGTCTTCGGCTCGGGAGGCATCACCAGCCGGACCCTCGTCTTCTCGGTCAGGTTCGAGAAGCGGATCCGGTGCGTCGTGATCGTCGTGCCGCCCGCCGCCACCTCCAGCACGACGGCGTCGTCCCGAACCTCGATTATCCTGCCGGTCTTCTCCCCGCCGATCGTGCCGAGCGTCACCTGGGACCCCGCAAGCGCCTTCAGCGCGCTCTTCAGCGTCGGCTTCGCACCGGAGACCTCCTTGAATCCGGCAAGGACCTCCTTGAGCCCGGACAGTACGTCGTCTCTCCTCACCGCGGACCCCGCCTTCTTCAGGTCCGCGTCGGCGTCCGCCTCTCCCAGAACTGCCTCCGCCCCGGGGCCGTCCCCGGCCCATATCTTCCCGTCGAACCGGTCCCAGTACGACTGCAGCTTCTTTCGCGCTGCTTCCTTCGCGCGCCTGTGTTCCATCTCCGCGATGTCCCGCTTGCCCTTCATCAGCCTGGCGCGCGCCGCGGCGATCTTCGCCGTCAGCGGCCGGTACTTGATGTTCGATATCCGCTCCAGCTGCGCCACCCCCCTGTCGGGCCTTGCGCTCTCGAACAGCTTCTCCGCCTCCTCGAGGCCCTTCGTGATTTTCGTGCTCGCGTCTATCTTCAGCGTCTCTATCGCCTCCTTCGAACCCTCCCTGAGAATCTTCTCGAACCCTTCCGGCAGCTTCCTGAACGTCGATATCGCCGCGTCGTAATCACCCGACTCCGCGAGCCTCTCGGCCCGTCCGGCGATCTCGTCGAACAGCTCCTCCGCGACCTTCTTCCGCTTCGCGCGGACGGATTTCGCCGCGTCTTTCGCTCTCATCTCCCAGACGGTGCCGATGCCCTCCCGGCTCACCTCCTCGTACCTCGCGATCGTGCCCTCATAATCACCGGAGTGATCCATCTCCCACTTGCCGGCCTTGTCCATCATGTCCTGGAGGCGCTCGTCCTTCTCGCTCCGGCCCGGGGGCACCGTCATCTTTCCGCCCTGATCCGGCGCGGTCGCCTCCTCGCCTCCTCTCGTGAGCAGAAAGCCTATCACCAGCACCGCGACGCCCGCCGCGGCGATGCCGGCAATGGCCGCGGGCGACATCTTCCTTGCGGGAGCCGCCTTCACTCCCGCCTTCACCCTCTCGCGGCGCGCCAGTTCCCCCTTCACCGCCATGACGTCCGCCCGGTCCGTGTCCACCAGGCGGCGCCCTCGCACACCGGTCGTCTTCACCTGCGGCGGCTTTCCTGCCATCACCCGATTGATATCCTCGGCGAGCTCCTCCGGAGTCTGGTACCGCTGTTCCGGCTCCTTGCCCATCATCTTTTGAATCACCTTCGACACGCCCGCGGACACGTCGGGGTCTCTGTGGTGCGGGGGCTCCAGCGCGTCGGTGAGGTGCTTCGTCATTATCACCGCTCCGCTCTTGCCGTCGAACGGGACGCTGCCGGTCACCATGTGGTAGAGAGTGGCGCCGAGCGAGTAGATGTCACTCCGGATGTCCAAGTCATCCTCCCCGCGCGCCTGCTCCGGGCTGACGTAGTGAGGCGTGCCGACGGCCATGCCGGCGGCCGTCACCTTCACGTCCTCGTTCACCGACTTCGCGAGACCGAGATCCATGAGCTTCGCTGTCCCGTTCCCGGTGACCATTATGTTCTCCGGCTTTATGTCACGGTGAACCAGCCCGCGCTGATGCGCCTGCTGAAGAGCCGATGCCATGTGAGAAGCGATCCTGAACGCCTCCTTCTCGTCCAGCTTGCCCGACGTGTCGAGCAGGTCGGAGACCGTTCGGCCCTCCACGTACTCCATCGCGAAGTAGTAGTAGCCGTTCGACTCGCCGACGTCTATTCCGGTCACGATGTTGGGGTGCTGGAGTCTCCCCGCGGCGCGGGCCTCTCGGAGAAAGCGGTGAACGAAGTCCACATCCCTGGCCAGGGACGGAAGCAGGATCTTCATAGCGACGATGCGGTCCATGCTGAGCTGTTTCGCCTTGTAGACCGCGCCCATGCCTCCCTGGCCGATCTTGGCGATTATCTCATACCCTTCGATCGCCTTCCGGGCATCGCTCGGGGAGTGCGCCCCCTGAGACTTGTTCTTCGATTCCTGACCGGTCAAATCGTCCTCTCCCGAGTTCCCTGTGATCTCCCGAGTATACCCTCGATTTCGCTGTTTGTCAATACTGCTTCAGCAGTTATGCGCCACCTCCAGCCCCTCGAAGTTCCTTCAGAGTGCGCGAAAAATCCTCCGGCAGAGGGGACCGCACGTCCACCCTTTCGCCCGAGGGAGAGTCGAAAACGATCCGCTCCGCGTGGAGGGTAAGACGACCCATCACCACGTCCTCGCCGCCGCTCTTCTCGATGTCACCTTTCCTGAGAACGTCCCGCGCCCCGTACAGCGAATCGACCGCGAGCGGATGGCCTATGTGCGCCATGTGGATGCGTATCTGGTGCGTTCTCCCGGTGAACGGCCGCGCTCTCACCAGACTGAAGGCTCCCAGTTTCTCCTCGACGGCGTACCCGGTCCTGGCCGGCAGACCGTCCTCCACCGCCTGGAACCGGGGCTCGCCTCCGAACACCCGTCCTATCCGGGCCTCCACCTCCCCGTTTTCGTCCGGGGTCCCGTCAACCACGGCAAGGTATTCTTTTTCGACGGTGCGGCCCTCGAACTGGAGCATCAGAAACTTCGCGGTGTGCGGCGACTTGGCGAGTATTATCGCTCCGCTCGTCCCCCGGTCAAGCCGGTGCACCACGAACGGCCTGGTGCCCATGATATGGTACACCCCGCTCAGCAGAACGGTGTCGCCGTTCCTGCTGTCCGGGATGGTCCCGAGCTCCGCCGGCTTGCTCACCACGATAGCGAAGTCGTCCTCCCACAAAACGTCCAGCGGGTACTCCTCGGGCGGGATCTCTATCTTCAGCACGTTTCTGAGCTCGAACGTGACGACGTCGCCGGGCCGGAGCCGCCACTTCCTCTGCCGGGCCGTCCCATCCACGCAGGCACATCCCTCCACCATCGCCCGGCGCAACGTCCCGAGAGACAGCGACGGATACCTCACCGACAGAAAATCCTCCAGCGTTCCGTGTTTCTCGACGACGTACCTATCCATCCCGTTCCTCTACAAGAGCGTTTTCGGTCTGCGGACACTGCGGGAGCGGAGGCCCCTGAGCGGGTTCCAGGTTCGACCGGCTGTCCGCCGGCAGGCGGACCTTTCCCTGGCCGGTCGAAGCCTGCCTCGGAGGCGCCCAATTCCGCAAAGGGCGCCGAGAATGAGCGAAGGGGTCTCCGCTCCCGCATTCGTGTGTTCGGAAACCGAGAACGCCCATCCTACTCTATCTTCAGCACGGCCATGAACGCCTCCTGGGAGAGCTCCACCCGCCCGATCTGCTTCATCCGTTTCTTCCCGGCCTTCTGCTTGGCCCACAGCTTGCGCTTCCTGGTGACGTCGCCTCCGTACAGATAGCCGGTGACGTTCTTCGAGAGGGCCGGGATGGACTCCCGCACCACCACCCGGTTGTTCACCGCGGCCTGTATCACCACCTCGAACATGTGCCGGTGGATCTCCTTCTTCAGCCGCTTGGCTATCGCCCGCGCCCGGGTCTCCGCGACGTCCTCGTGAAATATCGTCGCCAGCGCGTCCACCTTCTCCTGCGCCACGATGAAATCCACCCTCACCAGCTCGGATGTCTCGAACCCGATGAACTCGTAGTCCATCGTCCCGTAGCCGCGCGTGCCCGACTTCAGCTTGTCGTAGAAGTCGTAGAGCATCTCGGCGAGCGGGATCCTGTAGTTGAGGATGACGCGGGTAGGGCTGAGGTATTCCTGGCTGACGTACCTGCCCCGCTTGCTCTCCGCCAGCTTCATGCACGTACCGATGTACTCCGACGGCGTGATCAGGCTGACGCTGCAGACCGGCTCCCTCATCTCCTGTATCTCGTACGGCACCGGAAGCTCCGCTGCGCTGTGTATCATCAGGGTCTCCCCGTCCCGCTTCACTATCTCGTACGTCACGTTCGGCGCGGTCTGCACCGCGGTGATGTCCGATTCCCTCTCCAGCCGCTGCTGTATCACCTCCATATGGAGAAGACCGAGGAAGCCGCACCGGTAGCCGGGCCCGAGCGCCTGCGAGCTCTCCGGCTGGAACACGAACGAGCTGTCGTTGAGGTGGAGCGTCTCCAGCGCGTCTCTGAGCGCGTTGAAATTGGTTTCCCCGGCCGGATACAGCCCGCAGAACACCATCGGCTTGGGCTCCTTGTATCCGGGAACCGTCCGGACGTCGGAGCGCCTGGACAACGCGACCGTGTCGCCCACCTTCACCACGGAAGGATCGCGTATGCTCGCCATCAGGTAGCCGACGTCTCCCGCCTGGAGCCGCTCCTCGGAAAGCAGTTTCCCGGGAACGAACCGCCCCACTTCCGTCACCTGGAACTTCTGTCCGCTGCCCAGCATTATGATATCGTCGCCCGCCCGGAGGGCCCCGTCGAATACTCGGATGTGCACCACCGCGCCCCGGTACGAGTCGAAGACGGAATCGAAGATGAGCGCCCGGAGCGGCGCGTCCGGATCTCCTTCCGGCGGCGGCACGCGTGAGATGATCTCGTCGAATACCCGCTCGACGCCGGTCCCGGCCTTCGCGCTCACGCGCAGGACGTCCGCGGCGTCACAGGAGAGAAGATGCGCAAGCTCCTCCGACGCGGTATCCGGATTCGCCGCGCTCATGTCTATCTTGTTCACGGCGGGAATCACCGCGAGCCCGGCGTCTATCGCCTTGTACGCGTTGGCTATCGTCTGCGCCTGCACCCCGCTCGTCGCGTCCACCAGAAGGAGCGCCCCCTCGCACGCGGCAAGACTCCGGGAGACCTCGTAGTGGAAGTCCACATGGCCCGGCGTGTCTATCAGATTCAGCGTGTACTGTGTTCCCTCGTGCTCGATGCGGAACGTGACCGCGCTCGCCTTTATCGTAATCCCCCGCTCCCGTTCCAGGTCCATTGCGTCCAGCATCTGGTCGCGAAAATCCCTCACGGTCACCGCCTTGGCCAGCAGCAGCATGCGGTCGGCCAGCGTCGACTTGCCGTGGTCGATGTGCGCCACGATGCAGAAGTTCCTGGTTGTACTCATATCCGCCATATTCAGCTCCTCATAGATGCGCATCTTAGCATAAAGGCGGCACGTGGGCGGAGTGTCCCCCCCCGCCCACGCGCCGTTCGATTTTCTTC
>CAYMFW010000070.1:0-22138 GCA_964389785.1 uncultured Planctomycetota bacterium
AAAGTCGACCGAATGTACAAGAAGAGCCTGATGGCTCTTCCGGGGGAAGAACGCATTCGAAAGGGGTGTTCGATGATCGACACCGCCGTTCAGATAGTCAGGGATTCCATCGTCAATGAGAATCCCGGAATCTCTCCAGACGAGATCAGGGTTGCCGTGTTCCGTCGGTTGTATGGGAGGGATTTCAGCGAGAGAGAACAAGCTGCGATCGAGGAGCGATGGAGACGCTCGTCGGAAGACGTGTCAGGCTGACCCTCTCGCATTACCGTGTACGTGAGAGAAAAGGAGACAGTGCAATGGAACTCAGGGATCTGCTGCTGAGGAACCGAAGCTATCGGAGGTTTCACGAGGAGAAGGCGATCGATCGGGAGACGCTGAAGGGGCTGGTGGACCTGGCGAGACTATCCGCGTCGGGGAGTAACGTGCAGCCGCTGAAATACTTCCTTTCGTGTGATGCGGAGACGAATGCCCGGATATTCCCCTGCCTGGCGTGGGCCGGCTTCCTCACGGACTGGCCGGGGCCGGCGGAGGGGGAGCGGCCGTCCGGGTACATCGTGATACTGTGCGACACGGAGATATGCCAGTCGGCCGGGTGCGATCACGGCATCGCGGCGCAGAGCATACTGCTGGGAGCGGCGGAGAAGGGGCTGGGTGGGTGCATGGTCGGCTCGGTGAAGAGGGAGAAGCTCCGCGAGGCGCTCGCGATACCGTCCCATCTCGAGATCCTTCTCGTAGTCGCGCTCGGCACGCCGAAGGAAAAGGTGGTGCTCGACGAGACCGGGCCGGACGGGGACATCAAGTACTGGCGCGACGAAGAGGACGTTCACCACGTGCCGAAGCGGCCGTTGGAGGAGATCATCATCAGTTCCTGACCCTTAGCTCAAAATCTTGAAGGGTTAGACTTGGGCTTCACAGGGGGTATTCTTCAATGACGTGGGTTGGTTGGTCGTCGCATACGGGGAGTACTGGTCACGTTGAACAGCCATCTTGACATCATCCGGAAGTACTGGGGGTACGAGACGCTTCGTCCCCTGCAGGGCGAGGCGATGGCGGCGGTCGCCGGGGGGCGGGACTCCATCGTGGTGCTGCCCACGGGCGGGGGGAAGTCGCTGTGCTTCCAGGCGCCTGTGATGGCCGGGAAGGGCATGGCGGTGGTCGTGTCGCCTCTCATCTCGCTCATGAAGGATCAGGTGGACGCGCTCAACGAGAACGGGGTGCCGGCCGCGCGGGTAGACAGCAGTATGAGCGCGGAAGAACAGAGGGCGACGCTGTCGAAGACGGGCAAGGGGGAGATCAAGCTGCTGTACCTGTCGCCGGAGCGGCTGCTCTCCGATTGGTTCCTGGGATTCCTCAGGGATACCGGTGTCCGGTACTTCGTCGTGGATGAGGCCCACTGCGTGAGCATGTGGGGGCATGACTTCCGGCCGGAGTACCGGGAGCTGAAGGCGCTTCGGAGTGTCTTCCCGGACGTCGCCATCCATGCGTACACCGCCACGGCCACGGTGCCGGTCCGCGGCGATATCGCGGAGCAGCTTCGCCTGAAGAGCCCGAACGTGTTGGCGGGTTCGTTCGACCGGCCGAATCTGGTGTTCCGGACGCAGAGGCGCGCGAATCGCCTTCGGCAGGTGTGCGATGTGCTCGGACGGCACCGGAACGAGTCCGGCATCATATACTGTATCCGGCGCAGGGATGTCGATACGTTATGCGCGCAGCTCTGCGATCGCGGCTACAGGGCGCTTCCCTATCACGCCGGCATGGAGGACGAGGATCGCAGGAAGAACCAGGAGGCCTTCATCCAGGAGGACGTAGAGATCATCGTCGCCACCATCGCTTTCGGGATGGGTATCGACAAGTCCAACGTCCGGTTCGTCGTCCATACGGGCATGCCGAAGTCGGTGGAGCACTACCAGCAGGAGAGCGGGCGCGCCGGGCGGGACGGCCTGGAGGCCGAATGCGTTCTCTTCTACTCGGGAAGCGACTATCACATCTGGCAGCGTCTGTTGAGCGATATGCCGCCGGAGCCGCGAGAGATCGCGGTGGGGAAGCTGGGCGATATCTATGACTACTGCACGGGCGTCACCTGCAGGCACAAGCGCCTTCTGGAGTACTTCGGCGAGGAGTATCCCGGGAAGAGCTGCGAGGCCTGCGATATCTGCCTGGGCGAAGTGGACGTGATGGAAGATGCGTGCGTGACCGCTCAGAAGATACTCTCGTGCGTGGTTCGTCTCGGCGAGCGGTTCGGCGCGCACTACACCGCGGGCGTGCTGTCCGGTTCCCGGGAGGAACGCGTGCTGATCAACGGCCACGACGAGCTGAGCACCTACGGGGTTCTCGGCGACTTCGCCAGACCGATTATCCGGAGCTGGATCGAACAGCTCTTCTCCCAGGGGTACCTCGCGAAGTCCGATGACGAATACGGCGTCCTGAGTGTCACGAGCGACGGAACGCGCGTCCTGAACGGGACGGACACGGAGGTGCGTTTGACCAGGACCTCGGAGAAGAAGGCGAAGGAGTCGCGGGCCGCGAAGGTCTCGTGGGCGGGGGTCGATCACGATCTCTTCGAGGTGCTTCGCAGGCTGCGGAAGCGCCTTGCGGACAAGTCCCGTCGGCCCGCGTATCATATCTTCAGCGACAGGACTCTGCGGGACATGGCTGCGAGGGTTCCCACCACCCGGGACGAATTTCTCGAGGTGCACGGCGTCGGCGAGCACAAGGCCGGGCGGTACTGTGCGATCTTCACTGACGCGATCAGGGAATGGCTCACGGGGAACCGGACGGGTGCGGACGAGGAGCGGTGAAGAAGACGCTCTTCTCGTTCGGGAAGCCCTGCTCCACCAGCCTGGCCAGCTCGGGCCCGAGCGTTCCGCACGCCAGCTCCGATTGACAGGCGTGATGGTTCTTCAGGAACCATTCTTCATACTCTTCGTGGTGCTCGTCGCAAGGGAGTGTTCTGGCCATCTTTGGTCTTACCGGATCATCAACGCTTCCCTCACAATTCCTTGCTCAGTGCATTCAGCCGTTCGATTGTCTGTTCCGCCACCTTTATTTCCTTGTTGAAGTAGCGCTTCATACGGTCGATGAGCCCCTGCCTTGTCTCCGATGTGTCGAAATGCTGGAGCAGGCGCCTCGTCCACTCCATGTTGGCCTCTATCTCCTGTGGGATTTTCTCGCTGTCGTGCCGCACGGCCTCTTCCGGGCATACGTCGTGACATCTGCCGCAACGTACGCATTCATCGTCGTTTATCCGGGCCTTCTCATCCGAAATCGAGATCGCATCCACCGGACACTCTTCCACACAGACTGCACAGCCAACACACGTTTCTTCGTTCACCCAGGGCATAGGACCTCCTTCCGGTCGGGTATTGCGAGGGCGTGAACCGCTCGGAACGGATCGCTTGCAATCCGTACGACCCATAGTATAATGTTCGAACAATAGAAGATCAAGGGAGCGCCGGGGGATCGCTTGCCTGTCACTGTGGCGGAGTCGGGACCATCGGTTTCAGATCAGGGTGAGGCGGTATGAGCGAATTCGTCTTCGACGCGGCATTTCGCCGCGAGCTGCAGGGGGATGCGCATCACTACGGCGAGGTGACGTTTCTGGAATCCGTCCTTCGCCCCGGCATGACGGTTATCGAAGGAGGGGCGAACCGCGGGGTGACGGCCGTTGCCATCGCCGGTGCCGTGGGGAGCAAGGGCTACGTGTACGCCTTCGAACCGGTGACGGAGTATTTCTCGTCACTTCAGGAGAACATTTCAAGGAACGGCATCGGGAATATCAGCGCGTACAATCTGGCCCTGAGCGACAGGACCGGCCCCATCCGATTCTACAAGCATGGCGAGGGCAGCGGGGTGACACCGGCAGATGATGCCGAGGAGACCCGGGTGGATGCGACCACGATTCCCGCGTTTCTGGAGGCTCACGGGACCCCGAATTTGGATTTCATCAATCTGGACTGTGAAGGCAGCGAATTGCTCGTCTTTCGAAGCGCGCGAGCCGTGTTGAAGAAACAGGCTCCGTCGATTTTCTGTGAGGTGCACCGTGACTACCTGAAGGCGCTGGATCAGTCCGTGGAGGACGTAGCGGGGTTCCTCACGGATCTCGGCTACCGTGTCAAGCCCGTACAGGTGGAAGACCTGGGCACCCCTTCCGATTTCCCCGGGTGCTCGCACCTCTATGCTTCGATGTAACGCGCAGGCATCCGGGACTTGACATCCACCGGATGACATACGAAACTTGGAGACTCCTGCTCGCACAGGGAGGATGCCGCGAACCGGGACCCGTTGAGGATGGAGACATGCGAATAGGATACGCAGGGAAGAACAGAGCAGCGGTCAATTATCTCAAGGCGATGTATTTCGACCGTCCGGATTGGACCCCCTTCAATGTGGGGATCATGCCCGCGACATGGATGAAGTACCGGGAGGACCTGGAGGAGATCGTTCTCTCCCACCCTCGCGCCTTTCCGCATTACACGAAGGGGTCCGTGGATTTCGATTTCGAACACTTCCCGAATCCGCTGTACGAATCGGGCGAACATACCGATTGCTGGGGGATCGTGTGGAATAACATCGAGAGGGGGCTCGACAGCCAGCCCGTCGGGTTCCCCCTGAACGACTGGGGCAATCTGGAGGAATATACGCCGCCGGACCCCCTCGAAGACGGCATGTGGGGCCCGCGGGACTGGGACGAGGTCCGGCGCAGATTCGATCGGGAGAAATCGCGCGGCGATATCATCATGGGCGGCGGGCTGCCCCACGGTTTCATGTACATGACACTCTACTATCTCAGAGGCTTCGAGAACCTGATGATGGACATTGCGTCGGATGACCCGAGACTGCAGGAATTGATAGAAATGGTCGAGAGCTACAACCGCGCCGTCATCGACAGGTACGTTGAGCTAGGAACGGAGATGATGGGCTTCGGTGAGGATCTGGGCCTTCAGAACTCCCTGCCCATGAGCCCGGCGGCCTGGCGGAAGTACATAAAACCCTCGTACATGAGGATGTTCGAACCGTGCCGGGAGGGGGATGTACCCATCCGTCTGCATACCGACGGTCATATTCTGGAGATCATCGCCGATCTGATCGAGGCCGGGGTAACAGTGTTGAACCCGCAGTTCCGCTCGAATGGATTAGACGGCCTGAAGGAAGCGGCAAAAGGCAGGGTCGCTCTGCATCAGGATCTGGATCGTCAGTTCTTTCCGTTCGCGAGCCCCTCCGAGATCGAGGACCACATCGGCCTGGTGTTCGAAGAGCTGCACCTGCTCGAGGGCGGATTGATGCTCTACGCCGAGTGCGAGCCGGATGTGCCCCTGGATAACATCGATGCCATCTGCACGGCCCTGGAAAGGGTGTGCAATCCGCCCGACAAGGCGGACTGAATCCGCTACCGTTCGCGGGACATGCGGCCCGCCTCCTCGGCGTATTCTTCGAACAGGCGGAGAAAGAGCCGGTACTCGTCGAGAGAGACCCCCGGCGGCGTCTGGTGGTCCACGCTGATGATGAGCCCTCCCCCGGCAGCGGTCGGAAGAAGCTGTTCAAACTCGGCCCGCATGGCTTCCTCTCCCCGGTTCATGCTCATCTTGTCGAAACAGCCGATGAACTGCATCTTCGGGTGCAGATTGCGCAGTCTGCCGACATCGACTCCGGACTGACGCTCCAGGGGCAGTATGCCTTCCACTCCCGCGTCTTCGAACCATGCGGCGGGTTCCGTGATATTCCCGTCCGAGTCCACGATGGGGATGATTCCGTGTTCCTTGAGTCTCGGGACAACTCTCCGGTAGTAGGGAAGCATGAATTCGTCGAAAAGCTGCCTGGACAGCATGGGGCCGTGGTTGTAGCTCATGTCTTCGGCAAAGGTCATGAAGTCGGGAGCGCAGTAGGAGGTAACCTGGTCTATGATCTTCAGCTGCCATTCGGCCATGTCGGAGTTGATCCGGTGCATGAGCTCCGGCTGGTCGTAGAACGCGTAGAAATGAGGCTCGACTCCGAAGAGTTCTCTCGGGAACCAGAAGAACCCCTCCACGGTGAACCAGACAACGGCGCCGTTTTTCTGCTCTTCGCCCAGGCGTTCCCATCCCTCGGCCGCCACCGCGTCTTCCGGAAACAGATAGGGGCGAAGCTTCTCGTAGTCGTCCATGGTCTTGATCAGGCCGCGCTGACGCTCCTCTCGCGAGCGCGGCCAGTCGTATCCCGGTTTTCTCCAGCCGAACCACTTCTGCGTGTAGACCTCCATCCCCAGGTACCGGGATACGTCGTCGGAGTTCTTGATATCCGCCGGGAGGCCTTCTTCGTGCCACCGGTCCACCGTGAGCTGCCAGCGCGTGGCCCATTCCACGATGGGCAGGCGGTCGAAGGGCTGGAAATTCATCACCGCGTGAAAACGCCGGCGGGACGTCATGGCGTTCATTCCCGGTTGTCCTTTGATACGAGCGGGTTTCGTTCTGGGTTTCGAACCATCGAACATTATATTGCCTGCGGGATGGGGTGCAAGTAACAGTCTGAAACAGGAAGCAATCTCTATCTCGCACTGAGCAGGACATCGGCTCGGGAGTGTTTGACATGCCGGCCATTTCCCTCATAATACTGTTTCCTTCATTCAAATCGGGAAAGGAGACCCACGCTGTCGAAGGTGAAGGAGCATCAGGGGACCGGATCCATAGTCCGCCGCTTCACGCGCTATTACCGGCCGCACCGGGGGCTGTTCGTGCTGGACATGTCCATGGCCGCCGCCCGGGCGGGGATGGGGGTGATGATCCCCGTCCTGGTGCGCGCCATCCTCAAGGATTACCTGCCGGCGCATGACCTGAAGGCGACCATCGTCGCCATCGGCGGTATCATGGTGCTTACGTTCCTCTCGTGCGCGGCCGCGTACGTGAACACCCGGTGGGGCCACGTGCTGGGCACGCGGATGGAGACGGACATGCGCTCCGACCTGTTCGGCCACCTGCAGAAGCTGTCGTTCAGCTACTTCGACCGGACAAAGACGGGCCACATCATGTCGCGGATCTCGAACGACCTGTTCACCATCTCGGAGACGGCCCATCACCTGCCGGAGGAGCTGTTCACGTCCGTGTGCATGACGATCGGGGCATTCTTTTTCATGTTCAGGTTCAACCCGCCTCTCGCCGTTGTGTCCCTGATTCCGCTGCCGCTCATGGTGATGTGGGGCATGATATACCGGTCGAGGATGAGGAACAGCTTCCGGCGGGTGCGGGAGCGTATCGCGGACATCAACAGCAACGTGGAGAACGCCATCCAGGGGATACGGGAGGTGAAGGCGTTCACCAACGAAGACTACGAGATCGAGAAGTTCTACGAAGTGAACAGGGAGTTCCGGTCCGCGAAGGAGGGGATGTACCGCACGATGGCCGGCTTCCACGCGGGGATGCTGTTCCTGGTGGATTCGTACTTCCTGGTGGTGATAGGCGGCGGCGCGCTGCTGATGCACTTCGGGAGGATCGATCTGGCGGACGTGGTGACGTTCCTCATCTACGCCCGCTTCATGGTGCGGCCGATCCGGCAGATGGTGGGCTTCATAGAGCAGTACCAGGAGGGGGCGGCGGCGTTCGAGAGGTTCACGGAGATCATGGACGTGGAGCCGGACATCACCGACCGTCCCAGCGCGGTCCGGCTGGAGGGTATCCGGGGCGATATCACGTTCGACCACGTGTGGTTCAAGTACGACGGCTCACCGGACTGGGTGCTGAGGAACGTGAATATCCGTATCGAGAAGGGACGCAGGGTTGCCCTGGTGGGTGAGTCGGGGGCGGGAAAGAGCACGCTGGCTTCGCTGGTGCCCCGCTTCTACGAGGCGCAGAAGGGGAGGCTGCTGATCGACGGGCACGACGTGACGGGTTTGCAGAGGCGCTCCCTGCGCGAGGGCGTCGGGCTGGTACAGCAGACGGTGTTCCTGTTCGACTCGACGATTCGGGAGAACATCATGTTCGGGCGGCCGGAGGCGTCTGAGGAGGAGGTGATGGAGGCGGCGCGCAGGGCGCATATCCTCCCCTTCATCGAATCCCTCCCCGACGGGCTGGACAGCCTGGTGGGGGAGCACGGGGTGAAGCTGTCGGGGGGGCAGAGGCAGAGAGTGAGCATCGCCCGGGTGTTCCTGAAGGACCCGCCGATACTGATATTCGACGAGGCCACGTCGTCGCTCGACTCCGAGTCGGAGGGCCTGATACGCGCGGCGATGGAGGAGCTGTGCCGCGACCGGACGACGATCATCATCGCGCACCGCCTCTCCACCGTGCAGTGGGTGGATCACACGTACGTCGTCATGAACGGAAGCGTGGTGGAGGAGGGCTCTCACGAGGAGCTTCTGGCCGGGCGGGGGCACTACCACGCGCTGTACGAGAGTTCGCTGTTCTGAGGGGTTCGGGCTACTCTCCGAGCTGGCGGCGCAGGTTCTCCATGTCCTTCCGGAGCTTCTTGACCTCTGCTTCCAGCTTGTCCAGGCGCTCGTTCTCGGCGGCGACTTTCAGGCGGGCGGGTTCCTTGGCCGGCCCGGCTTCCTCTTCATCGACCTCCACCGGTCCGCAGAAGAGATGGGCGTACCGGCGCTCCCTGCGTCCGGCCTCCCGGGGGAGCTTGACCGCGTACGGGCCGTTTTCGTAGGCGGCGAGATTCTCGAGTGTCTTCTCGACGTCGGCGAGACTGTCGAAGTTATGCATCCTGTGCGTCCGGCCCCGCAGCTCTCCGACGGTCTGCGGCCCCCGCAGGAGCAGGACGCAGATGACGGCGCGCTCGGCGGGCGAGAAGTTCCCGATGCTCTCGATGCGATGGGCGTACTTCAGTACTCGGCTCTCGGAGCTCTTCTTGTGCCATACGAGCTGTTTTTGCAGAAGCGTGTCGAGCGCGCGCAGGACCGTCGTCTCCTCTATCTCCATCACCGGGTTGCGGTTCGATGTCTGGTTGCAGGCGTTCGTGAGCGCATTGAGGCTGAGAGGATAGTAGTTCGGCGTGGTGCTCTCCTTCTCGAGGAGGGAGCCCAGGATGCGTGCTTCAACAGGGGCTAGCGTGTTCTCCATCGTTCCTCCTTTCTCTGTTTCATTATATCAGCCGGATGCGTTTGTGTTCATCTCTCTCAGGTATCGAAACAACGGGATGCCGTAGAGCCCGACGCACAGGTAGATGCCGAATCCGGTGAAGGTGAGGCCCCAGATTGTGTTCTCGAAGTTCCACAGGGGCACCCGCCACACCCTGGCGCTGTCCACCTTGCCGACGGTGTGCAGGGGGTGATCGCCTTCTATTATGGTGATGGGGACCGCCTGGCCGGTCTCAACGGAATTGAAGATGCGTTCGGATACCAGGCAGCGGTGTATGGCGATAGAGCTCAGCCGAGAATGGTTTGATTTTACCCGCCGAAGAACCACATGCCCAGGGGCAGGCCGACCAGGAGTAGCCAGCCCATCGCAGAGACCATGCAGCCCGGCGTTTCGCGGTTGATGTAGCCGCCCCTGCCGACGTACCCTTTTATGCTTCCGATCTCCTCCGGGAACCAGATGAGGGCGAGGATGAATGCCAAGGCGAACCCTCCTTTGAGGACGACTTCGATCTGGTCGTCGCCGCCCGCGGTGACTATGCATGCCATGTAGGCAACGGCGATGAGCAGTGCAACTATCTTCGAGCGGGTGACCTCCAAGTCATTCTCCTTTCATTGCCTGAAGCTGGCGAGAGCGTCTTTCCGCTTCGGCGTTGACGATCCGGTTGTAGGATTCCATGTATTTCAGCGCGGCGAGGTTGATGTTTTCTTTCTCTTCGGTCAGTGGGTAATCCCTGATGAGGGGGAGGTGTCTGTATCCATTGCCGAGTGCATACGCCTCATTGGTAACTCCAAAGCCCGGGGCCTTCCGGTCTCCGTAGGGTCCTGTGACGTACAGCCGAAGATCCCCGTTTGCGATGGACTCCTCCGCGTCCGGGATCGGGTCCCTCACGGAGATTCTTTCCAGCTCTTTTCTCTTCATGTACCCTTCGCCGTCATAGGCGAGCCAGAATGCCAGAAAAAGCAGCGGGCTGGTGAGTATGGCAGCCGCCAGGATCGCAAAGAGCATCGATCCTTCGAGGCTGAGCTCGGTGAAGCGGAATCTGATCGGCAGGCCGCACATGGTTCACCTCGTCCTGCGAAGGCATGCGGCCCCCGGCAGACCGAGAGATTCCTCTTTCTCTCTCCCGGCCTTGCCGAGGGCCTGAGGGGTGCAGTATTGGCAGGAACTGCAGTGCATCGTGTTATCCCGGCGACTTCGCCGGGGCTTCCGTCTTCTTCGGGGCGATTACCTTCGCGAGCGGCTTTTCCTTGTCGCCCAGGAAGTACTTCATCAGGACGCTGGAGAGCCCGTCTATCGAGCCGGAACCGTTGCCGCCGGACACCAGGACCTCGGGGACGAACTTGTTGCCGCTGGTGGCCAGTGCGTTCGCCACGTTGACTATCGCGGTCGGTCCCTGTCCGAGCGCCTCGACCTGGGCCTTGTACGAGTCGGCCTTGGCCATGCCGATGGCCCGCACCTCGGTCCCGCGTGCGGCACCGGTCTTCTCGATGTACTCGGCCTCGCCGTCCGCTTCCGCCTTCCGGCCGTTCGCGTTGTTCTGCTTTATCGCGATGCTGACCTGGGACTTCGCGAGGTCCCTCTGCATGTCGGCGGTGCCGGCGGATTTCTCCGTGTCGACCCGCTGGCGCTCGGCCTGCTCCTGCTTCTTGTACGTCTCGATCTCCTGGTTGGCGATCTCCCGGTCCGTCAGCACCTTGACGAGCTGGCCCGGAAGGACGACGTCCTGGATGTACACACCCGGAGTCTCGACGTCGTACTGGTTGAGCTGGTCGCGGATGTGCGCCAGGGCCTCCATCTGCACCTGCTGTCTCGTCTCTATGAAGCGGATGGCCGGCATGCTCTGGAGCTTGTCCCGGAAATGGTTGCCGACGGCCGCCTGGAGCACCTCGTTGACCAGGTTCTGCATCGTTCCGACCATAGAGATGACGCGGGGCGCTTGAGTGTCCGCGACGTGAATCTGCACCTGCAGGTCGATCGAGAACTCGAAGCCCTCGCGGCTCTTTGCCAGAATGGGCTTGAGCTGGGCGTCCAGATCGTGCGCGTGGGACACCGCCTCCGCCCAGTTGAGCGTGAGTATCGCCGTCGGGACGATCTCCGCGCAGTAGCAGTGGGGGTTGATCGGGTACTTGCCGGTTCTCAGCGGCTCCTGCCAGATGCCGCGGTGGCCGGGTCTGACGAGGGAGCCGAACTTGAACTCTTCGCCGGAGGTGTCCTGAGTTATCAGCCCTACGTAGGACTTGATGACGGCCACCTGTCCCTGTTCCACGACGAGCATGGGGACGAGCTCGACGCTGACCAGGAACGGGTTCAGGTTATAGGCGCCGTAGAGCAGCGGATCGTGCTGGAGCCCGATTCTTCCTCCCTTGTCGAGGAACGCCTGGAAGTCCTGATAGTTGTTGTGCTGCTCGTTCTTGCTGCCGAGGATCGCTTCCGTGAGGTCGTGATCCGTGGTTCCGGCGGCCGATTCCATCTCCTTGATGTCCGAGAACCCGCCGAGGCGGCTCGCGATGTAGCCGGGCTGAAGAGGGTCTCCCTCGTAGGCGGTGATTATGCCGATGACATCCACCTTGCCGGAGCGAGTCTCTTTTGTCGGCTGGGGCGCGATGTGAACCACACGAAGATGTTCGGGATTGAGTCCGAACGCCTGGGGCTGGAGTTTGCCTCCGGTGGCCCGGGCCTTCAGCTGGAGTTCTCTCGATATGGGCACGCCGTGCACCCTGTCTTCTGTTATGACGAGAAAGGCAGCCGGGTGAATAGGTGCGAGTGTCCCCGGAGGGAGCACCGGTCTCTGAACGCCCTTCTCTCCGCCATTGTTTCTGAAGGCTGCGAGATCGGTGAAGTTGCCGAATTCTTTCTTGTAGATACCGGACTTCGCTCCCGTGGGCAGAGGGCTGCCGATCTGGGCCACCACCACGCCGATCTTGCCGGCGGATATCTGGACCCAGGGGTGTCTTTCGACGTGGTAGACGAGCCAGAGCTTGAATCGCCAGCCCGGCATCAGCAGACTCGCCTGGTAGCCTGCCTCCCCCTTGAACGCAATGGGGTCGTCGTCGGGCAGTTTCCTCCAGGAGAACCGCTTGATCACCAGTCCCACCTGCGTGGGGCCAATGATATGTATCGACGGCAGAATCACAATCGCCACCAGAGCCAGTCCCAGCATCACCACCATGGTCATTCCTGACCTCCCTTCGCCTCGGACCCTGACCCGGCCCCATCGGCCGCGTCTTCTGCCCTTGAGAGGGCAAGCGGTGTGCCAGGTGGGCTGAAAAGATGTACGTGGTTTATTGGACGTGGGTTACGATGATACTGGACCGGCAGGAAACATGGTGAAAAACCTCACAATATGAGAAAAATCCACACATCTCCGATTGTTCGGAGCGACGGAGGGTGCTAGAATCCGGGCATGGCCAGAAGGATACTAGCGCTGGATACGCCCGCGGGAGACCTGGAGCACCTGATCGGGGCTCTTCGGGAAGGAGCGGGGGACGACGCGGAGGTCGAGGTGGTCCGCAAGGGGAAGGACCTGCTGGAGCGGCTCCGGTCCGGTCTGCAGTACGATCTGATCGTGTTCGATTACTTTCTTGGCGACGGAAGCGAGGACGGGGCGGTTGTTCTGAAGAAGATCCGTGATGAGGACGGCACGGTGCCCGTGGTGGCGGTGGCGGAGAAGGGTGACGTGGAGTCCGCCGAGAAGGCGATTGCGGGGGGAGCCACGGATTTTCTCGTTCGGGGTGGACGACTCGACAAGAGGGTGTCCACGCTTCTGGGGAAGATACGCAACCTGCTGGCGCTGATAGAGCAGAACAGGATTCTGGGCGAGCAGAACCGTCTGCTGAGGGAGGTTGACAGGGACCGCCACCGGTTGGTGGGGGAGTCGCCGCAGATCCGCGGGGCGATCGACCAGATCGAGCGCGTCGCGGGAATCCCGCGGCCGGTGCTGATTGTGGGAGAGAGGGGAACGGGGAAGGAACTGGTGGCCCGCGCGATACACGATGCGGCCGGAGGGCCAGGACGGCCTTTCGTTGCGGTGAACTGCGCGGCGTTTCCGGATTCCCTTCTCGAGAGCGAGCTGTTCGGTCACGAGAGGGGGGCGTTTACCGGCGCCGACTCGCTGGTTCACGGGAAATTCGAACAGGCGAGGGGTGGCACGCTCTTCCTGGATGAGATAGGAAACATGTCCACCGCGTTCCAGCAGAAGATTCTGCGGGTGGTGGAGTACGGGGTGTTCACCAGGGTCGGCGGTGCAGCGGAGGTGTCCACCGACGCCCGGATAATCGCGGCGACCAACACGGACCTGAAGGAGAGGATGGAATCAGGGGAGTTCCTGCGCGACCTGTACGACCGTCTGAGCTTCGAGACGATTGAGGTGCCTTCCCTGCGCGACCGGCAGGGAGACGTGGACGTGCTGGCCCGTCATTTCCTGGACGAGTTCATGCAGGAGATACCGGCGCTGGGGGGCAAGCGGCTGGCGCAGTCGGCGCTGGAGGCGCTGAGAGACTACGGCTTTCCGGGGAACGTGAGGGAACTGAAGAACATAATTGAGAGGGCGGCGTACCGGGATACCACGAACGAGATCACGCCCGAGGACATAGGGATGCTGCCGTTGTCCGGCGGCGAGCCAACCGGCCAAGGCGGCTCATTCAGGGAGCGCGTCGAGTCGGTGGAGAAGAAACTCATTCTGGATGCCCTCGAGGAGGCGGGAGGGAACAAGGCGAAGGCGGCGCGCCTGCTGGGCCTGTCGTATCATCAGTTCCGGTATTATCACCAGAAGTACGCGTGAGCAGAGTTGTTGACGGGCAGGGCAAGACGTTACCTGGAAAAAAGGGTCTGTCCCCTTCTTGGTCAGCTCTTCATTCATCTGCCGGTTCCATCAGCTTCTCGAGCGTCTCGGCCAGCTCCTCAATCGTGAACGGCTTTTGCAGGAAGTCCCGGACGCCCAAGTCCAGGATCTCCTGCGCCTTGCCGTCCCTGGCGAAGCCGGAACAGAGGACCACTCTGACGTTCGGGTCGATCTCCCTCATTCCCAGGAAGGCGTCGTTGCCGCCCGCTCTCGGCATTAGCATATCGAGCATTACGGCGTCTATGTCGGCGTGACGTTCCCGGTAGACGTCGATGCCTTCCGCGCCGTCCTCGGCCGTGAGGACGGTGTATCCGATGACCTCGAGCATTTCCCTGATGGTGTTCCTCATGAAGTCCTCGTCCTCGACGAGCAGAATGGTGCCCTCGGCCTTCTCGATGCCGCGCGGGCGAGCGGTCTCCTCCTCGTCGGTCAGGACGCCACCGGCCGGGAAATACACGTCGAACACCGAACCCTTGCCCGGTTCCGACTGGATGCTGATATCCCCCTGATGATTCTTCACGATGCCGTACACGGTGGACAGCCCGAGGCCGGTCCCACGGCTCTCGCCGGCCTGCTTGGTGGTGAAGAACGGCTCGAACATTCTCTCCCGGACTTCTTCCATGATTCCACGGCCGGTGTCCCTGACGGTGAGCTTTACGTACGCGCCGGGGCTGAGGTCGGGCCGGCTCGCGACATCGTCCTCGTTCAGCTCCACGTTACGGGTCGTCACTCTCAGGGTGCCTCCGCCGGGCATTGCCTCGAACGCGTTCACGCACAGGTTCATCAGCACCTGATTCATCTGTGTCGGATCGCCGTTCACCGCGGCGAGTCCGTCGTCGAGGTCGAATTCGATCCTGACGGACTTGTCCACGGTGTACCGGAGGATGTCGTGCACCTCCTTCGCGGTCGCGTTGAGACTCACCGGCTGTACGATGTTCTTGCCCCTGCGGCCGAACGCGAGCAGCTTCCGGGTGAGCTCCGATGCTCTCCCCGTAATATCATATATATTCTGGAGATACAGCCTCTTTCTGTCGTCTTTCTCGCTTATCAGCATCGTGCTGGCGTAGCCGAGGATGCCGCCGAGCATATTATTGAAGTCGTGGGCGACCCCTCCGGCGAGGTTTCCTATGGAGTCCATCTTCTGGGCCTCGATGATCTTTCGCTCCAGCTTCTGCCTTTCGGTGATGTCTCGCTGGATAATGATGTAGGAGATGACGTTGCGGTTCCTGTCGCGCATCGGCGTGATGTGCATCTCGGCGGAGAACGTGCGGTCGTCGTTTCGCACGGCCGACACCGTTCCCGACCACGTCCTGCCGCCGGCGACCTCCCAGCAGGCCTGGCTCACAACGGTCGTCGCGTCCGGCTCGGCGCACAGGGAGGCGAGATCGCGACCGGCCAACTCGGCGGGCGGGTACCCGTACAGCGCTTCGGTTGCCCTGTTGACGTACGTGATGCGGAAATCCAGATCGGTGACTATGATCGCGTCCGACACCTGTTCCGTGATGGAACTGAGGAAGTTCATCTTCTCCTCGGTCTCCTTCCGTTCGAAGAATGTGGGTATCTCGTAGGCAGCCGGTCCGCGGGGGCCGTCGGAGAGGTCGGCCACGTACTTCTCGAGGTACCCTTCGATCTTGTGGGGAGGAGCCATGATAAACGTGCAGTTGTCGTCTCCCCGCGCCCTGCACGTCACCTCGACGGCGGTGAGGGGGATACCGAAGCTCTCCTCGCACCAGCCGGAGGAGTAGCCGGCGCTCATGATGCAGATGGGAGTGTCGGCCCTCTGCCCGGCCCTGATCCACGCATCGGCCTCGAACGAGAACGGGTGGTGATACGTGAGGAAGTAGTCTTCGTCGGGGGACGGGTGGCTCTCCGGGAGTATGTCCACCAGCGCCCAGCCGGTGTGAGAGAAGTGGACAGGGCCCGCCGACAGCTTCTCGATCGGATCGCTGAGATTCATCTTTTCGTGGAAATTCCTGGCGTCGTTCAGTCCGATGATGTGGGCGACATCGAACAGGAAGTTCTTGCCTATGGCCAGCGATTCCTTCTCTCCCCGGTCGCCGTACAGGTTTCTGATGGTTATCAGGAAGTGGTACGAGAGGGCTGACGCGCGCACCAGAAGGTACCGCTCGTCCGATATCTCGATCGTGCCCTCGGTCGGGTTCGCGCGGGTGTCGTGGAAATACCGGCACACCGTTTCCTGGGCCTTATCGAAGATGGGCTTGAACTGTTCGGGCACGACGACCGCGTCGCCGTGGGGGGGGTGGAATCCGCGGCCCTCGCCGTCGGCGAGCTGCTCCTCGAGTTCCTTTACCCGCCTGGCCAGGTCCTCATAGCTCGGCTTCGCGCCCATCGGCTAGACGCTCTCCTGATCGAATGACGGCGGCTGGCAGGATGAAATCGGGTCCTTGGATCGGAAGAAGGTGTTCGAGTAATCGGGTCCCAGTCCGATGCGCAGGACGTCCACATGGTCTTCTTCCGGCAGATAGGAGGTGATGGTGAAGGAGGTCTCGGAGAAGTCGAACCGGCTGTCCGTCTTGAGGACGGCGGTCCTTTCCGAATCCATGAAGAACCGGTCCTCCCCGCTGATTCGCATGCTTCCTTCGTTCAGGAGCTCCCATGTGAATGTGTCGTAGTACTGCAGCGACCAGTCATAGACGGCGTACGTGCCGGTGTCGGAGGGAAGAAACGCCAGCTTCTCGACTATCGCCATGCCGGAGCCGTGCGTCTTGGCCGCAAGCCATATGCCCGTGATCTGCATGGGCTACCAGGCTCGGTACCAGATGGACTCGTAATCAGGGCCTTCCTCCGTCCTCTGCTCGATCATGCGGACCGCGTCATCGACGGACGATTGCAGGGTCCGGTTCGCGATGCCGATCTGCTTGATGGCCTCGATGTCCTCGATGCTTCCGACACGTCCCATCGCGCGCAGTGCCCTTTTCTGGACGAGAGCGGTCCCGCCCGCGCTCGCGAGCTGATGAAGCAGCGGGATCGCCCGGGAGGACGCGACCTGCCGGGCCGGAGATTCCGGGTGATTGTTCGCGATGGAAGCGATGGCCATGGCGATGTCTATCCTTCGCTCATCGTCCTGCGCGGCCTGCAGCGCCTCGCTCAATCCGGCGGCGGCTTCCGGTTTCCCGTACTGTGACATCGCGTATACCGCGCTCTGCCGGAGCCCGTCGTTTCCCTTCTCGCCCTTGACGATGTCCACCAGGGCCTGATTTGCGTCGTCGTTGCCGATGGCGCTGAGCGCGGTGAGGGCCATCCATGCGTTCGTCCGGTTGCCCCCTTCGCCGTCCAGTACCCCCTTCAGGTGAGGCACCGCGTTCGTCAGCTGGGTCGTCAGGTCGGCGTCGCCCACGCGGGCGTTTATCTGCGCGATGGTTGTGGCGGCGAGAATGAATTCAGAGTCATTTCCCGGATTGCGCAGGGCGGGAAGCACCTGGTAGGCCGAGTCGATGGAACCGTTCTTTCCAAGCGTGCGGGAGGCGGACATCTTGGCCCACTGATCACGCTCGCCGGTCATGATATCCGCCAGGATGCCGTGAGCGGACTCGGTGCCGACCGTGCCCAGCGCGTTTATGACGGCCCACGTGTTCCTCCGGTCCGCCGCATCGAGCAGCTCTCCGAGCACGGCGGCCGCGGCGTCGTTCCTCATCTCGCCCAGCGAGCTGATGGCTTCGCGTTTCAGGCTGCCGTCGCCGTTGCCGCGTGCCACCGCTTCCAGCATCGGTATCACCTGTTCGTTCAGCGTGCTGGTGAGGTCCGGATCCTGCAGCCCGGCGTTGATGGATCCGAGCACGCCGGCGGCGATGATCTTCGTGGTGTCCGAGCCGTCGCCGTTGAGCATGTTCAGCAGGTCGGGGACGGTTTCCCGGCCCTTCTTCCTTATCTCCTCGATGCTCTTTCGCAGCTCTCGCCGGTTGTCGCTGGTGCGTGACTCGTGGTACTGCGCGAGCTTCTGAATGGCGGAGAGCGTGTCGGTCTTCGCGACGGGTTCGCCGGGGGCCGCCCCCGACTTTTCTTCAGCTATCGCCCGCTCCCTGGCGGCGAGCAGCTCCGCTTCCAGGAGCGCGGCCGGGTCGAGCGGCATCCCGTCCTCGTCCACCAGTCCGAACTCGGAAGAGGGGCTGGGAGACGGGCCCGTTTCGTACGGTTCCTCCTGAGGGGCGGCTGCGCCGCTGTCCGCGGCCGGAGGCGAGACGGCGTCCCGTGGACCGAGGTAGTGCATGCCAAGGACGCACACGATCGTCACAAGGACGCCTGCGACTATTCCCAGAACGATATTCTTCATGTAATTGCTTTTCTTTCGGGGACAGGTACCGCTTCTCCTCGCGTTGCCTCTTCGGCAAGCTCAGGGACTTCGTCTCGGAGACTTCCGGTACCTGTCTCCCTTTTCCATATTATATACGCTTCGGGGCGGTTGTCGTTACTTCTCTCTGACTTCCGTCACCAGCTTGTATTCTCCCTCATTCCAGTCCGCCAGATTGGAGAGGAATTTCGCGGCCTCCGGGATGCACGGAGCGATGGTGAATATGCGGGCGGGCCTTCGCCTGTCAAGGTTCTTTTCGGTGGTTCGCTTGACGATCTCCTTCGGAATCAGTATTCCTTCCGTCGGCATGCCGTCGGTCAGGAAGAAGATGGTCTCCACGTCGTGCTGGTCAAGGGCGGCGGAGAGAGCGAGGGATATGTTGGTGTTCCCTGCCTCGGAGGCGCCCAATTCCGTAACGGGCGCCGAGAATGAGCGAAGCGACCTCACTCCCTCGCTTACAGCCCGCAGTCGGCCTTCAGCCTCTTCCAGTCCACGCACGTGCCGAATATCTCCTTCACCCGTTCTATCTTCCTCGGCGACTGGAGGGAAAGACGGCCCATCAGCTCTTCACATCTCTCCACCGCCTCCCCGGTATCGTAATGGACCACGATGATCGGGACGCCGGCCTCCTCCGCCCGGGTGATTATCTGCGCGTTCGGGTACATGTCCCCGGTGAGGATGAGCGCCCTGGTGGACGTTTCGAGGGCGGCGAGCTGTATATCCGCACGGTCCCCGCCGGTTATCACCGCCTTGTTCGGCTGTTTCCTGAAATGCCTGAGCGCGCTCGAAACGTTCATCGCGCCGATCATGAATCTCTCGACCAGCTCCTCCATCGTGTCATCGCACGTCAGCACGGTGCCGCCCAGCTTGCCGACCAGGTCCCCGACCGAGACGGCGCCCAGGACGGGGTCGTTCCTGATCACCCCGTAGACACTCACGCCGTTGGATTCCATGAACGGCCTGACGAGTTTCTCCGTGTAATCGAGCCTGCTTTCGGGAATGCGGTTGAATATCACCCCCTTGAAGTTGTCTCCGAGCTGGGCCTTCATGGCAAGCAGTCTGTCCAGGGTGTGGACGGTCTCGTCGAGCTTGCACGTGAGAACGACTCTGGCTCCGGTCACCTCTATGAGCTGCCGCTCGGTGATGCCGACGATCGGGCCGCAGCATATGCAGCTGACGCCGCCCACGATGACCACGTCCTTTCCCTTCGAGACCCTCTTGAACGCGTCGAGGATGTCCTTCGAGTTGTCCTTCGCGCCGCTCGTCAGTATCTGAGTCATCACGTTCTCGGTTATTATGAACGGACAGACGTCCTTCATGTCGTCGTCGATGCCGAGAGTCCGGCAGAAGAACTCGGCGTCCCGGTCCACTATCGAGTAGCCTCGCCGCGCCGGGCTCGACCCATACGGCTTGAAGTGGCCTATCTTCATGCCCTCGTCCCTGAGGGTGAGGGCGATGCCGATTGCCACAAAGTGCTTTCCGGAATAATCCGTGACGGAACCCACGTAAAGAGGAATCATGATTTCACCTCCGCGACCGTTATCCTTACATCCAGTGCCACCGCTCCTTCCTTTCCTGGAAAGAGCATCAGCGGGTTGACATCCATCTCGACGATTTCGGGGAAGTCCGTGACCATCTGGCTGAGCCTGAGCACGCTCTCCCGGAGCGCGTCGAGGTCAACCGGCTTCTCTCCGCGCACTCCCCGGAGCAGGGGAAAGGAGCGGATCTCTCTGATCATGGCGTCCGTCTCCCGGGAGCCGATCGGCGCGATACGGAAGGAGACGTCCTTCATCACCTCCACGTAGACCCCGCCGAGCCCGAACATGATGAGCGGGCCGAACTGGGGATCGCGGCTGACCCCGAGGATCACCTCCCTGCCGCGTTCGATCATCTCCTGAACGGACACGCCCCATATATGCGCGTCCGGCATACGGTCTTTCGAGTTGTTGATGATCTCCCGGAAGGCCGTTCTCGCCCGCTTCGCGTCCGGTATATCCACCTTCACCGCGCCGATGTCCGACTTGTGGAGTATGTCCGGGGAGGCGATCTTCATCGCGACGGGGTAGCCGATCTCATCCGATATCGAGGCCGCCTCATCTCCTGATGTCGCGACGCTGCTCTTCGGGGTCCGGAAGCCGTAGGCGGAAACGATCTTCCTGGCCTCCGCGTCGCTTATCTCCAGCCGGCCCGAGGCGGCGGCTTCGGACAGCATGCGCTTCACCACGGCCTCGTCCGTGTGGAAGCGCTCGACGGTTTCCTTTTCCCTCTTCGCGTTCTGCGAGAACGCATGCACGGCTTCCAGCGCCCTCACCGCCCGGTCCGGGAACTCGAAATCGGGCAGCCCGTCTTCGCTCATCGCGTCGATCGCGGCGGCGACTCGGGGGCCGCCCATGAAAGACACCGCGAACGGCTTCTCCACCCCGGCGTAGGCGTCACGAACCGCCTGCGCCACCTCGTCGGGCTTCGTGACCGCCTGGGGCGTCAGGATAGTCAGGAGCATGTCCACGTTGGGGTCCGCGGCGACCGCCCTGAGGGCGAGCCGGTACCTGTCTGCGTCGGCGTCTCCTATCACGTCCACCGGGTTGTAAAGCGCGGCGGTCTCGGGAAGGCCTTTCCGCAGCACCGCTACCGTCTCCTTCGTAAAGTCGGCCATGGTGAGCGCGGATTTCTCCACCGCGTCCGCGGCGAGAATGCCGGGTCCTCCGGCGTTCGTCACCACCGCGACGCGGCCGCCGCCGGCCCTTCGCTTCGACGCGAACACGGTGGCAAAATCAAACAGGTCCTGAATGCTCTCCGCCCGTATGATGCCGCTCTGCGCGAAGGCGGCACGGAAGGCCTCCTCCGAACCGGCGAGCGTGCCGGTGTGGGACGAAGCGGCCCGTGCGCCGGCGGCGGTGCTGCCCGACTTCGCGATCACCACCGGCTTCTTCTTTGCGGTTTCGAACGCCGCCTCCATGAAGCGGGCGCCGTCCCTGACCCCCTCGAGATAGCCGAGGATGACGTCGGTTCTGTCATCGTTGCCGAGGAAGGTGAGCAGGTCGACGTCGTCTACGTCGGACTTGTTGCCGAGACTGACGAACTTGGAGAAGCCGATGTGCTGGTTCTGCGACCAGTCGAGAATGGCGGTGCAGAGCGCGCCCGACTGGGAGAAAAACGCGATGTTGCCCTCTCGCGCCGTGCCCGCGGCGAAGGACGCGTTGAGCCGGCTGTGGGTGTCGATGATGCCGAGACAGTTGGGGCCGATGATTCTCATCCCGTACCCGGAGGTCTTTTCGAGAAGGGCCGATTCCAGCCGGGCCCCTTCGGGACCGCTCTCCTTGAAGCCGGCCGTGATGATGACCGCCGCGGGCACCTTCTTCGCGCCGAGGTCGTCTATCACGCTCAGGACGGCCCCGGGAGGGACCGTGATAATCGCCAGGTCGAGTTCGCCCGGGATATCGGAGGCCGAGGGACGGCATTCGAGGCCGAGGATCTCCTCCGCCTTTGGATTGACGGGGTATATGGCGCCTTCGAAGCCAGCGTCGATCAGGTTTTTCAGCAGGCCGTAGCCCACCTTCGTCTCGTTTCGCGAGGCGCCGATGACTGCTACCGATTCGGGAGAGAAGAACTTGTCCATATCGACCGCATACTACCGCTGGAGGACTCCTCCCGCAAGCGGTGAAGAGACGCGGGCAGCGAGTTCTCTCGCTCATTCTCGGCGCCCGTTTCGGAATTGGGCGCCTCCCCCTCGACGGGGCTCGGGGGCCCTGAGCTTGCCGAAGGGCGAGGCAAGGTTCGACCGGCCAGGGAAAGGTCCGCCTATCGGCGGACAGCCGGCCGAACCTAGCACTACAACGTGTAAAGCGCATGTGTGAATAGATCCGATAACTCCTTCAGGAAGAGTCGGTTGAAGACGGGACCTGAAGGAGGGTGAGCATGGAGATAGCAGATCTGAAGAAG
>CAYMFW010000071.1:0-21857 GCA_964389785.1 uncultured Planctomycetota bacterium
GTCGTGCTCCGGACGTTCGGCCGTAATTCCGGAAAAGGGGGGTGTTTCCTCCGGATCATCCACGCGGAAATCGTCATCCAGATACGCGGAAAGAGGCGTCCCCGTCCTGCTCGTGGAATACCCGAATCCATGGAAGGTCGTCGAAAATTTCCGACCCCCTCTGAGGTGGTCGGGGCGACTGGATTCGAACCAGCGAAAACCTCCTGCTCCCAAAGCAGGCGCTCTAACCAAACTGAGCTACGCCCCGTACGGCTATATTCTACCACACATGCTTGACACCGGCCAAGACGGAAGAATATTATGGACCAGCCGCAGACTCACGAAACACCGCGAGGAGGCCGCATGACCGAAGAAAGCGAAATCAGGACCGAGATACGGCCGGAGGGGTTCGTCGAAGCGCCCGTCGGCGACACCACGGTGGTGCCGGAAGACTCAGGAAAGCCGCTCTGGACGGACGTGGCGCTCTGCACCGTGAAGGGAGCGGTGCTCGGGGTGATGCTCATCCTGGGCGTCCTGGCGGCCTGCTGCGTGATGGAGTACGAAGGCGGCGAGAGCTTCGCCGGCTGGATCGGTCTGAAGGGACACGAGCTTCTGGTCAGGCCCGGAATGAAGCGGCTCATCGCGGAGCACGGCGAAGACGCGGAGTACAACGCCCCCGGGTGGGTGAAGTCGAAGTACATCCTGAAGAAGCTTGTCGGTTACGGATTTCTCCTGGGTGCGTTCGTCGGCCTGGCGGTCGGCATCGCCCGTTTCCTGCTGGCCTGGAAGCGCGGCCCGGCCCCGGACGAGGATGAGGATGCCCCCCCCGACAGACTGCCGGTCTTCTTCCCGCTGGGAGTAGCGATAGTCGGCATCTTCTGGCAGGGGTTCGTGTGGGGAAACGCCGCGATACTCAGTCTCGCCGTTACCCGCCGCCGCAAGTGGTGGCTCACCGGCATCACCTGGATCGTCGCGTTCACGGCAGTCTTCCTGTGGGCGTGGGGACTGCAGACCCTCTGGGAGGACGGCTGGTCCAAGCAGATCCCGCCCGGACTGAAGGAATGGATCTACTGGTTCGGCAACAAGGTCGGGATGAAGGAGTAGCGGTGAAGCGAAGAGGTTTCACGCTGGTCGAGCTCCTCGTCGTCGTTTCCATAGTGGCGCTGCTGGCCGCGCTGATACTTCCGGGCCTCGGCCGGGCGAAGGAATACGCCTACTTCACCTCCTGCAAGAGCCGGCTCCGCCAGATGGGGCTGGGCTTTCTGACTTACGCAACCGACCACCGGGGCGTGGTCCCTGAGGCGGACTGCCGCTGCGGCACCCCCGCCGAGGGAGGGTACGGTGACTACCGCTCGGGCGGCAACTGCCTGCGCTGGATGTACGGATGGACCTCGACCAACGGAGGAGCGAAGCTTCTCCGGCTGGTCTACGACGGCAATCTGGTCGACAAGAGGCCGGGACGGTATCTGCCTCTCGAGATATTCTGGGATCCGATCGTCGGGCTCAGGAACTGGGGATACGGAAACAGCAACCCGTCCGTCTGGGCCGGCACCGAGGCAGGCAGGAGCAATATATCGCGTAACGACGGCACGTTCGGCTACCAGGTGTTCACGTATTCGGCCAACTGCTGGCGGTACCAGTCCGTGAAGTGTATCGTCCATCGCACCGGGTGGAGGTCGGTGGACTGTCCCGTTCACGGCAGCGCGCACCAGGGAGGTGCATACTGGACCACCCACGACCGGTTCCGGGTGATGCTCAAGAACAGCCCGGTCCCCACCATGCACCATAAGCCGTCCGTGTGGCTTGCCGCCTGCCACACCCCGTGCGATTGGAAATGGGACCGCAACCACTGGTCCCACTTCGGAGTGAGGCGGACGATCATCGGCGAGTTCAAGTTCAACGTGCTCCGCCTCGACGGAAGCGTCCGGGACGACCTGTGGAAGGAGGTCCATACGGCCCAGTACTGGGGAGCGGTTCCCCATCCCAATCCGGCCGGGTCCGGCAACGGCTCTCACCCGTACGGCTGGCCGTGGAAGTGGGACGAGGGACAGGCCTCCAGTTACGACATCGAGAACCCGCTGGTGGACATGCCGATCTTCAGCGGCGCCCTCGACAGCCTCTAGCGAATCGGGAAGACGAGGCTCACCTTTTCGGTCAGTCTGATCCTCACCACGCGGCGGTTGGCGCTGTCGAAGACGTAGATCGCCGCGTCCGACACCGCGATCCCCTCCGCGCTGCGGAGAGGGATCTTCGGCACCGGGACGGAGCTCTCCGGCCCCTTCGAGTCCCAGTTCCCGTACCCGCCGAGCGCGACGATCAGGTTCCCGGCCGGGTCGATGATCTTGATACAGCAGTTCTGCGTATCCGGTACCACCGCCCTCCCGAACCCGTCGAGATCGAACTGGGACGCCGCGCATATGCAATGACCGAACGGTATCGGCGAGACGCCGTAGTAGTGCCAGTTCAGCCCCTGGAGCACCGCCGCCGGGAAGGACTTCTCGTTCTGACGCAGCACGAACAGCGCGTCCTTCTCGGGTACGTCCGTGAATATCTCGCGAGCGACCGCGGGCCTGAACTGCAGCAGGCTTCCGCGCATCATGTTGTCGAGCTCCTTGGCGCCCGCCGGCTTCCTGTCCCGGGGGGCCACCGCCTCGGTGAAGTACAGATGCCCCCTGAAATCGATCTTCGGTCCCCACGCGGCGCTGGTAAGCCACGGGATGTGGCCGCGGGCCTTCAGCCGTCCGTCACGATCGAAGATATTCAGCACGTTGTACTCGGTCTTGCTGCGATGTTTCTCTCCTTCGGCCAGGTCCACCGCGTATATGTCGCCGTTCGCCGCGACGGTGAAGGCGCCCGGATGGTAGCCGTGCGACGGCTGGGTAAGCACGATCTCGTCGAACGGCTCGTTCTTCTTCTCCTCGCTCTTCCCTTCCTTCTCCTCACCCTCCCCGTCGGTGCCCGGCTCTTCCCAGGCCGGGGCGGCCGCCGGGCTGCCACCGAACGGAACCAGCTTTCCGCTGCGGTCGTACCGGCGGATCCAGTTATCCTTGCCGCTGAAGGTGCCCATGTACCGGATATAGAGAAGTCCGTCCCTGTCCAGCGCCATGCTCGAGATCTGCCGGTGATCCGTCGGTATCTTCTTGTCGCCGATCACCTCCCGGGCGATCCTCACGAGCGGGGTCTTCACGCCCGTCTTCCCGTCCACCCGGTAGATTATGTCCTTCACCGGGCGGCCGCCGATGTACACCTCGTCCTTCTTCCGATCGGCAACGAGCGCACCCTTGCCGCTCCCCCACGGCCAGCGATATCGGGGAATGGGGTTGGCGATGTGCACCAGCAGCTTCCCCCGGTCCTCGACGCGCCACAGGTAGTCCGTCGGGTCGGCACGGCCGACACAGCTTACCCACAGCATCGGGGTCCTGCCCGAGCTCTCCAGCGCCATGATGGGGCCGGGATCGTGCATGTGCTTCTTCCGCCTGGGAAGCTCGATGGACGCGATCTCGTTCCAAGTGTCCACTCCGTCGTATTTCACGACGGCCTTCAGATGGTAGTCGTCCCACGTCGGGCCGTCCTTGCCGTACGAGCTGCGGCCCTTGTCCCTTACGCTGAAGACGTAGACCGCGCCGGTCTCCGGATCCACGATCACCTGCTCCGGACCGGACACCGGCAGCGACTTCACCACCTTGGCCTGCGGCGTCACCACCTGTATCCGGTCGTTGCCGAAGTCGCAGACGAGAAGCCGCCCGCTCGTGTCGATCGCCATTCCCCGCGGGTCCTTCAGATGAGTCGCGTCGTTACCCTCCGCGTGGGGGGTGCCCAGGAAGGGCGCGAATTCGTCATCCGTCCATCTGCCTCGAAGCACCGCGTGATACATCCCCTTCTTGTCGTGCTTCAACCCGGCGACGTAGACCACATCGGCCTTCTCGGTCGCCGCGAGATAGAGCGCGGGAGAACGGGTGGTGTATCCGGGAAGTGCCGGGCCCATGTACCCCCCGCCCGGCGCGCCGTCCAGACGCCCGTCCAGGCCAAGGCTGAGAATCCTTCGCCGCCCCTTGTCCTCGCTTCCCCTCTTTGCCGCGCTCCACATGGCGACGAGCAGCCTCCCATTCCTCACCAGCATTATCTGCCGGCGGACCTTGCTGAGACCGGGCACGAAATTCGGATACTCGCTCTTCGGAAGAAGCTCCCCGGTAAGCTCGAAGGTGGCGACCTTTACCCCGGGCCGGTTCTCCAGATCGTTCGCGGGCGGCGGGGCCAGCGTCCGCAGGTACTTGCCTTCCTTGGAAAACGCTACCAGCTCCGGATTGCCGCAGTTTCCGACCCACGTCGTACCCTGCAGAAAGTATATGTTGCCGTTCGGACTGGTCGCCATGCCGTGAATACCGCGGCGAAGCACGGACGGCGGCTCCCAGTCAATGAATCTGTCGAATTCGCCGGAAAGGCCCAGCGAGATCTTCACCCGGTAGTTGCCGTCGGGCACCGGCCGGCGATAGTCGTCCCGCCAGTCCCATATCAGGCTCTGCGCGAGAGAGCCGGGCGTCAGGTATTTGGAGGTCCTTCCGCCGCCGAGCGTTCCCGCCACCAGATGCCGGACGATGGTTCCCCTGCCGTCGATTATGGCGACCGACACGTCCGTGGCCTTCAGAGGCTCGAAGGAGATACGCACCTCGTCTTCATCCGCGACGATTGCCGGCGGCGCCTTGAAATGCGTGGATATCGTCTTCTTTACAACCTCCGGATCCGACTGCTGAATACCGGCTTCCGGCACGCAGCCGCAGGCCAGCAGAAGTGCGGTGAGAACTGTCGCGAACCTCATCTTCACGCTCCTCTCGGAATCGTTGCTTCCAGACGTTTTGTACCCCATCGAAAGGGCTGTGGCAAGCCCCCCTCGCATCCTCATCGAGCCACCGGGGCCGTCTCCCCGGCGTGGTAGTCCAGCTTCAGCACCACGAGCCTCTCCCCCCAGTCCTCGAAGGCAAGGTAGTTGTCCGTGCCGCCTATGAAGCGGGCCAGGAACATCGGGATATCGGTGTCTCCGGGCTTCATCGCGTTCGCGTCGTCGTGGTTGCCGTAGCGCCCCAGGTGCATGATCAGGTTGCCGCTCGTGTCCAGCACCGCCAGCGAGTGCCGGTACGCCTCCGGCACAAACGACCGCTTGTACCAGTCCAGATGAAACCGGCTGGTCGGGCACGAGCATCCTCCGGCCACGATGGGAGAGCCGCCCGCGTAGAGCCACTTCGCCCCCTCAACCCAGCCGCGCGCGCCTTCGGGGTCCGCGAATCCGCCGGTATCGATGAGGTCCGCCGGGCGATCGGGCGCCGGCTCCATGAGCACGACCGACTTGGCCAGAAGCACCCTCGCCGGCGGCTTCACCTTCATGAACGTTCCGGTGAACGGGCTCTTCACGTACTTGGGATCGCCGAAGCGTCCCACCCTCCCCGCGAGGAATCGCTTCCCGTCCACCAGGCGGGGCCGGTTGTGAAGGAAGTAGAGATATCCCTCCTCGTCGATTCGGACGCCCGCCATCAGCCGTCCGGCGAGCGCCGCACATTCACCCCTCAGCTCTCCCGTCCGCTCGAAGGTCCACGCCGTCGCCCCCACCAGGGACACGCCCGGGGTGCGCCGAATGAAGTACACCTCTTCGCCCTGCTTTTGCCGGTCCTGCACCCTGCGTATCCAATCGGCGTACCCCATGTTCTTGCCGCCGCCGTAGACCCCCTTGCGGCGGTTGTCCATCATCCCGCCCTGCATGAATTCGTACCCCTCTTCCTCCATCTTCGGAAGGTAGTAGATATTGCACTCCTCCACGACCTCGCCCGCCATGCTGACGCCGACGCCGTCCTGGAAGTACTTGGCCCCGGGCTGGTCCTTCACCGGAAGGATTCCCGTCCAGCCGCCGCTGTACCGGCCCTTGCTCTCCACGCCGTAGTCGTACGGCACCTCCGGGTAATAGGTGACCCCCGACGAATTGCCGTTCCGATCCTTCAGCATCGTTCCCTGGCCCGGGTCCACCCGCCACACGCCCGGGAAGTCGAATCCCGGGTTGGCGTGACCGTGCATGTAGCCGCGCTTGCAGAAGTCGATGTCGTCCAGGCTGTAGTGATTCGTCTTGAACTTGCCCAGATACTCCCCCGTCTTCAGGTCGAAGAAATGGCTGTTGGCGTAGTACACGTGCTCCCGCGTCGGGTCGCACACCACCTTCGTCCCGCAGGCGCCGACACCGTTCCATCGGCCGATGTAGTTCTTCCCGGCCTCCTCCTTCGCGTCCTCGTCGAAGTCGCAGATCTTCTTCAGGGTATTGCCCTGCTCCTCCCATATCTGGACGCTGGGGCCCTTCACCCCGGTCCCGGCCGTGTTCGACCACGCCGTCGCGCCCGCGGTCCACAGCCGGGGCTTTTCAGACCAGGAGTCCAGCGCGAACGAGGTGCCGGTGATGTCGTCGTGGTGGAACGCCTCCGTCGGATTGTCGAAGGAATGGTACTTCGTCATCCGGCCCAGCGACTTGCCCTCCACCCGGGCGCCGTGAAGGACGTATATCGCCCCGGTCTTCTGATGTACCCTCACCAGCGTCGGCCGGTCCATCTTGATGGTCTTCAGGCACTTTCCGTCGGGGACGAACACCTGAACGCGGTTGTTCGAGTAGTCCGCCACGTAGAGCCGTCCCGCCGCGTCGCAGTCCAGGCCGGTCGGGTTGTTGAGATGCGCGTTGTCGCTTCCCGGCTTCCCGGCCTTCCCCACGAACGCCTTGCCCCCTTCCTTGCCCGCGGCCGGGCGCATCACCACGCACGGCTGATTCCCCTTGTCGCCCGCCCCGAGCCCGAGCATGTAGATCCGTTTCCCGTCCGGCGACACCGCCAGCCGCGGACGAAGGTGCTCGCCCCACGCGAGCGTGGTCCCGAGCATGCCGGCCAGGTCCGTCGAGCCGTCGGTGCGTATATAGAACAAATGCGACTTATTTATCCTTCCGGCGAGCAGGTTGCTCCCGCTGTTGGCGAAGTAAATCGTGTTCCCGTGAATGGCCGGCTGGATGTCGGCGACGCCCTTGCCGTTTACGCCGGGAAGGAAGAACCCGTCGCGCGCGATCGTCTCGTGGCGATCCACGCCGTGGACCGCGCGCTTCCCCTCCTCGTACTCCACGAAACTGAGGCCGTTCAGCTTCGACTGATCCATTCTCACGGAGGGAGGGGTGAGACTCACGAGATAGTTCCCGTCACGGTCGTGCTTCCGGATCGTGACGTGACTGTGGGAGCCGTATCCCTTGATGAACACGTACGCACCGTCAGGCCCGATCGCGATACCGAATATGTAGCCGGGAATGTTCTTTCCGCTCGTGCCGCCGAGACGCTTGTCGAATACCGGCTTCAATCCGAGCCGGATCTGCGCCTTCATCTTCAGCGGCTCCTTTACGTAATGCCCCAGGTCGTTCTTTCCGTCCCAGACGATCTTCTGCGCGAGCGAATTCCTCTGGAACGGTTCCGGCGCGTTCGCGCCGAGCACGCCCGCGCCGAGATGACGAACCACCGCTCCCTTCTCGTCGACGATCCCCGCCGTCACGTCGCAGTGGTCCTTCACGGCGAAGGATATCTCGTACTTGTCCTTACCGACCAGTTTCACGGATGGCTTCTCCGTGAAGGCGAAGACGTCCTTCCGCACCGTCGTCCCTTTGTCGTTGGGGAGCTGAAAATCAGCCAGGGCGGGAAGGCTCACGAATACGCAAGCAACCGGAAGCACAAAGATTCCCAGACGCCGGAACATGGTACCCTCCTTTCGGAATGGGCCGTGCGCACATCGGTCTGAACATGATCCGTCCGTAACCGGACTGACTCCATCTCGGCGTGCTTGTCTATTATACCGGAAGACGCTACTTCAGTTCCACTTCCACCACGTTGGAGGGATCGCTCAGATTGTGGTCCTCATCGTAGGAACACAGCGCGAAGTACCAGGCGCCCGCCGGCAAGTCCTTGACCCGAGGCATCTTATCGAGCGGGAGACCGTAGTGCCGGTGGGGCTTCACGATCGTGACGGTGCATGTCTCCCTCGTTCCCGGCTCCCCGGGCGCCGGTTCCCCCTCGACGTGATTCGCCATCCAGAACGCGTCCTTCTTCAGGAAGTCGGGATGCCAGCACTCCGGCTTGTACGTGTGGAGACCCTTGTCGGCGACCGGATCGTCCGGCGGGTTCGGGTTGTCCACCAGCGCCCACTTCACAAGCGGTTTGGTGGAGTACTTCAGGAAGTACGTCGTCGCCCTGCCCGATTTCCCGTGGCCCTTGGGCGCGGTCCATTCGAAAACCACGCCGTCACGCGCCGCCTTCACGCATTTCAGGTCCGTCACCGCATCGGGCGCCTTGTCCCGCCCGCCCTTCCGGGCGTTCACCCACGCCGGGATGTGTCCCCAGGTGGAGCCGGGCAGGCCGCCGTTCTTCACGTGGTCCTCCATTCGCGTCTTCAGCTCTGCGTCGCCCGTATAGAAGTACGCCAGGGCCAGCGCCTGCCCGGTCCTCTTGTGGTAGTTGGGATTGAAGTCCTTCCCGCTCTTGTCCTGCCCCATGATCGTCGTCGGGATATACGGACCGTTGGGAATGCCCTTGCCGGGGCCCTGCCACGGCACCTGCCGGAAGTAGTCCGCCTCGCCCCACAGGTTGTCCAGGATCTCTTCGTCACCGTATATCCGGTACGCCTCGTGGAAGGCTATCATCGTCTTGCCAATCTGCCATGACTGCGCGCGGTAGAGGAAGTCCGTCACCTCCTTCGGATACTCGACCACTTTCCAGTGCTTCTGCGCCGGACTGCTCCAGTAATTCCTCTGCCAGCACTCCGGGATGCCGCGGGAGAGCCTCTGCAGGTGCGACAGCCGCCTGAGCTGCCACTTGGTGAGCAGGTCGTAGACCGGGTGACCGGTCGCCTGGTAGGCCTGCAGCGGGGTGTAGAGCTGCCACGAATAGATGCGCGCGTAGTGGCTTATGTGCAGCGCCGCCGGGTGCTTGTCGAAAAAGTCCACCTGGTCCAGCGGAAGCATGTTCTTCTGCCCGGCGCGCCAGAACATCACGTCCGCCTCGAAGGTGACGGAGAAGTTGGCGAACTTCATGAGCGATTCCTTCGCCCGCTCGTCCCCCCACAGATAGTAGTGCTCCCAGAGCCAAAGGAACGCGTAGTGCTCGAAGTCGGGAAGGTACTTGTAGCCGCACAGGCCGGTGCCGGGATTCACTCCCGTCTGCGCCCAGTTGTAGAGGTCCTTCGGCCCGAAGAGTATCAGCCGGTGCGCGTGCTTGAGCCTTTCCGAATCGTTTGTCGGATCGTGGCCGCGGTAGTTCCACTGAAAGAAGTCTATGCACATGTTCGTCTGGTTGTAGTTGCCCTGCAGTGCGTTCAGGTCCGCGTGCATCAGCGCCGCGTCGTTCAGACTGGACAGGTTCCCGTGGTGCCCGCCCGAGTTGAAGCTCCATTTGGAGCGTCTGGTGCGCCCCGCGGCATCCTTGCCGTAGGGGTCGTAGGGCTTGTCGGCCGCGACGCCCCCGCCGCGCCTGACCTTCTGCGAATTGTCCGGATGCAGGTCCATGTTCCACACGGCCGCATCCGCGTACCACTGCGGCGACGCGAAACCGAAAAGCGGCCACAGGTTCCCCCTCACCAGCGTCGCCAGATCCGTTCCTTTCCCTTTCTCGGCGAAACGGTAGTAGAAATCGTAGGTGACACGGCTCCCGTAGTCCAGGGTAAAGCTGTTCCGCCCCCAGCTCTTCTTGTCCAGGGAGCTTATCGGGTGGGCCTCCCCGAAATATATGGAGTACGGACGCACCGCGAGCTTTCCGTCGATCACATCGAACGCCTGGGCGTCGCCGCCGTGCAGCCGCGTGCCCACCCCCACGCGCATCCCGCCGCCCTCCAGATCTATCCACTGGGCGTTCACCGCCTTCGCCTTCTCACCGTAGATGGAGAGCGTCTCGCCCTTCCTGACCTCGGCGGTCTCGGACTTCCCGTTCAGCCCGCCGTACGCGCAGGAGATCTTCTTGCCCAGCGCGAGCGTCGTCCAGAGGGAGTGGTCCAGAAGCTTCACCTGGAAGCGGGGCCACTGGAACCGGGAGTTCTCCACGGAATGCTCGACCCTCACGTAGTCCTTCCCCTTATAGAGATGGACACGGTAGGTGAAGTTGTACGGCCCGAACTCGAGAACGTCTTTGGTCTTCTCCGTCGGGCGGTACGTGCCGTACGCGCGCACCACCACATGCATCGGTCCGGCCCGCTCGATCACCACCCCGTCCGGCTCCCCCACGTCGCCGAAGTAGTCCGCCTGCGTGATGGGACGCTGGCCGAGTTTCACACTGCTCTCCCACCCGTGCGCCGCCCAGCGGCTCCCGGTGCGCCGTTCGAAGTCCTGCTTCTCCGTCGTCGCGCGGGGCCCGTCGTGCTCCGCGGCCTTCACGACCGGCTTTCCGCCGACCGACACCGATTCGAAGAGACTGCACTTCTTTCTCGAGAACACCACGTCTATCTTCCCAGTGGAGGCGGTGAACGCGTCGTCGGTCTCCTTGACCTTTATCGCATCCTTCACCGGCGAGGCGGGCCTGTCGTTCGTCAGGGTGTAGACGGCGCTGCCGTTGGCGGGCACGTCCGGCTGGAAGCACACCAGCACCCATCGGAGGGAATTACCCCTCCCCCAGTGCCTGCTCAGCACGTTGAACTGACAGGGGACCTCGGCGCCCCCGGCGTCGAGCAGCCTCAGCTCCTTCGGCTCCTTCACCACCCCGACCGGCATCGGCACGCCGAAGGACGCGGGCCACGCCTTCCTCTCGATACCCTGATTCTCCTTCACCGTAAGCGGCACGGAGAACACGTCGGCGGCGCAGCGGACGCAGACGACCATGCATATTCCCAGGACTGCGGCTTTCAATCGTGTCATGATTCGTTCCTCCCGGACATGCGGACTACTTCTTCTCGACCGGCGGCTCCTTGCCCGAAACCGCCTTGTACGCCTTTGCCGCTTCCTCGCGGAGCTCCTTGTGAAGCTTGTCCTTCTCCTCCTGCGGGATGCGCCAGTCGCCGTAGTTATTGAACTTCACCGCCGCCTCGATCTCCGGAAGCATCGCCTTGGCCTTCGGGCCGATGGCCGCCAGCGTCTTCATCAGCTCTGTCCGGATCGCAAACGACGTGCGGTCCGCACCCAGCCTCGCCAGGGTGCGCTTCAGCATCAGGACGGCCGGGACCGACTTGTCGCCGAAACGGGCAAGGGCCTTGAGCGCGGCGATCTTGAAGCCGCCCCAGTTCGTCCCCTCGCCGGTCTTCTCGAACTTGTCTATGATGTTTGACAGCACGTTATCGTGCACCAGCCCGATGCACCCGATCGCCTCGACGATCTCCGGCACCTCGTGCGCTTCCTGGTGCATCATCGAGATCAGCCGGTCCATGTGCTCCCTGGCGAGCGGCCCCATTCTCCCGCAGGTCCAAGCCGCCTGCTGACGGACCATCTGGTGCTCCCGCGAGTACTGCACGTAATCGGTCAGCGCCCTGGTGAGCTTGGGGATGCAGCTCTTCGCCGCCGGTCCGATCATGCCCAGCGCCCGCACCGACTCCCGCCGGACGTCGGAGTACTGATCGTAATCCTCGTTGAACTTCGCGGTGAGCGCCAGGGTGACCTTCTCCACCTCTTCGTCATGCTTCGCGTCCTTCAGGATCAGCCCCAGCGCCTTGGCGCCCGCGGCGCGGTTGCGTTCGAACTGGGTGCCCCTGAGAAGCGGAACCAGGAGCGGCACCGCCGCACGCGCGGGCGGACCGTAGTTCCCCAGCGTCTGCGCCGCGACGAACCTGTCGTTGGCGCGGTCGGACTCGAGAATGGGGACGAGCTTGGGAACGATTGCGGGAATCTGCTCCGACGTCGCCTCGGAGAGCGCCCGGGCGGCACGGACCTGCAGACCCCGATTCGAGCCCTTCAGCTGCGTGATCCACGTCGAAACGGGCTTTCCCTTGATCTTCGGTTCCTCTTTTCCTCCATCGGCGGCGCTCCCGACCGCGAACGAGCACATCAGCATTCCTGCGCACGCGATCGACGAAATCAGATATCTTTCATTCATGGCGTATCCCTTCGTTGATTGAGCGGTCTGACCTTTCTATTCTAGCATATCGACATCGTCTTTTCACAACGCCCTTTCTCTGCTATTCTCTTTCATCATGAAGATAGTCGCTGACGAAAACATCCCCTTCGCGAGGGAAGCCTTCGGGTCCCTGGGCGAAGTCTCGGTCGTCGCCGGAAGGTCGGTGGACCGCGCGTCCGTAGCCGACGCGGACATCCTGCTCGTTCGGTCCGTCACGAAGGTCGGCCCGGGTCTCCTCGAGGGAAGCAGCGTCCGTTTCGTGGCTACCGCGACGATCGGCACCGACCACGTGGACCAAGCGTACCTGGCGGGCCGCGGCATCACCTTCGCCTCCGCCCCGGGCTCCAACTCGAACTCCGTCGCGGAATACATAGTGGCCGCCCTGCTCGTCATGTCGGAGAGGCGGGGCCATCCTCTGGAAGGCACCAGCATCGCCGTCATCGGCGTCGGAAACGTCGGGAGCAAGGTGGCGCGGTATGCGACGGTCCTTGGCATGCAGGTGATGCGAAATGACCCGCCGCTCGCGCGGGAGTCGGGAGATCCGTGCTACCGTCCGCTCGACGAGGTTATCGGATGCGGCGTGATGACGTTCCACGTTCCGCTCACGCATGGCGGAGAGGATCGCACGTTCCATCTGGCCGACGGGGACCTGCTCGGCCGGATAAGCGACGGTGCGCTCTTCATCAACTCGTCCCGCGGAGCGGTGATGGACACGGACGCCGTCGTCGCCGCGCTCGACGCCGGCCGGATGAGCGCGGTACTGGACGTATGGGAGGGCGAGCCGGACATATCGCGAGACCTTCTCGGCAGGACGGACATCGCGACGCCCCATATCGCGGGCTATTCCTTCGACGGCAAGGTGAACGCCACCGCCGCGATCTACCGCGCCGCCTGCGCGTGCGTCGGCGCGGAGCCCTCATGGAAACCTGAAGACGACATGCCGGCGCCGGTCGTGCCCGCGATCACGGTCGACTGCGCCGGGAAGGGTGAAGAGGACACGGTACGGGAGGCGGTGCGTGCCGTCTACGACATACGCGAAGACGACAGGCGGCTCCGGCAGGATCCCGCCCGATTCGATCTGCTGCGCAAGGAGTACCCGCAGAGAAGAGAATTCTTCAACACGACCGTCGCCTTGAAAAACCCCTCCGGCGGCGTCAGGACGAAACTCGAGGGGCTGGGCTTCATCGTTACATAGTAACAGGGAGATGATGAATTGACCGGAAAAGGAAACGAAAAGGGATTCCTGTCGGACGCCGACATACGCAAGCTCGTCTCCGGCGTGCTCGCGGACCGGGATTTCGACGGAAAGCGGATCATCGCGATCGTGCCGGATCTCACCAGGACCGCCCCGATACCGCTGATGTTCAGGCTGCTCTGTGACAGCCTGGGCGCGCGGGCCGCGAAGCTGGACTTCCTGGTCGCGCTCGGCACTCACCCGCCACTCGACGACGAGCGGATGAACGGGCTGTTCGGCATCACCGCCGAGGAGCGCGCCGGACAGTACGCCGGCATCGGCCTGTTCAATCATACCTGGGACCGGCCCGAGACACTGAAGCATATCGGAACGATGCCGGCGTCCGAGATACGCGAGATCTCCGGCGGACTGATGGACGAGGACGTTCCGGTCTCGGTGAACGGCCGGATACTGGAATACGACCGCATCATTATCGTCGGACCGACGTTCCCGCACGAGGTGGTCGGCTTCTCCGGCGGCAACAAGTACTTCTTCCCCGGCATCGCAGGCGGCGACGTACTCAACTTCTTCCACTGGCTCGGGGCCGTCATCACCAACGTGCGAATAAACGGCACGAAGGACACCCCGGTCCGGAAGGTCGTGGACCGCGCCGCGTCGTTCATCAACGTCCCGACGCTGTGCTTCAGCCTGGTCGTCACGCACGACGGGGTGAAAGGCATCTATGCGGGCATCCCCGAGGAGGCATGGTCGAGCGCGGCGGACCTGTCCGCGAAGGTGCACATCGTGTACAAAGAGCGCACGTTCAGCAGGGTCCTGGGAATCGCCCCGAAGATGTACGACGACATCTGGACGGCCGGCAAGGTGATGTACAAACTGGAGCCCGTCATAGAGGACGGCGGGGACCTGATCATCTACGCGCCGCACATAGACGAGGTTTCCTACACCCACGGCCGATTCCTGGACGAGACCGGGTATCACGTGCGCGACTACTTCCTGAAGCGGATGGACCAGTTCACGGACGTGTCGGGCGCGGTGATGGCACACTCCACCCACGTGAAGGGCCTCGGGACGTTCGAGGACGGCGTGGAGACCTCCCGGGTGAACGTCATCCTGGCCACCTCGATACCGGAGGAGCGCTGCCGCCGGATCAACCTGGGCTACATGGATCCGGACTCCATCGACGTCTCTTCGTGGGAGAACCGGGAGGATGAGGGCATCCTTCTGGTGCGCAACGCCGGCGAAGTGCTCTACCGGCTGACGGAAGGCAGATTTCCGGGTTGAGCTTCTTTCAGACGATTAAGGGCGTCCCACTCGATGCACTGAAACTGCCTCCGGGAAGTTGCGGGATGTTCAGGGCTTATGCCTTTCGCCTTTTCGCAACGACACGTTTTTTGGGGTGTCATACGATCGCTCCACTGGCCTCTTTGCCTATAGGCAAATATTGCCCCCCCAGGTCCTCCCCTATCTCCCGCCGGCAGGCACGATCTTCTTGGGCGTTCGCGCAACGACTCTTTTCTGGTGTCCCTTCTCCGCCTCTCGCAGTCTTTCGCACAAAGTGTGGAGATTGTTGCCCGCATCGGCGACAATCCTCTTGCCCGCCGCCCTGACTTCCTCAACCACAGGGTCCTTCCACATATTATCCCCCTCCTGAGAGTTCTTCAGGTGTACATACGACGGGAGTCGAGATTCCTTCGGCGTCGTTTACCGCTTCCAGAGCCTTGCGCACCTCCGCACACGCTATATGCGAGCAATTCCATGTCAGCAAATAGTCCATACCGCTCGCAGACGCTGTCGCCAGGTGCAGGGCGTCTCGCGGCTCATCCTTTATGATGGGAATGGTTTCGAGATACACCCCTGCAAGTCTCTCCGCCTCAGCGGTGATGTTCAAGATAGGAAACTGGCTCACGGCCTCCAATCGCTTCCGGGCTGCGTCAGCGTCCCCCGCTGAGATTTCCTGAATGACCAATTCAGAAACGTAGGCCTCGTAATGCTCCAGACGAGAATCCCACCATTCCTTCGTGATCTGCTGATGCGCAAGCACGATGACATCCCGGCTCGGAAACGCCGTCAGATAACTCGGTATGGTGCTTTCGAGGTATACTGTTTCGGCCACGTTCTGGTCCTCCCCGGACACTACTCCCGTTTCCCTTCTTGCCGTCACGCATTATTATAACCCGTGCCGGCTCTCTTCTAGAAAGGTATTTTCGTTTTCTCCCTCGGATGGCGCCGCTGGATCTCATGGGAGGCTTATTGCGAGTATCTGTGAGGGCTCAAGGATCTGTGACACGGCCTCCTCCTGCCTTGTCCAGGCCTCAGAATTCCAGCCTTCAGGGCCTCTTGGGGGTAGCTGGACCCGGACACCTTTGCCCCGCATTGCTCGCAGCGTTGCTGAGCAACGTCTCAAGCTTCCAGAGATATATGCTCTCTTCCTCGTCAAGAGTCAGGAAAAGCCTCGCTCCTGGGGAAAAGAGGGGAGGCATAGGTGTTGGGTTCTCTTCTGTCAAGTGGCCCTTGAGATCCCGAGGGCTCTCCAGCTCGGCAGCCAGCCCCCAAGTCTCCGCGTTCCATATCTTGAATGTGCCTCTTGTGAGGTGAACCAACTCACGTGAGGCGAAGTACCTTCCGTCACGAGAAAAGCAGAAGATGAGCCTGCCGGAATGGTCGTTTCCTGCGCTCAATGCGCAAACCAACGGGAGCTCACATTTGCCCTTGCGAACAGTAACTCCGTAGACGAGAATTGACGGAGCGGCGTAGCTCGGCACTTTTTCAGACCAATAGCCGAGCAAGGAGATCACTAGGCTCCTTCCATCAGGTGAGAATGAGGCTCTGATGAATCTCTGCCAAGGCGTAATGATACGATTGAGCAGATTCCCTGTGGAAGAATCCCATATTCTCACATGTCTTCCACTAGCTTCTGCTGTGAGTACAAGCTTGCCATCTGGAGAGAAGGATGCCGTTGACATGAAGCCGAATGGTCTTTCCGTGAGGCAACGAATGTGGTCACGCTTCAGATCTATCAGGATGCAGCTTTCTTTGGCGCTGCCCCCTTCAGAGAGAAGGAGCATCGTCCCGTCGGGGGAGAACAACAAGCGCGGCCCCTCAAACGAATTCGTTGTGAATGCGACGTCTTGGATCTTCTCTTTCAGCTTTGGACGGTCCCACCAATTGAGCAATCGTCCTTCGCGACTCCAGACGTAGAAGCACGGTCCCGGTTCCACGCTTGCCCAAGAACGCTCTCCTGGCCTCCGGAGGTCTTTTTCGAAGGTTCCGCCAAAAGCCACCAGCTTTCCGTCCCCCGATACCGCCACCGCATTCACAGACCCCCTGATGGACCGAAGTTCCCAGACGATGTCTCCCGAGACACTATCCCATACGAACAGATCTGAGCGCGTACCGTCGCCAACTTGGCCGTTGACTTCAATTGAGCCGTCATGAGCCGCAGTTGCTATCAGGTTGCCGTCACCCGACACGGCCACACAAAGAATGGGGTCACGATGTTCCGAGAAGCGGAGCAATTCCTCTCCATCACGGGTGCTCCAGATTCGACACGTTCCGTCTATGCTTGTGGTGAGAAGTCTGTCCTCGTCCAGAAACCTGATGGAAGAAATCGACTTCTCGTGTGGCCGAGGAATCACCACGGGCCTTGCATTGCCGATGCAGCGCGAAGCGCTTATTCGCTGGTGGCGGGAAAGCACACCATTGGTAGTGCAGGAGCAAAGAACCAAGCAGTTGAGACCTCCCACAAAGACGATCAGAAGGCGAATTTGCTCCCGGATACTCCAACACATCACAGCCTCTCCTTCTTGTCCGATCTAGCGCAGTACAATCACGTCAATTCGGGAAATTTATCTTGTCAAGCTTCGCCCTGGTACCATAGCGGAAACCAGAACGAAGATTTCTCCATCCCTTGTGGCCCTTGACTGTATTGTCATAGGGAAACTCAAGGATCACCTCTCCGGACGCCCCGTCAAGGAGGGTTCTTTTCGTTTTCTTGCTAGTGTCAAACAGAATCAATGTGACGGGAAGGTGAAGCTTGTACTTGCCTGCCTTGGTGAAATCCGTTCGGCGGTACCGCCCTCTCTTGTTCCTGAGGCGCTCGTCTTCAAAGATATGTTCAGCCCACAATGCGTGCATTGTCGTTTCCATCTGGATGTTCGTTATCGAAGCGGATTCAAGTTCGGATATGTCCACGTTGGATCCCATTCGCGAGCGGGTAAGGCTCTTGGCGGGCAGACGTTTGAAAGATGCTGGATTCGATTTCTTCCCGGCAGTTGGCGTCACGCCGTGGACATCATACTGACCTCCCAGAATCCCCGCCAACCATGCAGGCCCAAACTGGCTGTTACCCGACGGCAGTTGGCCAAACCAAGCGGCAACACCACAGTCTTTGCTAGTCTTGCTCCCAGCAAGACTGACAGAGATTTGGAACTTCGATCCGTAGCCTATCAACCCGTCGGGAGAGTCGCTCACTTTGAGCGAAGGCGTCTCAAATCGAAGTCTGCAGCAACTGCTCATGACATCCAAAGCGTACTCAAGGAAGGCCGTACCAGGGAAGAAACACCGCGACAGACGTCCAGAAGGATCGGTTCCTTGAGGAACGAAATACGCTCTGTACAGGTTCGCTCCATCATAGTAGTCCTCGTCCCTCCCGACAAACCTCCCCAGCTCCGGCGAGTAATACCGGTTTCTGAAGTACATCAGCTCGGATTCGGGATCGCTACGCCGCCCCGTGAAGGTCACATGCTGGATATCGCTGTAGGAGCTCGTCACGTCGTCTGACGTGAACCACGTAGAGTCCACACCTGCACCGGTGTACGTCGTAACAGCCCCATAAGGCAGATACTCGTACCGCTCGATCACGTTTCCGGAAGTATCAACGAGAGCTGCGACTGAGTAGAGGTTGTTGGTGGTGTAGTAGAACTGTTCCTTGGAATCGGCGAAGTCTCCGTCAGGACCGAGAGTGGAGCCGTCCCAGAAGTCGGAGCGGCCGTGGACAACCTCGTCGATGTACGCGCCCCCGTAGACGTAGTCGCGCAGGAGATCCTCGGTACTGTAATCCCGCTCCTCGATGTTCCGCCACCCGTCCCAGACATAAACGAGATCTTCATCCGGCGTGCCGTCCTGGTCCTCATCAGCCTCTCTCCACACCCTCCGGTTCATCACGTCGTAGCTTATCTCCGCGACAGTGATATTCGGCGTTCCCTTGAGCTCTACTTTGATAAGACGGTTGAGAGCGTCCCACTCGATGCACTGAGACTGTCTCTTGGAAGTTGCGGGACGTTCAGGGCTTATGCCTTTCGCCTTTTCCCGACGACACGTTTTTATGGACAACCTCGTCTATGTAAACGAACCCATAAACAAATTCCGAAGTGTGTGTTTCGGACTGGGTTATCGCTTTGATCGATGCGCAAGAGCGTGTTTTTTCAGCTATCATCACGAGGCTGTCAATCCCTCCGAACGGTGCCCCGGTCAGGGGCATCGGCCATCCTATAACCCGCAGATCTCCTCGATGCCCGGTACTGTAACTTTCCAGAGACTGCTGTCGTTGGTAACGAATCTCGAAGTCCCGGCCGCCACTGCACAGGCGAGTTGGATAGCGTCAGGCTGACGGACCGAAGTCTCCGCACGAATCTTTCCGTAGTATTCAGCCGCTCTCTGGTCAAACGTAATCATCTGGAAACGCTCCCCCTCGGACAGCAGCCTCACATACTGCTCGGCTATGTCCTTGCGCCCCTGCCGCAATGGTTGTGCAATCAGTTCCCCCAGGGTCAGGGTAGAGGTAATCAGCGTGTCTTCCTGCTCCAGCATCTCTTGATACAGATCCGCTATTCGCTGATAAAACTCCTCATTCTTCTCGAAGAGATAGATGAAGAGATTCGTGTCCCAGAAGATTCTCATTCCCAGCCTTCGCGTTCCTTGTGCTGGTACTCTACGGGATCGATTCCCTTCCAGACTTCAGCGCCGAGCCCCCGGAGGGCTTCAAGCAGGTTACCGTTTCCCTTGCTCCCTGATGTCTCGACCATGCAATCCAGGACGACCCCTCTGGGCAATTCCACTGGATCTTCCGGGATAAGCACCTTCCCGTCGTATCGCACCTTTACTTGTACCATGCCGCACCCCCGATCAGGACCGCCATGAGAGCGATCGTTCTGCCTTGTAACATTATGGCCTTATTCATATTATACTCCCGTTTCGCTCCCTTGCAAGGGGGATGCTCACCTTTTCTCTCGGATGATGCTTATAGAATTCCCCGGCGAGGAACGTCGTCGACACACGGGCATAGATCTGGGTCCTTGCCAGATCCGCGCGCCCGAAGCGGCGTGATGCTCTCCAGCAACATCGACAACTCCGCCGTGCTCAACTCTGCGAGCGAAGCGAACGCGCCGCGACCAGCACGCCCCCCGCTGCGTGCGTCGTCGGTGTACGGTCGGTGTCATACACGTTCGGGAATGTATTTGTCCGGATCTGAATCCATATCTCTTCGCCCCAAGCTGCGCAGGTAGGGCGGGGACCCTGCCTGCGTAGCGCAGCCGAAGGAGCCGCAAGAAGCGGCAGAGGGAGGGCGCTTGAGCGGCGCGTGCGGAGGCCGAAGCGAGCAGCGTAGGCCGTAGCCGCGACGGCGCCAGGGTGAATGCCGTCTTCTTAGGCCCCTAATGAGCCGGTTTTCCCCCGCCATTCATCATGTGTTCCCTTACCTTACCGGGGGAGCTCAGGAAAGAGGGTGCAGGGGGAAAACCTGCGGCGAGGGGCCGGCGGCGACTGAGGGGCGGTCGCTTCCGGTTCCGACGGACCATGTGTAGGGGTCCTGCACATGGTCCACGAGGAACCGGAGATACCTTTCGTACGAGGCTGCGTCACTTGTTGCCCCCGTCAGCAGGAGGGGTGGGAGTAATCCCTTGTCTCGTATCGAAGTTCCCTATGTCATCGGAAGTCCCATCAATCCCATCTCTCCCTATCGACCAAACGTCAAAACCTCCGTTGTTGTGCATCCCAGGACAAAGATAGTGAATCGGTTGGCCCCAACGATCTAATACCAACCCTCTTTTTCGATCAACTTCCGCAGCGGCGAATTCGATATACGGCCCCCGCTTGGCCTCAGAAATATCGGCATTTGGGTGCTGAACACAGAGAGAACCGATGAGGACATCTTCGTTTCCAACTGGATAATGACCGAAATCGCTGCAATACGACTTGCAGGCCAACTCTATATTCTTCAGCAAAATTCCAGTCGGTCCCGGTTGGCCCCTATCCGTACAGCCATTTGGACCTAAGGCGGGCAACACGCCAATGAAGAAGAGAACTGCTGTAGTCGTCCTGGGTAATGCTCTTCTTTTCGGTTTCATTACTGGTCAGACGACTGCTCACATTGTCCATTGAGATCAAGCGTTACTGTAACCGGTCCCCTGAACAGGGGGCGGTAAATAATCATTTCCCAATTGATGGTCGCGAGCGGCTCCCCATACCTCTCCTCATCCAAGCATGCAGCTTGAGATTTGAATCTGAACTTGCAGTAATTGTGAACAGCAAATATCCCCAACAATCCCCCTGCACCAGGATAGTCTTCCATAATTGAAAAATACTCAGATGAAGGATTGTTCATGTACCATCCTTCAGGGTCTCCTGTGTCCGATTCCAGGTCGCCACCGTCTCTTCCTGGTAGGTAACTTACTCTAACCCACTGTTTCCAGCCCACGCGTTTACAGCAACAAGGATCAGCTCTCTGCTCCGAGGTTTTGCTCCATGTGAAGAAGACTGCTACGCCAACGTATTTTCGGTATACGTTCCAATCTCCAGAGATATTGTCGTTTGCCTTCTGCGAGGCATCGACTTGAACTTCTGCGATCAATGTGCCGCATTCGCATGCTTCCTGAGCTGATTTCTTGCTGCCGATTTTGTCCTGCTCATAGGTTATGATCTGAAATTCGCCTAGCGGATCCGTGCTTCTGGGGACAAAATACGCAGCATATAAGTTCATTCCATCCGTATAGTCTGCTGCATCCCTCGTCACAAACCTCCCCAGCTCCGGCGAGTAGTACCGATTCCGGAAGTACATCAGTTCTGCCTCCGGATCGCTACGTCTCCCCGTAAAGGTCACATGCTGAATATCGCTGTAGGAGGAAGTGGCGTCATCAGAGGTGAACCACGTGGAGTCTACGCCAGCGCCGGTGTACGTCGTGACGGCCCCGTAAGGCAGGTACTCATAGCGCTCGATTACACTGCCAGACGTATCAACAAGCGCAGCGACTGAGTAGAGGTTATTGGTGGTGTAGTAGAACTGTTCCTTGGAATCGGCGAAGTCTCCGTTGGGGCCGGGTGTGGAGCCGTCCCAGAAGTCGGAGCGGCCGTGGACAACCTCGTCGATGTACGCGCCCCCGTAGACGTAGTCGCGCAGGAGATCCTCGGTACTGTAATCCCGCTCCTCGATGTTCCGCCACCCGTCCCAGACGTAAGTCAGATCCTCGTCAGGCGTGCCGTCCTGGTCCTCGTCCGCCTCGCGCCACACCCTCCGGTTCATCACGTCGTAGCTTATCTCCGCAACCGTGATATTCGGCGTTCCCTTGAGCTCTACTTTGATAAGACGATTGAGAGCATCCCACTCG
>CAYMFW010000072.1:0-1519 GCA_964389785.1 uncultured Planctomycetota bacterium
TCGTTCACATTCGACACGCTGCCGATCCTGCTTTCCCTGAAGGTGAATGACGAGGATGATCAAGCAGGTGAATCCGGCCGCCGTGAAGCACGGTCCGGCCTCGAAGATGATTCCGCGCAGCGGCAAGTACTACACCGGGTTCCTGTACGGGGACGCGTGCCTGTTCTATTCCATCACGTGGACAAGCTGGGTGAAGGGGAAGTAGGCGCAGGAACACCCGCACTCCCTGCAGACGAAATGAGGGTGTGGAACGTCGTCGCCGCGTTTATTCTTGATCCTTCTTCTCCCCATACTTCTTCTTCAACCGGTATATCACCGTCCCCACGTGGCGGTAGGGTTTCTGCCGGGCGAGCTTGGCGATCGTTTCCTGATTGAGGGACCACCACGGTGCCAGCGGACTCGTCTTCTCCTCCGCCATCGCATCCATGTCGAGCGTGAATCCGCGACGGTGGACCTAGGCAATCCTCACCTCACTCACCGCCGATACGCCTTTGTGCTATACTTCCCCCGTGAGATCGAGATATACATCAGTTCTTTTCTGGGCAGGAGCGGCTTTTGCCGCCTTGGTGGTTCACGTCGTTGTTTTCGGGAGGTTGTTCCCGTCCGACCCGATCAACTTTGCGTATGACTCGTACTTCTGGTTTGTCCTTAGGGTTTCGTCGGCGTGCGCCTTCGCCGCGTTCGTGATATGCCTGCTGGCGGCATGGAAACGGAAGCTTTCTTCATTGCTGTTTGCCGTGGTCCTGGCGGCCTGTGTCACGGGCGGGATTCTCGGCGGACAGGCGGCTCACCTACGCGCGACCAGGCCCGAGATGGTTTCGTCGTTTGCCCGGCGGGATTACGATAGGCTGCGGGCCTCGTTTCTCCGGTTTACGAGCGACTCCAAGCATCGCCATCCTGAGTACCTGCAGATCTTCCCGGAATCGGTGCCCGAATACGCGAGCGACATCATCGTTCACACGAGAGCCGGATGGGGGCAGGGCGGAACGGGCCTCAGCCTGTCGTATACCGTGCCGGAAGAGTCCTGGGGAGACGTGGAGCGGCTGTTCGAGAAGTTCGGCAGCATTTCCTTCGACAGAGTCAAACGGACAGGCAAGGGCCCTCACGACTATGGATTCGACCCCCCTATCGAGGGGACCGGGTGGTATGGTCCGCTTACTCCCGATCCGGAAGCGCTCTCTCGCCTCAGCGGCATACAGGAATACAACTCTCTGGGGCCCGCACGGGGAGAGAAGAGAGCGTACTGGGAGGCGGATACCGCAATCGGCGGCGGGCTGATGAGGAATCACGGGAATCTCTGGGGCATAGCGGCCAACCGGCAGATGCGACGGGTGTATTTTACCTACTCGATTTGGTGAGGCTGCGTGGGCTTCATCGCCCCCCTCTTCTACAATTCCCGGAGCCAGGGCAGATCGATTGCGTCCGGCGACCACACGAAGTCTTCGTGTGAGGACGCGAGGCTTGAGACGAAGCAGGATTTCGTCCACGGCAGTGTGCCTGAAGGTATTGTCATTGATCT
>CAYMFW010000072.1:1619-21764 GCA_964389785.1 uncultured Planctomycetota bacterium
AGACGAAGCAGGATTTCGTCCACGGCAGTGTGCCTGAAGGTATTGTCATTGATCTTTGATCGTCTTGAGCGCTGCCGCGACGACGTCTTTGGGAAACATTCGCAGTGCGGAAATCGCGAATCTGTGCTGAGGAAGATAACGCTTAACGAGTTCGGCAACGGCCAGAGCTTGCGTGCGATCGCGCTGTTTCTTAACGGCGTTTCGGTCGTCCTGCGTGCTCAGCCACAGCTTGTGCGCCGCGAACGCCCGTGGGTCAGGCACGACCATTTCGGCCGGATGGCCATCCCGACCAATGACCACCCTTGAGAACTTGGGGGCGGAAATGAGCCAGTCGATGTTGCGCACGTCGGCAGCCTGCAAATCGTCCGGCCCCCCGATGCTTCTCGAAACAGGCTTCCAGATCGACTCCGGCATCGGCTTGATGAGGTCCACGAGATAGCCCTTCTTGTTAGCCGCCCGGAAAGAGCCGGCCTGGACCAGAGAAAATGACGAGTCTGCCTTCTTCAGTATGTCCAGCAAACCGATGTTATCCGGTTCGTCATCCGCCGCAAGCATCAGCCGGCTTCTCGTATCCCACAGGATGTCCATATCTTCGGTCGTGGTGATTGAGACATCGAATGCGACTCCGGCCGCTGCCTCATACGCGTAAAGGGCATTGGTGCCGACTACTATCAGCCCGCGGCCCATCACCCCACGCTTCTCGAGAATTCCGAGGATCTTGGCGACAACCGTGGGAACTCTCTGGATGCCGGCCGCTTTGCAGAATCGTGCCTGTTCCTTCAGCCGGTCTCGCAGAGAGGACAACCTCTCCTTGGCGTCTTCTTTGCCGCGCCTGAAGTCCTCCAGGATTTTCTCCGTAGCCTCAGAGCGAGGGCCGAGGCTCTTCCCCCGCCCGTGACGGTCGAGCGTCCTGAAGAGGTACTCTTTGCCCTTGGACTTCTTCCAATGCATTCCCCCCTTGTACTCCCCAGCTTTCTTGACGGCTCCCTGCATGGCCTCGTATACCTGAGTCGTGTCAATGTAGACGCGCTGCTGGTTTGCACTCAATTCTTTCAGATCCGGCACATTCTTGCCCATTTGGCCCCTCTCCGATCCGCTTGAAGGAAAACGCGCGGAAACAGCTTTTTCGGGGCCGTTTTCACCTTACCGGTTTTCCTTCAATTGACCACATTTGCTATTTTGAAGGAAAACCCGGCGGCGTGTCAAGGCTTCTGTGCCCGCCAGCAACAATATGTTAGTTTTCTTGATATCGGAATAAGTCGTCAAACGTGATGGTTGATCCCTCCCAAGCGGAACCTCACCGAGTATTTGCTGTCGAACGTAACGAGCGGGTACTCCGCTACGGCGTTGACGAAGGTGACGGACTGCAGGAGCACCCACACCGTCCAGAAGTACCCGGGTTTCCTCGAGGAGGCATGCCTTGAGAAAGCGACTCACATTCTTCCTGGACGGGATTCCTTGTCGGCAGGGAACACAGTCGTCCGGCCTCAAGAGAGTCATAACCGACGGTCTGGAAATTGAATTCGTCGTTCCTGTCCAGGGCGGTGTCGGAGAGGATGATCAGGAACCAGCGCAGTCTCATATGGTGTCTCCTCTATCCCTCCTCACATCACTTACCACCGGCCGGAGATCGGATATCGTGTCCGGGTTCCTGCGGCTACCGCGCTTTCCGCATCTGTTCCAGCTCGGCGCGAAGCGGCGCCCAATAGACACTGTCTTCCTTGCGAACGCGCAGTTCTTCCTGGAGTAGTTCGTCGGAGAGCTTTTCCTCTCCGGCTTCGATTGCGGCGGCGAGCCACGGCCGGGCGGCGATATCCCCGACTATATCAGGATAGGCCTTTCTCAATTCCATCAGGTATGCCGGCGTTCTCAGCTCGGCGAGCCACCATTCGACGTCCTGCTTGTCGGCGTTGGCCTTGCGTGCCACGTAGTCTACTTCCACCAGCCGGCGAAGCATGGGCCAGTCCTTGTCTCGCTGGGTCTTCTTGCTCCGGACCAGATCCCGGAGGGACAGGGCGGTCAGGTCTCCGAGGTCTGGCAGGTCGAACGTCGTTCTCCGGTCCCACAGGGCCGGGAACGGGTCACAGCCGCGCATACGCGAAAGCACGTCGAGCCGAGCGCCCTCGGCATCGGGGTGGTGGCATCTGAAATGGCATGCGTGTCCGCGCTCCAGGTGCTCTATCGTGAGGTCGGGAAAGAAGATCTGCTCTGCGCGGAGCTTGTCGAGCGCATTCTGGAGATGGAGGATGTTATCCTCCGAAGCCAGAAGGACGATGTCCGTGTCTCGGCTGAATTCAGCCGCGCCGTACAGTATGCAGGCCTGGCCGCCGCTGAGAAGGAACTGCACGCTGCAGCTCTTCACAGTCGAAAGGACTTTGTGAATCGGGCTGCGGATCAAGCGATCCTCCCATGTCGAGATATGCCTGCCACAGCGCACAACTCTCCAGCCAGCGCTGGGCCGGAGTCATGGCCGCCCATTCGTCCTGCTCGTGGAAGGCTTGTTCGCGTTTCATAGTGCTATTCATGATATAGGCTTGCCGCACCGGATGCAACCGCCAGCCTGCGAACCACGTTATCGATCAGCTTGAGGCCCAGCTCGTCGTACAGTGTCAGGATGGAGTCGGGCTGAAACTGCACGCCCGCGACCGGCAAGTCCGCGTGCTCGACGGCCATGATGGCACCGTCTTCGGAGTGGGCCGTGGCCCGCAGGCAGGAAGGCAGATCGTCCGGGCTCACGCAGAATGCATGGTAGGATATGACATCACTCACCACCGGCCGGTGATCGGATATCGTGTTGACGAGGCCGCGGCCCTGTTCGGCGAACGTGCCGCGCAGTTTCCGAACTAAGGATGGTCTCGTCTCCGAGGGGATATGGGTGTGCTCTTCGCCGCATGTCACCACAGAGACGTGAGTCACACACCGATGGTTATTTCATCTGGCTACACCAGCGCCGGAAGGAACTTCGCCGCCGGAATGACTCGAATCCCTCCCGTCTTATGGACGTAGTCGGCCCCTGGATCCATCGTCACCAGGTATCGGTGCGGCACCCCGAGGCGTTCCGCAAAATAGTTGAGATGGGTTACGCTCCCCCTGGCCTGCAGGCGGCATTCAACGATAGTCCAGGGCTTCCCCTCCCACGTGACGAGGAAATCGGCCTCCCTTTTCTCTATCTGTGACCAGTTCCGACTTCACTCCAATCCTGCTACTATAGACCCATGAACCGCTATGTGATATCGGCAGCGATTGTGGTCGCGGTTTCCGCGTCGGCTCAGTGCGGGGCGGGAGAGGTCACGACGTCGAAGATACGCCGGGCCGAATCCGCCCTGACCAAGCGATTCAACGATCTGCTGGATGATCCCAAGGTTTTCGCACAGACGGTGGAGAAGGAATGCCACATGTTTCCCGAGGGAGACATGGCCCCCTTCGTGTTCGCCGCGTACGGCTACACCAGTCTGGCCGTCGATGGGAAGATCAAGAAGGAGGAAGCGGCGAAGCGGATAGCTCAGGCGGTGATCGGGCAGGACGGTTTCCCCGTGCGGATGGTCGTGCCGGACCCCAGGGCTTTCGCCATACACAAACTGTGGCTGAGCGAGCAGGAAGACAGAGAGCCGGGGAAGAAGGCGCGAGATCGCAAGCAGGCTCTCTCCGCAGCGAGAGTCGTACGGCAGTATCTGCCTCAATACAGATTCGTATCGTCGGAACTGAAGATGTTTCCCAAGGACCTGGTTGCGCGACTACTCAAGGAATTTCCTTCTTCCCCACCCCTTGACATGATAAGATAAAACAGTATCTTATATTATCATGTATAAGAGAATGTTGGACCTGGCACTTTCCTCCGAGGAAACCTGCTTTCTGTGGGGTCCCCGGCAGACGGGCAAGAGCACGCTGCTGAAGACCCTGTTTCCTAAGGCCATCCGGTACGACCTTCTGAGATCGGACATATGCAGCCGGCTCATGGCAAATCCCGGCGTTCTCAGGGAGGAATGCGAGGCCAGGGGGCTGTCGGGCGACAGCCAGCGGGACCCGATCATCGTCGACGAGGTCCAGAAGGTGCCCGCGCTTCTCGACGAGGTGCACTGGATGATAGAGAACCTGGGTCTGCGATTCATTCTGTGCGGGTCCAGCGCGCGCAAGCTGAAGCGCAGCCGGGCCAACCTGCTGGGCGGGCGCGCGGTCCGTTACGAGCTTCACGCGCTGGCATCTCCCGAGATCCCCCACTTCTCTCTGCAGAAGGCGCTGAACTCCGGACTCGTGCCGCGGCACTACGACAGCACGCATCCCGCGGCGCTTCTCGACTCGTACGTGGGAGACTATCTGACCCACGAGATTGCGGAGGAAGCGCTCACGAGAAACATACCGGCCTTCAGCAGATTCCTGGAGGTGGCCGCGCTGTCGAACGGGGAACTCATGAATTTCAATAACATCGCGATGGAATGCGGGGTGAGCGGGCCGACGGTGAAACAGTATTTTCAGATTCTGGAGGATACCCTCCTCGGCCGGTTCGTCCCCGCGTTTCGTAAGCGGTCGAAGAGGCGACTGATACGAGCGTCGAAGTTCTATTTCTTCGACGTTGGCCTCGTCGCGCATCTGACTCGGAGGGGCATGGTGAAGGAAGGCTCGGAACTGTTCGGCCGGGCGTTCGAGCACTTTATCTACATGGAGCTGATCGCCCATCGCAGTTACTCGGGCGCACGGTACGATATCAGCTACTGGCGGACCGCTTCAGGATTCGAAGTGGATTTCGTTCTTGGCAGTGCCGACACGGCGATTGAGGTGAAGTCGTCGTCCATGGTGAGGGATCAGCATCTGCGCGGGCTCAGGGCGTTCAGAGAGGAGGTCAGCTGCCCCCGGTGTATCGTGGTCTCACTGGATCCGAAGCCCCGCAAGACGTCCGACGGCATCGATATCATGCCCTGGGAACACTTCCTCGAGAGCCTGTGGGGGAAAACGTGAAGGTTGATCCCTCCCAACTCGTAGGATATGGCGGCGGCGGGAATGTATTCCAGGCAGGTCCATGCGTTTTCTATGGGACAACGGAACCGAGATGAATGGAATCGGAAAACCGGATTACATCCAGCGATTCCGGTACGAAGTCAAGGTGTCGGACGTCATCAAGGGCAAGGCCGCAGCCGGACAGCGGATCACAGTGCACGACACGCATTCGAATCTGAACCTGAGGATCGGCCACACGACAGTACTCTTCCTGACGAAGAACAAGGAAGGTGCATTTGTGCTGCACCACAAGTTCCTGGATCCCAGGACGTACGACACGCGTTACGCACCGTTGCTGAAAAGAATCGCGGGCGAAGAAGTCATCGACAAGGGCCCGCGCGTGAGACTCACCGCCAAACCGGGGGCCTTCAAGAACGGGGAGCAGACAATCCTGTTAGTGTTTTCACTTCTGGAGGGTCCGCCTGTGAAGCTGGACCCTTTCGTCTCCCTCCACATCAACCGCATTGGCACAGAGCAATTCTGGTTCAGGGTGCTCATGCCGGACAGCAAAACAGCCGTCATCAAATTGGAGAAGGACAAGCCCTTCGAGACAGCCGTTTCCCTCAACGGCCTGAGTGCAGCCATGACGGACGGCCACTTTGAGGTAACCTACGCGAAGGGATTCACCCTGTGGGATATCCATGAACTCCTTGAAGAAGAAGCACCGGACCGTTTGCTTGTGAAGACAGGGGCAGCCGAAAAGACTGGAACGCGCACCCCCACGTCACTCAACACCGGCCGGTGATCGGATATCTCGCTCCGGCGGCAGAATGACTGCAGTATCTCGAATTCGGAGGTTAGTCCTCCCAGTTGCAGATATCATCATCCGTGCCGTCGTCCCCATCCGGTCCGACTGACCACAAGTCGAAGCGCCCGGGCCTGCGCTTCCCGGGACACCTGATGGGGAAAAGGGGACATTCATCTTTTTTGCCTGCCCCACCTCCCCCCCCCCCCTCGTACGGGGGCGGTCCTTGCGGACCTGGGCGGCGTGGGCCTCGATCGCCAGCCCCACCACCGCCGCGGCGACCACCACCACCGCACATACGAGTATCGTCTCCAGCCTTCGCATAAGAACATTCTACCCGATTCCTGCCCCGGCTACTTCTTCTTCCCGGCGACCGCCGTGACGGCTCGAACCAGTAAGCCCACGACAATCGGCGATGCTATCGCCGCCACGCCCCAGACCCACCCGAATCGTGCCAAGACAAAGATAACACCGGCAACGAGAAGCAGCGCAAGCCCCATTCCGGGCCCGATTTCCGTTGCATTGGCACTAATCGACACGCAGAGAGAAGGGAATCTCTGGCCCGACGTAAGTACCAGTCTTTTCAGGATACTTGTCGGATTTTCCATCGCGACCTGTGCGGGGATAATTGTGGGCATCGCAATTGGAATGGTGAACAAGATCAAGAACACCTTGGGATTCATTCTGGAGCTCGTTCGCCCTATTCCACCCGTTGCCTGGATTCCCGTAGCCATCATCTGCTTGAATATCGGGGAAAAGCCAGCGTACTTCCTTGTCTTCCTGGGTGCTTTCTTCCCCATACTGACCAACACCATCGCCGCCATCCATTCTATAGACAGAACGTTCCTCAACGCGGCACGTACTCTCGGGGCATCTCTTTTTTGCCATGTGGTGCGAGCTGCGGGGGCCCGGCAGTCTACGCGACTCGCATTTTCAGACACGATCCTCGTGGAACGAATACTACTACAAGAAGGCCATTTGGCTTGGTATGGGATCGCTCCAATCCGATCTGGACTCATTTCTCCTTGCCCCGCTTCGCGATATTCGAAGCATAGGAGAATTCCCGGAGATAGTTCGGTCCTGGTTGGACCGATACGACTTTCCGAGTTACCTGAAGGAAGAGTACGACGAGAAGTCAGTAGTGGCTCTGCAGCAGACCAAGAAGAACCTGATCGAGATTCTGGAGAAGTGCAATGTGTCGGCAATCCAGATATCGAAGCTGCGAGTCTGGTTCTGAGAAAAGGAGGAGATGGAGAAGAACCGGCGGAAGAATGAATATTCTGCAAGTGTTGGATCCCCCGGGAATGCCCGAGATACAGGGAAATCGCCGCCGGGCGGGGTTAAGCAGTTAGCAGAATATGAAACGCGTGCTATAATTTCCCCATGAGAAAGAGATCAACATTCCGGCTGGGGACGGTTCTGCTGATCATCGCCGCGCCGTTCGTGATGGCCGATGCTATTCCCGATTCCGGTGACTTCTACGTTGCGCCCGCCGGTGACGACACCGGCCCGGGCACGCGCGAAAAGCCCTTCGCCACGCTTGAACGCGCCCGCGACGCGCTGCGCGCGGACGGCAAGGCCGGCGGCACGGTGCTGCTGCGCGAAGGCGTATACGTACTGAAGCAGACGTTTTCGCTGGGCGTGGCGGATTCCGGCACGAAGAAGCATCCGGCGATCTTCGCGGCGCATCCGAACGAGCGCCCGATCCTGGACGGGGGCCTTCGGCTGAAGGGCGAATGGAAGGGCCCGGGGCCGGACGGGGTGTGGACGATGAAGCCGGAGGGAACGGACCTCCGCATAGAAGAGCTGTTCGTAGACGGCACGCGGCAGACGCGTGCGCGCATGCCCAACGAAGGCTACTGGAAGGCGCGCGCCGTGGGCACAAGCAAGAAGACATTCGGCTACGAGGAGGGCCGGCTGTCCAACTGGCCGGACATCACCAGCGGGACGGTGGTGGTGAAGCCGTACGAGTGGGTGGATTTTCACCTGCCGATCGAATCGATCGACGAGGCGAAGCGGGAGGTGACCCTGGCGGAGCCGGCGGGGTATCCGATCGTATCGGGCGGCTACGGATCGAACGGCGAGTATTTCGTGGAGAACCTGCGAGCGGCCATCGACGTGCCCGGCGAGTGGTGTTTCAATTCGAAGACCGGCGAGCTTTCATTCCTGCCGCCGAAGGGCGTGGATCCGGCGAAGGCGGAGGTCATCGCCGGGGGGCTCCCGGTGATGGTGAGCGTAACCGGGGACGTGAAGAAGGATCGCTGGGCGGAGCACATACAGTTCCTCGGGCTGACGTTCCGGCACTCCGGGCGCCACGTCAAGTGGCGTTTCTACCAGGGCACGGCGCTTCGGCTGAACAGCGGGGCGCGTCACTGCACGGTGGACAACTGCGCGTTCTACGACCTGGGCGGGAGCGGGGTAGTTATATGGAAGGAATGCCGGGAAAACCGGGTCAGCCGGTGCGACCTCACGCGCACGGGCGATACCCCGATACGTATATTCGATTACCTGGGTGAAGGGCCGCCGATGAGCTGGGGCAATCAGATCGTGACGAATTCGATCCACGGATGCGGCACGGTAAGGAAGAATATCGCCGGCATCGGAATGGCGATGACCGGAGGGAACCTGGTGGCGGGCAACTGGATCTACGAGATGCCCTACAACGGCATCTCGCTTTCCGGGACGCGGCCGCAGTACTGGCAGAAGAAGCACGAGCCGTCGCTGCAGCCGCCGTACACCGCGGCGAAGATCAAGCCGTTCATCCCGGCGAAGAAGAACGTGGTGGAGGGAAACCACATCTACCGCGTGATGCAGGAGTTTCACGACGGCGGGGCGATCTACTTCTGGGGAACGATGGGGAAGGGCGCCAACGAGATCCGCGACAATGTCATTCGCGACGTGGGCAAGGGGAAGCGGACGTGCGTCGGCCTGTACCTGGACGACAACTGCGACGACGTCATCGTGAAGAACAACCTGGTGGTCCGGGCGAATATCGGCCTGCACCTGCACGGCGCGCCGCGCAACGTGATTGAAAACAACTTCTTCGTGTTCAGCGGCAGCTCGGATATCAGTGTTCAGCCGGAGAAGTACAACGTGGCGCCGATGGGCACCGTGCTCCGCCGGAACATATTCTACGGGGCGCTCAAGGACGTGTTCAAAGACACCCACTGGGCGGCGTGGGACAAACAGCCGCTGAAGGAGATGGACTACAACCTGTACTGGGTACCCGGGCGCGAGGTGAAGCCGGGCCAGGGGAACTTCAAGGGGTTCGACGAGCATTCCCTGACGGCCGATCCCCTGTTCGTGGACGCGGAGAAGGGCGATTTCCGATTCAAGAAAGACTCCCCCGCCCTCAAGCTCGGCATCCAGCCCATCAAGAAAGTCATCACCAAAGACCGCCTCCGCGCCTTCGAGTAATAAAGGTGATACCCGATTCTGCGGCGCGGGAATACGAAGGACATGTGACTCACATTTCGCCCCCGCGGATTTCAGGCGTTGTGACCTCCTGAATCCCATTTGGATTGGCAAGGTCCGCTGCCGTCTGGTATAGTGGCGTATTCAGTTGCGTTCTGACGAGGAGGGGGGAACAATGCTGAGCGCGGAAGAGGATCTCGCACTTCACAAGAAGATAGTGGAACTTCTCCACGAGCTTGACGCGATACGAGACAAGTTCGTGACGCTCGGGGACATTCTCCGGCACAGTCTCCAGATCATCGTGAGAGAGCTCGGGTTCACCACGGCGTTTATCCAGTACTTCGATCTCTACGACAAGCGGACCACGGTGGCGCTGGACCAGACCGGCATCATCACCCACGACTTCGACGACATCCTTACCAGCCTGATGGACCGGGCGAAAACGACGGACAAGACGTTCGTGCCGGACGAGAAGGTGGTTCACGGGCACTACGCCGTGGTGCCGCTGAGGATAGGCCGCAAGCTGATCGGCATTCTCGCCGGCCTGAGCCGGGAACCGGTAACGGATTCGGCGAAGCGTCTGCTGGAAGAGGCGGGAAGCGTCCTGGATACGACGATCCGCCAGAAATGCGACGAGCGCCTCCTGCGTGACGAGAAGGGGATCGTCGCGGAAATAGACGACATCATAGACGAACACATCGACAGCGCCCAGGGCTGCGAGGATGCGATTCTCCGCAAGATCGCCCAGGCCTGCGGCTGCGCCTGCGCGTACATATTCAAGGGCACCGAGAGAGAGATGTTCGACCTGATCGCGACGAACGATCTGGGCACTATCGTGTGGCGCGAGTATCCCGATGTGGTGCTGGAACTGAAGCAGGTCGTTCAGGAATGCGTCGCGAGCGGAGAGGTCGAGTCGCGGGCCCCCTCGACGGACGACAGGCAGCTGTCCATCGCGGGCAAGGCGATAAAGAACATTGTCGGCTTTCCCCTCACCACGAAGGTCGGCGACTCGGCGGGCATCCTGGTGCTGACGAGCTACGACAAGCTGTCGGAAGGACACCGGAAACTGGTGAAGGCGGCGTGCGCGCTTCTGGACACCAGCATCGTGCGGGGGAAGCGAACGGAGATGGTGGTCAAGCGGTTCAAGAAGTACGTGGGAAGCGACACCATCGGGATGCTGTTGGAAAACCCGGAGTGGCTGAATCCGCGGAAGGAAAAGGTGGTGATATTCTCCGCGGACCTGGCCGGCTCCACCAGGTACGCGGCCTCGGAACCGGACGCACTGCGCACGTTCAATCTGGTGAACAAGTACCTGCGGCTGATCGCGCAGGTGGTGATCGACGACTATAAGGGCACGCTCGACAAGTTCATCGGCGACGAGGTGATGGCGCTCTTCGGGGCCCCGGTGAAGGACCACAACGCTCCGTTTGCCGCGATCGAGTGCGCGATGGAGGTGAGGGACAGGATTACCCGGGCAAACGAGGAGGCGCGGAAACGGGGAGAGCATTCATTCGACGTGAAGCTCACCCTGGGCCTGGCGGACGTCATCATCGGCGAGGTCGGCTCGGAGGATACCCAGACCGATTACACCGCGATCGGCGACGGGGTGAACCAGCTGTTCCGCCTGGCGGCCCACAGCGTCCCGAACGAGATCATGATGAACGAGTCCCTTAAGGAGCTGGTGGACGACGTCTACGAAATCGAGCTGGTGGACAGGTACGAGCTGAAGGGCATCCCCGAGCCACAGGCCGCGTTCAGACTGGTCGGGAAGAAGTAGACGAGTCCGGGTGTAACATTCCCCAGGGTCCGCGTTAGAGTATCCTGCCGAGCACTTCCGGCGCGATCAGCAGAAAGGATTTCGATGTACTTGCGGGCGTTTCCTTCTCCCTCAGCTCATAGCATACCGCTTCCGTTGCGTTGCGGACGAGCAGAAAACGGCCGTAGAGGGCAATGTTGTTCCAGGTGGTGCCGGTGAGGGCCTGTACCCGACCCAGAACGTTATTGGGTTTCCGAGGATCGAGGCCGACGAGAACCAGCTCCCCCTTCTCTCCGAGAACGAGCAGAAGGTCCTTCACCCTCAGTATCTGCCCGTGCCTGTAGCGCCCCTCTTTCCACTTGCGCTTCCCGTCTGTCAGGTCGACGCATTCCAGCACGCCGTTCGACAGGCCATACGCGTGGCCGTTCCAGATCACGACATTCGTGAACTTGGTTCGAAGAACGGAGCGGTTGGACCATACCTTCCGCACCTCGATTGTCCGATCGGTATCCCTGCGGAACAGTTCGATAACCGCCGCCCCGCAACCGTAGCCCTTCGAGACAAGTATCCTGCTCGACGAAAGCGGCACCGGCTGTGCGACATTGGCGTCCGTGTTGCTGTTGGAGGGCCAGGGGTACGACCACAGTTCGGCGCCGGTCTCGATGGCGTGACCGGCAACCGTATCCTCGTTGACGATCAGCACCTGCCGTTCGCCCAGCATCTCGGCCCGCACGGGCGAGCTGTAGCTGATCTGCTTTCCGCCCCCGCGCCAGCGCGGCGCGCCTGTGGCCGCGTCGTACGCGAGCAGCGACGCCCGCGCGCCCCGCAATCCGCCGCCCGGCACGATTACCAGCGTGTCGGTGACGAGCGGGGAGGCACTGCGGCCGTAACCGACTTCTCTCTTTTCATCCTCCCAGCGCACGCCCAGATCCGACAGTAGTTCCCGTTCCCATACCACCCTTCCGCTGTTTCCTTCTATGCAGACCAGGTGACCCCATGCACCCAGAGCATACACGCGTCCGCGGGAAATGGTCGGGGTGCTTCTCGGACCGGTGCCCATGACGGTGAATCGATCCTTCCGGGCCACCGTCCAGTGATGCAGTCCGGAAGACAGGGCGTAGCAGGTTGTCTGTTCCTCGTCTCCGCGCTGTTCCATGGTGACGGCGAAGCCGTTGACTATGGAGAACGCCGACCAGCCGGCGCCTATGGGCTGTCGCCACAGCTCCCGCGGCGGATGCGTCCGCCAGTCCGGATCGAGCGTGATGTCTTCCACCGCGGCGCGCCGGCCCGCACCCAGAAATTCAGGGAAGTCATCGGGGGTGGTGGTTACGAGATCGACCCCCGGGCGAGGAATCTGCTCGGACAGAAGCGGGCTGTCCGCCGTCAGGCCGAGATCGGGGTAGGCGAAGCGGCCCGGGCCAAGCCTCCAGCGATTGTATACCAGCATGGCAACGGCTGTCGCGATGATGGCGATGCCGATCCATTGAAACAGCCGCCGGCGAAGAGAATCCTCGCCGCCCTGCACGACGCCCGGCTCCTGTCGATCGTAAGCGCATTCCCGCAGACGGCGCCCGGCGGCGACGACGGCAATCGTGAGACCCACCGCAGCGCCCAGGTAGGAACCGATGCGTGTCCAGCATACGATGAGAAACGGCGCCATCTTCTCCGCCGGAAGCCCGGGAAAGAGATGGCCAGTGAATCCGAGAGGATTGATCATGCCGAACACGAGGGGCATGAAGACGGCCGACACGCCGGCCGCCAGGAACGGAATCCAGATCAGCCGCAGGATGGTACGGCATCTCTGCCGCGGCGGGGTGCGCCGCAGTGCATAGTGACAGACGGCAGAGGCCACTACGCCGGCGAGGAATCCGACCTGGGCGCCGGCGGTGACGGCGGTAAGCGTCGGTCGCGCATCCGCGGCAATTCTTGTGCCCAGCTCGAAATAGTCCGGCGCAATATTGGCGACAATCGCGTCGCTTACCGCGCCGTACAACGCGCCCGCGGCACCCCCACACAGCAGGAATCCATATTCCCACTGCCGATCAGTGTTCCCGCGTCCCCGCAATCAATCCCCTTTCCTTGTCTTTCTCCCCGGTTTCTTCTCCCCCGCCCTCACGTCACTCACCACCGGCCGGTGAGGGGGGGGGGGCCAGCTAATGAATTCACGACCGCTCTTTCAATCCGACCCCAACGATTCCAGGAGCGGTTCCGTCTCAAGAACAACTGTTCCCGGATACCGCTTCAGATGCCTTCGAAGCGGGCGCCGGTTCAGTCGAGCGAGATTCCGGAAGGTCACGATATCAGACGGGACGATGCCCCGCTTCCGGCACAGATACACGAAATCACAGAGAGCCTGTTCCGGTGCCGCCACCACGCGTTCCTGCGGATATGCATAGACCGAATTCGTGATCGAGACAAAGACAATCCGGCCAAGGGGCGTCAGCCGTACCCTGGACCGGTTGTGTCTGTGATTCGTGAAGCAGGTGATTTCCGTCGGCGACTGGGTAATCAACCCGTGCCGGTGCAGGGCGTACATCCCCGTCACGTAGGCCGCGAGGTCGAGCGACGAAACCAGGTCCTCGATCGAGACCGCCCGGGGAAGTCCATATCGACCCTTTGTGTACCGCTCGACGACGCCACGCTCAACCAGGCGCGCGAGGGCCGCCTTCAGGGATTGCGGCTCCATCGACGAGACGTTTGCCAGCTCGGTTACCGTGAAGACGGTCTTTCCATGCCTGTCGCGCTGCTCCTGAAGGAGCTTCTGCCACTCAATGGATGTCATCCGATCCTCCCGCCGCGACGTACCGTCGCAGAATGCTCATCACGTCTTCAAGTACCCGTGCCCCGCCGCCCGCATCGTCGAGTTGAGCCGCGGCTGCAGGATCGAGCTGGGTGTCGATCACCGCCTGCACCGCCTTTGCGTGATAATCGCGGTGTGTTACCAGGTCGCGCAGCCTTTCCTCGGTGCGGGCCGATGTGATGCCTGCCGCACGAAGCTTCGACGTCAGCCTTCGGGCGGAATCACCGGGAAACCGATCGCGGAAAAGGAACACGTCCACCAGATCGCGATGCCTCATTGTCCTTCTGCCGAAAACGGCCACCACCTTGCTTTCGATCATGTCTCCTTCCGACGCAGTCGCATAGATCGTGCCGCCAACGGTACGTACTTCCACGGGATCCGCACAGATGATACGGGTCACTTCAACGGGTATCTCTATCCGGCTGTGCGGCACGTCTTCCTCCCAGAACCTGAGATCCACAGCACGAACGACCGGTGAGTCGGCGTCCGGTCCCTTTCGAGCATCTGCCCGCCCCGAACGTCCGAAGCGCCGCCGTATGTCAGGCAGCACGATCCGTCTGAAGAAATCGATCAGCTCCCCTTGTTTCTCGCCCAGATCTTCCGTCCAGTGGTAATCTATGTCGTCCGAAGCGCGCACGCTGCCGTCCAGGAAACGATACCTGAAGCCCCCGATGAGGGCCAGGTTGCGGCCTACCGGATGAGTCGCGACAGAACGGGCTATCACCCGTTGGAGTTCCTCCGTTTCCGTCGATCGTCCGGCGTTCATCATAGCTCCTTCTGTGTTCATTGCCGTTGAAATAGTAGCATCACGCGTAACAAATAGCAACAATAAACACCCCATTTGTTACGCGCCCCGAATCCCACCCTCAAGCTCGGCATCCAGCCCATCAAGAAAGTAATCACGAAAGACCGCCTGCGCGTCTTCGAGTAATTAAGGGGACAGTTACCTTTATAAGCGCCGTGCTCTATTCCGGATTCCGCAGCCAGGGCAGATCGATCGCGTCCGGCGAGTACACGAAATCTTCATGTGATGAGGCGACCTCCTCCGGCGCCATGGCCACGTACTTCCCCGACGCGACGGCGGCTACGGCGCCGTCGTCGAGGGTGACGGTCGCGCACGCCTTGATGATGCGCGATGCCCGTTCCGGGATCTCCCCCTGAACCCGCAGTGTGTCGCCGGCGCGGATCGGCGCTTTCAGGCGTATGGTCGTCTCCGCGGCAACGCACGGCCTGCGGGCCGCCAGGATCGCGGCCCATGTCATCACCTCGTCCATGAGCGTCATGACGATGCCGCCGTGCACGATGCTGCGCCAGCCGAGATCCCGTTCCCGCGCCGTGTATTCCAGGATCACCCGGCCGTCGTCGACCCTGGCCTTGAGGTGGAGTCCGTGCGGATTCTCTTCACCGCAGACGAAACAGGATTTCGTCCATGGCAGCGTGCCTGAAGGTATCGTCATACCGGGATTCTATCATCACTTGTCACGGTTCGACAGAGCCGCCCTCACATCACTCACCACCGGCGCCGCCCCCATCCTTCTCCTCCCGCATCGCCTCACGGATCTCATCCAGGTACGGCAGCATGGCGCGCGCGGGCGTGGTGGAACGCGGGTTGATGGGTCCGGCCGGGGACATGATCATCCAGTCGGTCAACAGATCGATCGGGTGTATGCCGCGGTCGGGACGAAGCGTACCGCGCCTCCGGGATACGCCAGCTCGAACTCCGGTGTGGATGCCGTGACCGCTCCTTCTACGATGGCGAAGGCGATCGCACGAAGCGTATCCACTCCCGGGCCGAGCAGGTCCGGGGAGGGATGCAGGATGTCGAAATCGAAGAAACCTATTTCCGCCAGGCCGTGCGTGTGCAGCCATATGATCGGCGGCCCCTCCTCATCCTGCTGCATATCCGCTGCATCGTCCGGGGCAACCGCGTGGAGCGCGTAGATGCCCCCGACGTCGAGGTCGGCGTCGTGACACATTTCGTCCTCGAGCGCGGGACGTGACCAGATGGAACTGGCTACATGGTCGACTACCGCCAGGCCGTCGTCCGCCATGACCGCGTGGAGGAATCGCAGCGCGTTCTTGCGGTCCGCCAGGACGTTGTTCTTTTTGCCTTCCATGCGGAGAGAGAGGACGGACCCGCCGAGCCGCAGGAGCTCCTCCTTCTCCGGCGGGGTCAGCCCGACATCGAACTCGATGAGCTCGCGGGGCGGCGCCGGGATATTGCGGGGAGAGGCAAGCATCGCCTCTCCCCAATCGGGGTGGCGGAGCGCCATGACCCAGTGCATCTCCTCACCGTCCGGAAGACGCTCCACGTCGATGCCGGTGGACCGGAGATGGTCCAGGTTCTCCGGTCGAGGAGCCAGCGCCCCGGGAAAGACCACGGAACCACAGATCTCGACGTTCTTCTTCAGCCACTCAAACATGCGGCCCTCCCTTGGCTACTCACTTACTTCTTCTCCCCCGCCCTCACGTCACTCAACACGCTGCCAGCGGGCATCCCGGCCTCGTCCCAAAAGTTCCAGGCGGCCCTCCTCCCTCCAGCGATTCATCACCCGGCGCACCATTGCGCGGCTCACGTTCGGACACAGCCGTTCCACGTCGGCGATGCCGAAGGGGCTTGCGACGTTCTGGAGTGCGTATTCAATCAGGTCTGTCTTGCTGCCCTTTGCGGGGCGTTCTCGCGCCGCACGTTCCTCGAATTCGCGATATGCCATCCCCAGCGTGCCCAGCAGGTAGTTGGTCCAGGGAAGTATGTCGTGCGTGCAGTCGTGCCATCCGGACGAACTGGCATGGAGGGAATCATAGTAGCGGTCTTTGGCTTGCTCGACGATACGTTCATGACTGATGTACCGCCCGACGCCGTAGCCGTGATGGTACAGCGCGAGAAGGGTGAGCAGGCGCGAGACCCGGCCGTTTCCGTCGCGAAAGGGATGGATACAGAGGAAATCCAGCACCAGCGCCGCCGTCGCAAGGAGCGGCGTGGTTTCGCGCTGGTCCATCATGTGGTTGTAGGCAACACACAGTTCTTCGACCGCGGCGGGGGTCTGGTCGGGAGAAAGAGTGCGAAAGCGCACGGAGCGTTCGCCGTCAGGATGGACCTCGATGATGTCAACTGGCGTCGCCTTCCACTTCCCGGCATCGCCGGTTGTGCCGCCCTGAGCCAGGGAATGAAGGTTGAGGATGGTATCGGGTGTAATCGAAATCTCCTCATGCTTCGTATGAATCCAATTCAACGCTTTGCGGTAGCCGGCAATCTCCTCTTCGGAGCGATCGCGGGGCGTGGCGTCTCCGAGAACGAGAGGCCGAAGACGATCGCGTTCAATCGTTACCCCTTCGATACGGTTGGAGGATTCCGCGCTCTCAACAAGGGCCATCTCGTGAAGCGCCTTCAGTATCTGCGGAGACTGCACCGCATAGAGCGCTTCTTTGCCCTTGTGTTCGGCAAGGGTCTCGAGCAACCAGACGGTGCTCGAAGGCAGGCGGAAGTCCGCCAGCCGGGTCCCTCGGAATGACATCATTGTGTGTGCTCCCCTATCTTCTTCATTTCATTAATGATAGATTGGAGCATACGGCTTCGCGCGCGTGCCGTCAAGCATATTGTAGCACATTTATTAGCACATTAATGTGTGGCACTGCCCTATTGTGAGGCATGTGGTTATCCTATATAGAGTTAGTGGTCCATTAGAGTCTTCTTCGACGGGGACACGAAGGAATCATGTCCCCGCAGCGGGACGAAGTCAGGCCCTGCGCACCCGGTCGGCCACGATGCTGATTGCGGGCACCAGGATCATGAACAGCGCCGCCCCCACGAAGAACACGGCGCGGTTGGAATAGCTGACGGCCACCGCGCCGCTGGCCAGCGCGGACACGGACCATCCCAGTGATTTGGCCGTGACGGACCATCCGAACACGATGCCGCGTTTGGATTCCGGCGTCACCCGCGCCAGCCAGGCGAGGAATACCGGGTCCAGCCCGGCGGCGCAGAATATCATGAGCACTCGAAGGGGCACCAGCGGCGCGAACCCCGTTATCAGGCCGATGCCGAACTGAAAGGCGCCCGCCGCGAAGGTGGAGGTCTTGCCCACGGCGGGAGGCGTCCAGCGGTCGGCCAGCTTCCCGAGCAGGATGCCCCCCACTATGGCGCCGGCGGCTGAGCATCCGAACACGATGCCGGCGAGCCAGGCCACCCCCTCCAGGCTCCCGTGCAGGTCCTGTATGAAAAGCGGCAGTATGGGCTGATCGAACCGGCGCACGAACGACGACAGGCAGATGAGCAGAATGATGGAAAGAGCCGGCCCGGCCGCACCGGCGCGCGCGGCGAGTCCGCCGCCGTCTTCCCGATCGGCTTTGGCGGGCGGTTCGAACTTCTCGCGCACGCCGAACATGACGCAGAACACCGATATCAGAACCAGTACCGAGGAGTACAGGAAGGCGGCACGGTAGCCGAAGGCGTCGGCCAGCACGCCTCCGACGAAGGGCCCCAGCATGAGGCCGGAGAACGCGGCGCTGTTGATGGCCCCCAGGGCGAAGCCCTGCTTGTCGCGCGGGGAGTAGGACGACACGAACGTCAGTGCCGCGTTCATGGTGCCGGTGAGGAACCCCTGCACCAGGCGAAGGAAAACGAACCAGCCCGCGGTGGGCGCCCAGGCCATCGCCGCGAGCACGAAGACGGCCCCGATGTTTGCCCGGAGCATCATCTTCTTCCGGCCATACCGATCGGCCAGGATGCCCCACACCGGCGCCATGACGGCAAGCCCAACGGCCGGGGCGGCGGCCGCGAGGGCCACCCACATCTTCACGGCGCTGTCGCCGGAGATGCCCAGATCCTGGATATAGTACGGCGCGAAGGGCAGGCAAAGGGAAAATCCGGTTATGCTGAAGAGCTGGGAGATCCAGACGAATACCAGGTTCCGCTTCCAGTATACGGTCCGCTCGGTCTCCCGGCTGGCATTGTGATTCTGCATGGCACCAGCAGTCGAGTATATACCGGGGGCAACCGCTTATCCAGCCCGGAAGGTCAGGAAAAAAATAGGGACAGCTCCCACTTTACCTCATCGCAACCATCAAGGGACACCCCCCCCCCGATTCTATCGACACGGGCGGGAGAAGCCCGTCCCGGTTGGTGAACGGCTCTGACCCCTGGAGGACCTCATCTCTATGGCTTTCGTCGTCCGCTGCATTTCCTCGACGAGGTCTTTCTCGTCGGGCAGCGCGGTCCGGTACTGAGCGGCCATTACCTTGTTCGGAAGGCCTTCCAGCGCGTACCGGGCGACAGCTTCGTTCTTCTGCGCGCAGAGAATCACCCCCACGGGCGGATTCTCTCCCTCTCGCACCCAGTGCGCGCGGGCGTAATTGAGGTACATGTGCATCTGCCCCGCATCGGCGGGAGTGAACTTTCCGATTTTCAGATCGATGATGACCATGCATCGCAGGGTCCGGTGGAAGAAGAGGAGGTCGACGCGAAACCACTGGTCACCGATGCGAAGCCGCTTCTGACGCCCGACGAAGCAGAAGTCGTCACCGAGTTCGAGAAGGAACAACTGCAGGTGACGGATGAGTGCGTCTTCGACCTCGGTCTCGGAGTACTCGTCCTTGAGGTTCAGGAACTCGAGAACGTAAGGATCCTTCATCGCCTCCTCGGGGGTGACGGCATCTTCAGGCCGCGCATTCTGCCCCCTCTTCAGCATAGCCGCCTTGTTTCTCGAGAGGGCCGTGCGCTCGTAGAACTGTGAATCGACCTGGCGGGAGAGCTGGCGGACCGGCCATCCGCCGCGGAGGGCTTCGGCCTCGTAGAAGCGGCGGGCGTTGGGATTCTCGACGGAGAGCACGCGGACGTAGGCGGACCAGGGGAGGGGAAATTTGGCGGACAGTGTCTGCCAAATTCCAGGAGTCTTCGACGTGGCAGCCAGCGATTTTTCAGACACTGTCTGAAAAATCTGCTCCGAAGGCCAGAGAAGATAGAATTTCTTCATCTGGCTGATGTTGACCGGGCCGAAGCCGCGACCGTATTCACACGTCAGATCGGCAGACAATCGCTTGAGCAGCCCCTCCCCGTACTCCGCCCTCTCCTTCCCTCCCTGCTCGAACTCCACTATCCGCCGGCCGATCAGCCAGTAGGACGCCGTCATGGCCGCGTTGACGGTCCTGACCGCCGTACGCCTGGCCTCCTCGATGATGCCGGCCACGTCCTTCAGAACGGTGTCGTATCCGAAGTTCTTTTTCCCCTTACGGTTAACCACCTTCTCCACCACCGCTTTCTTTCCCATATCCGCCTCCTCCATCTCCTTCGCCACCTCTTTCGCCAACCGATGCCCCCAATCGTACCGTGAAAGGATTTTCCTATCAAGCATTAGATTAGGGCTTGACCACCTTATTTGTGATTTGTATACTCCTTCCATGAAATCGGCGAAGGGATTCAGGAAGGAGCTGCTGTCGAGG
>CAYMFW010000073.1:0-6669 GCA_964389785.1 uncultured Planctomycetota bacterium
GCGGCGGACGCCAGTCCCCGCTCGTAGAGCGTGACGTAGAACAGTTCGAACACGGCAAGCTCTCCGATCCGGCGCTTCCCGATCGTGTCCGAGGCCTTGATGACCTGTGTCACGCCGGAGAGACGTGTGTGCCATGCATCGTAATCCGTGTTCTCCGCGGCCTCGCGCGCGGAGAGATAGGCCTGGCGGATCGTTCTCCTCTCCTCCGAGGACATACCCGGCGCCGCGCCGCTCGTTGCCGCCGTCCGGTCGAGTACGAAATGGAGATCGTTCGCCTGCCGGTCCTCCTTCGGATTTCCGGTGATGGAGGAGCCGAGTCCAAGGCCCATCAGCGCGATCGGGTCGCAGTCGTCGCCCCGCGCCGCCTCGGCCCGGTACAGCTTCATCACCGGCCCGTGGAGCGCTCTGATATCATCCACCGTCTTCGCCGCCCCGGCGCGCGCGACCAGTCCGGTGAGCGCATTCGCCGGGCGTATCACCTCGATCCCGAGGGCGCGCCAGGTAACCCCCGTGTGTTCCGCCACGAATACCGCCCCGGTGGTGACCGGATAGTCCGGCACGTCGCGCTGCTGTCCTATCGCGGCTACCTTCTCCCCGTCCGCCGGTCGGGTGTTCGCGCCGGTCACGGGGGGAAGACCCGAGGCGTCGACGCGCCGGATATCCGCCGGCTGGCGTCCCTCCGCCCAGGTCCAGTGCCGCATGCGCCACGATCCGCCTCCCCGGTAGTCCGCGTGCATCCGGAACCAGCGCCAGCAGTCCGTCTGCTGAGAGGCCATGTCCCTGTCGTGGATCTTGAGCCCGAGGGTAGACACGTCCGTCGTCCCGTCTTCTTCCCTGTAGCCGACGCCGCTCGATGTCGCGTAGAAACCGCCGGGGCCGGCCGGCTCCGCCCCGTGCACCCTCACCTGTCCGGTGATGACGGCCTCCCGAAACTGCGGCTCGGGGAAGTAGAGCATCCCTCTCTCGTCCGGTTTCTCCAGGTGGGCGTACGGGTATTCCCAGGTCGTGCCGGGCGCGACGAACGTCCAGTTCGACCGGTTCTTCGTAACGGTCTTCTCCATGTCCAGAAGGGCTATTCGCGACTGCTCCTCGGCCGCCGCCTCATCCATGATCGGTCTCAGCGTGGAGTGGAGATACGCGGTGCAGGGCATGCCGCCGGCCCAGGTGACGTTGCTGCGCCAGTTCCTGAACTGCTTCACGGCGACGGACGGAAGGCCCCTCTCGTAGCAGGTGACGTACGTCTGTTCGAACATCACCATGTCCGCCAGCCGGCGCTTCTCCGAGCTGTCCGCGGACGTGAAGGGCTTTCCGATATCGTTCAGGAGCCTGTGCCACAAGTCGTAGTGCAGGTGGTCCGCGGCCCGGCGCGCGGTGAGGTACACCTCCCGGATCGTCTTCCTCTCTTCGACGGACAGGCTCGACGTCACGCCGGGGAGTCCCGCGATTCCGAAGGCGGCTGCGGCGGCGCCTTTCTCGTTCAGTGGTGAGGCCGCCTGCTCGAGCATGAATCGAAGGTCGTCCGCCTGCCGGCCGTACTTCGGATTTCCGGTGACGGCGACGCTCAGCCCCAGGCCCATCAGCGAGGCGAGGTCGCACTCGTCTCCCCGCGCCGCCTCCGCGTCGAACAGCGCCCGCGTCGACTGATGGAGCGCCTTGATATCATCCACCGTTTTCGCCGTCCGGGCGCGCTCGGCCAGTTCGGAAAGCCCGGCCGCCGGAACTGCCGGGGCCGGCCCGCGCAGATGCACTACGAGCCCGGCCGCCGCGACCAGGCACGCCGCCGCGGCGATGCCTATCGTCCGGAACAGCCGCACCTTCCGGGCGCGCTCAACCCGTTCCCGGGCGGTCGCCCTGTGGATCTCGCCCATCACCTTCTTGACCGCGGTGCGGGGAGAGGGCTGTGTTTCGGCGATCTTCTGCCGTACCCGCTCTATGCAGGCCTCGGCATCCGGACGGACGGTGAGCAGGTAGCGGATATTCGATTCCTGCAACCACAGCTCCAGCGCCCGGTCGGCCGCCGTGTCGTTCCCTTCCAGAAGTGAGGCGAGCTTCCGATCGTCCTCCTCGCTCAGGCGCCCTTCCATATAAAGGGCAAACAGCTGATTGAATTCGCTTCGTTCCATCACGGCTCCTGCGTTCCCAGTTCGGTCTGGACGCACTTGCGCAGATTGATGCGCAGCTTCACCAGCGAGTTCCTCACCGCGGAGCTTCCCGCTCCCATTTTCTCAGCTATCTCTTTGGAGGAGAGCCCCTCCTCGTAGAACCATCCGATGAGCTGTTTCCCCTTTTCGGCCACCTTCTCGACGCAGCTCCTCAGCGCCTCAAGCGAACGCTGTCTCGTATCCAGTGAGGCGGGGGATTCCTTCGCCAGCCGCTCCGCTCTCCTCAGAAGCGCCGCGTCGGTGAACGCCTTTCGGTCTCGGGCGGCGCGCTCCAGCTTGCGCAGCTCCTCACGAATGGTGTTCCGGGCGATGCCCCTAAGCCATGGCCAGAACGGTCTGCCCGTTTCGTAGTGGGGGAGCTGGTAAAAGGCGCGGACGAAGACGTCCTGGGCGATCTCTTCCACCCGTACCGCGTCAGGGAACGTCCCCGCTATATAGGTACAGACACTGCGGTGATACTGCGTGATGATCCGGGCGAAATCGTCCGTTTCACCCGCCAGCACCCTCGAAATAACGTCCTGCAGCTCCATTTCTTCCCCTTCCTGCCCTATTATTGACGGGGGATCGGCCCCTGCCACCTGAAAAATGAAGAATACTCTGGCATTCTAACACGGGGAAATGACGGAACAGACAGGATTTAAGGGGGGCGTCCGACGGTTACTCTTCCAGGGTGGTCTCCTCGACGAGCCTCTTCTTTTCAAACGCTCTTCTCACGGTGGAAAGTATCTGATCGTTGCTGCAGGGCTTACGGATGTAGTCGTAGACGCCCAGCCGCGTGGCCTCCAGGGCGCTGTCCAGGGTTCCGTGGGCTGTTATCATGATGCACAGGAGGTCGAGCTTCCTTTCCTTGATTGTCTTGATGAGTTCGAGTCCGTTCATCCTGGGCATCTTGAGATCGATCAGAGCGACGTCGGGAGAACCGTTTTCGATGAGGGCAAGGCCCTCCTCACCGTCGTGAGCGATCTCGACCCGGTAGCCCTGTTCGGAAAGGAGAGTGCTGAGGAATCTGCAGAGCCTCTCGTCGTCGTCCACCACCAGTATCTTGCCGTCGGCCATGTCGGATTCCCTCCGTTACGGGCCGGGAAACCGGCTACTGCCGGTTTCCGATACCGTTCTCGAGCTGCTGCCTGAGCCAGGCGGCCTTCCCGCGTAGCCGGTTCATCTCGTCGCGAAGGACCGATATGCCGGGATGGCTCGCACGCGGTCCTTTTCCCAGCGATACGAGGGAAACGTCGAAATCTCTCCTCGTTTCTTCCGCTTCATCGCGTGCCAGAGAGGCCTGTTCCTGTATCTCCAGCTCTACCTGAACGTTTTCGACCTCGTCTCGCAGTTTCCCTATCGTCAGGTTCAGATCGGTTCTGTTCTCCTCCATCGTCTTGCGCAGGCCCTCTATCGCCTTAGTCAGGTTGTTGAGCTGTTCGTTGAAATGCTCGTGACCTCCGGCGATGATGTCCTTGGTCTCACGGAGCTCCTGGACGGTTCTTTCTCCGCTGACTTCCAGGCCCCTGGCACGATCCTCGAACCCTTCGCGAAGACTCGCCACCTGCTCCTGCAGCTGTGAGACGCCTTCCGATGCGGTCTCGCCCGTCTCGGCCCTCTTCGAAAGAGTCTCGATCTGGCTCTGCAGGTTCTCTATCGTGCCGCCCGTCTCGACCCGGCTTTCTTCAGATTCCTTCCGCAGTCTGCCGATCGTCTGTTCCAGATCGGTCCTGCTCTCTCCCGAGAGCTTTCTCAGCTCCTCGATCTGGCCCTCGAACCGGGCCCGATTCCTCGCCGCGGTGTCGCGCGCCTCGCGTCGTTCGGAGGCGGCGGCTTTCGCTCCCTGCTTCAGGTTCTCCAGCCGCTCGTCGGTTCTCGATATCTCCGCTACCGTTTCATTGCGGAGTTCCTCGACCATCTCTCTCAGTCCCGCTTCGTGCTGTGCCGCGAGCTTCTTGAGCTCTTTCAGACGGGCTTCCAGTTCCGCGCGGCTTCTCGCGGCGGTCTGACGGATCTGCCGCCGCTCTTCAGAGGCGGATCCGGCGGCCGTCTCCACCGACTCGATATTCTTCTTCAGCTCTGCCCGACTCCGGGCCGTGTCGGCATTCAGCGCTTCGATTACTTTTCTGACGTTCGCATCCTGGCTTGCAGACTGCTCCCCAAGGCCTTCGATTTTCTTCTCGAGCTCCGTTCTGTTCTTCGCGGTCTCGTTGCTCAGCTCGGCGATCATCTCCCTGGCGACCGCGTCCTGCTTCGCGGATGCCTCCCGGAGGCCTTCGATCTTCTCCTCGATTTCCATTCTGTTGCGGGCCTCTTCTGCGCTCAGTTCCGCAATCGTGCCTCTCAGGGCCGCATCCTCTTCCGTCGACTGCTCTCGAAGCTTCTTGATTTGGCCGGCCAGTTCCGCGCTGCTTCTCGCGGCGGTCTCACGGATCTGCCGGCGCTCTTCGGAGGCGGACCCGGCGGTGCCCTTTACGCCCTCGATCTTCTTCTCGATCTCTGTCTTGCCCTTCGCGGTCTCGCCGGTCAGTTCGGCGATCATCTTCCTGACGGTCGCGTCCTGATTCGCGGACGTCTCTCGGAGGCCTTCGATCTTCTTCTCGATCGCCGTCTTGCTGCGGGCCGCTTCGGTGCTCAGCTCGGCAATCGTGCTTCTGAGGGCGACGTCCTCGTCCGACGACCGCTCTCGAAGACCTTCGATCTCCTTCTCCAGCTCCGCTCTTCTCTGTGCCGCCTCCACGCGAAGCTCGCCCGCGTCGCGATTGATCTCGTCGACGAGCTTCCGTCTGTCCTTTTCCGCGTCCTCGCGAAGGCCGCTGATTTCAGTCTGCAGCTTCGATACCAGACCGGAGACCTCCTCGGTCCTCTTCGCCTGAAGTGCGGACTCCTCAAGCTGTTTCCAGATCTCCTGTATCTGCGCGGCTATCTCGTTCTTCTTCTCTTCCGCGTCGTCGCTCAGGTGCCGGACCATCCTCACGAGTTCGGAGCGCGCCTCCTCGGCGGAGGCCTTGAACTCATCCAGGTCGCCTTCGAACTGTGCCTGGTTCCTGACGATGAATTTCTCGAGGCCGCTCACCTCGGCGGCGGTGGTCTCTTCCTTGTCCTCCGCGCGGCGGATCCTGTCCTCCAGCTCGGAACGGGTACCGGCCACTACGTTCTTTATCTGCTCCTCCAGCTCCGTTCGGGCTCGGGCGGATTCCTCAACCAGGTTCTCGAGGTTTTCGTCCAGCTTGGAGGCGAGCAGGGCGGCCGCCTCGCCGGTCTCCATCTGCTCCGTGACCGTGTCGACCCTGGCGCCAAGCTCCTGCAGCCAGCCGCCGGTTGCGATTCGCCTCTGCTCCGTTTCCTCCCGGAGCTTCTTGATCATCCCCTCCAGGTCGGCGCGGCTCTGCCCGGAGAGCTTCTTGATCTCCTCCAGCCGGCTTTCCAGCAGCGCCTGCGTGCCGGAGACGTATTCCTTCACCTGGGTAAGCCGCGCAATCGGGTCCTTCTCATCATCGAGAAAGACGGAAATCATCTCTTCCAGCTCATGCCGGGCCTTCACCGATTCCTGGCGGAGGCCCGCGATCTCTGATTCCAGCTGCGAGATACGCGCGGCCGCCTCTTCGGTGATTCCCACCTGCCGTGAGGATGTCTCGAGCTTGCTCTCCAGCTCCTTCAGCGAGTCCCTCATCTCCATGCGCCTGAGCTCGGTTGCCTCCTGGACCTTGCGCATGCTTCCTTCGAACTCGGACTTGCTCTCGCCGATCAGTCCCTTCAGCTCCTCGATCTGGTCCTCGATCCGGCCCTGGTCCATCACGATGTCGTTTCGCATCCGCTTGATGCGTGTGGTGACGTCCCGCCCGTCGCTTCGGACCATGCCGAGGCGGCCCTCGAGATCTTTACGGGCGTTCTGCGTTTCCTCGCGGAGCTTCTCGATTTCCTGCTCGATCTCCGCCTTCCCTCTGGCGGCGAACTGCCTGACCTCGTCGATGCCGGAGGCGACACGCTGTCCGGCTCTTTCCGTCACTCGTATCCGCTTCTCCAGCTCCAGCCGGCTCTGGGCGGTTATCTCCCGCAGGTGGGTGATCTCCTCCTGTATTTCGGAGACGGTTGCCTCGTCCACCGCCGATGGCTCCGGGGCCGCGGCCTTGGATACCATCAGTCGGTCCTCGAGGTCCTTCATCTTCCTCTCGATGCCCGCTATCTCCGTATCCACGTTCTCGAGGATGCTTCTGGATACCTCTTCCCTCAGCCCTGACGTGGCCTCATTCAGTGTGGTCTCCAGCCGGCGGACCTCGTTGCGAACCTCACTCAGGTCGTCCCGGCTCGCGGCGTCCGTCGCGACCGCGTCTTCGACCCGCTCCTCCAGCTGCTGCATCTTCTGCTGCATCGCCGACAGGTCTTCGCGTATCTCCCTGTCCACAAAAGTAGGGGGTCTCAAACGAGATGATGATCGCTACGCACACGAGCGAAGCCTAAGCTTCTGACCGCACTCTCCTGGAGATAGGCCAGGGCGCGCATCTGTCGCTCGTTCATGCTCGATTCC
>CAYMFW010000073.1:6679-21654 GCA_964389785.1 uncultured Planctomycetota bacterium
TCTCCCTGTCCAGCTCCACCGGCACCCGCGTTTCCTCGCCGGTTTTCGCCTTCACCGCCTCGCGGAGCCGCGCGATCTTCTTGTCTATCAGGGCGAAGTCCTCGTCCGACACCAGCTTCTCGGTCTCGTATTCGGTGACGTTGCCCTCGAGCTTCTTCATCCGCTCTTCCATGCGTTCCAGGTCCTTCTCGAATCTCTCCGGAAGACCTTCCGCGATCTTCTCGCCGAGCTGTATCCTGGCCTTCACCGCCTCGCGGAGCCGCGCGATCTTTTCGTCGAGCTGGGTCATGTCGACCGGAGGAGCCGGCACACCGGGCTGGATACCCGCGACGTGCTCCTCCAGCTCCTTCATTCGCTGTTCCATCCGGCCCAGGTCCTCGCTGAAGTCCCGGCGCATGTGGTCGGCCACCATCTCTTCCAGTCGGGCCGCGCTCTTCTCGTTCTCTTCGCGAAGCGCGGCCATCTCCTCCCGTATCTTCGCCAGGTCCTCCGCGCTCACTCCCTGCGGCGTGGAGGACGCCTTCGTCTGCTCCTCGATCTCCTTCAGATGCTTCTGCATCTTCGCCAGGGCCGATTCCTTCATCTGATCACTGGCGACGGTGCTTTCGACCTGTTCCTTCAGCTTCTCCAGCCGGTTTTCCATGAAGACCAGATCGTCCTTCTGGTCTGAGAGGAGGTTCTCGGTGACGTGCTCCTCGATCTCCTTCAGCTTCTGTTCCATGCCGGACAGGCCGTCCCGAAGGTCCCTGCGAAGCTCGAGAGATTTCTTCTCCATCTCGACGGCGGTCTGGCCCACGAGCTGGCCGATCTTGCCTACCTGAGATGAGAGCTCGTCCGGAACGGGCGGCGTCGGGGCGGGCTCTTCCTCTTCTTCTTCCTCCGGCACGGCCGTGTAGGGGGCCATGTCCTCCTCGAGAGGGAGGGTGGTGGGCTCGACACTCTCCTTCTGTGCCAGAAGTTCCTCTATCTCCTCGTCGGAGCGTCCGGTGGCGGAGTAATACGCCTTCAGCAGTGCCGCCTTGGGCGACGTTGCCTTGTGTGTGTCCTCGGCGGGGTCGGTCTCCTCGGATATCTCCTCGAAAAGCTCCTCCGGTTCTTCGTCTTTGGGTTTCTTTCTAAAGAATGCCATGGTCTCCCCTCGATTCAGTGCCTTTCACAGGCTGTTATCGGCAGAAAGCCCCCTTCTCTATAAATATAGAAGGATTCACGTCTCAACGGCGGAGCAAGCTCCCTGCCTCAAAGCAGTAACAGTATACCGTGGTTCAGAGGATTGTCAAGGGGTGTCTTCGAACTGGGACAGCGTACGGGTGACCTCGTCGATCGCCTGCTCGTCCGTCAGGGTCGGCGCGGACCCGCTGTCCATCGTATCCGCGAGCGACTTCAGCAGCGCGCTGCTCTCTTCGATCCCGAAATCGAGCCGGGCCTGATCCACCTCCTCCTTGAGTTCGTCCACCATGTGAGCCAGGTCGCTCTTGTCCTTCTTCATCACCAGATGGAGTTGTTCCACCGTCTTCTGAAGCTCGGTGACCTGCGAGTTCAGCTGACTCTGACTGCGGTCCAGCAGCTGCCTGGTGCTCTCTATCTCGGTGTGCACGTCCATGCCGCCGCTTCTCAGGCTGGCTATCCGCTCCTCGATCTGCATGCGGGCATTTGCCGTGTCCTCCCGAAGCTTGGCGATCTCCTCCCAGATCTGAGCGACGCTCTGTGCCGCCGCCCTGACAGGCGCCGTCTCCTGCGAGAATTGGTCGAGCTTCCTCTCCGCCTCCTCCAGCTTGCTTCTTATCTCTTTTCTGTCTCCGGTCACCACCTGGCCCAGCTTCGTTACTATCCGTCTCAGGTCCGCCGTCCATTCGTCCCGGAGCTTCGCCAGGTCCTCCGGTCCGGCGCCGCCGCCCACGGCGGCGGCCACCTGCTGTTCCATGCCCGCGATCCGGCCCTCGTATCCGGAGGTCCTCTCTATCAGCAGGTTCCTCGCGTCCGTGATCTGCTGTTCCAGCTGCAGCCGCATCGCCGCCAGCGTCTCCTGCACCTGCGCTTGGTCCGGGGCGGGTCCCGGCCCGGCCGGCCGCTGCGAGAGCTGATACAGCTGCTGCTGCAGCGCCGCGATGCTCTGTTCCAGGCCGCCGATCCTCTCCTGCAGTCCCGCCGTGTTCTCGACGACGACGGTCTTTATATCGTCCTGCGACGGTCCGGCGGGTGCCTTCGCCGGCTCGTTGGAGTGTCTTTCCAGCTCCGCCTTTATCTTCTCGACGGAGATCCGTATCTTCGTCATCCGTTTCTCCAGCTCGGACAGGTCCTGGCCGGCGTCTCCCGCCGCGGCGCTTCCCTCGACGCCTTCGATGCGGCTCTCCAGTTCATTCCTGCCTCTCGCGGCGAATTCCCTCAGCTCGTCGATGCCGGACGACATCCTCTCACAGGTTCTCTCCATTACCCGGATTCGCTTCTCCATATCCAGCCGGCCCTGCGCGGTCACCTCCCGGAGCTTGGCCACCTCTTCGGCGATCGCCGGGTCGACGCCCCCGCCCGGTTCGGGCGCGGCGGCGGCCGACTGTATCCGTTTCTCCAGGCCGTCCAGCCGTTCGCCTATCCCGGTAGACAGTTCCTGGATCGAATCCTGGAATCTTTCGGAGATCCGTGTCTCGACATCGCTCTCGTCCGTCGTGCCCGTCCGTTCCACCTTCTGCTGCAGAGAGGCCATGCCCTGTCGGAGCTGGGTGAATACCGTCTCGCCGTCCACCTGTCCCTTGGCCAGCGACTCCATGCGGGCAAGCAGGTTGTTGATCCGATGGTCCACGTCGGCCAGCCCGTGCTGAAAATCCGTTATCCTCTGCTCTATCGGGCTGAGGTCCGGGGCCGCCTGAGGCGCGGGCGCGGGGGCGGGCGCGGGAGAAGGCGGGGGAGGCGGGGGCGGCGTCTCCTGATCGGGCGAGGCGTCCGAGAACAGCGGCTCCACCCCGGAGGGCTGGACGCTGTCCCCGATCAGTTTGTGAACGTCTTCTTCAGAGTGCCCGGACTGTACGAAGTACGCCTTCAGGAGAGCGGTCTTGGCCCGGCCCATGTCCGGGTTCGGGGCGATGCTTTCCCTCCGGTTTGCCGCCGGCTCTTCCCCTTTCTCCCGAGGCTTCTCGTCCAGTTCTTCGGATGTCTTTTCGTCAGGCATGGTTGTCCCGGAAGCAGTATACGATGGATAGGTCGAATGTCAAGGAGCGGGGGGGGCGGATTCCTTCCGCATCCTTCTCGAGTGGCTCACCGCGAAGCAGAAGCTGCCGATCACCCATGCCCAGTAGGCCAGGATGATCAGCGCGGCAGCCGCCTTCGCCCAGGGCAGGTCGTTCTCGAACAGTATCAGCTTTCCCTCCCGTATCACGTCGAAATGGACGTCGTGCGCGATGAGAAACGAAAAGCAGTTCATGCCTGCCCACACTACTGACAGGAATACGGTCAGGACCTTCCGCGAATTCCTCCATAACAGCATGATCGCGGAGAGCGTCTCAAGCTGGGCCCACGCGTAGGTGAGCACGTAGGCGAGACCGATCACGGTCGCGGCCAGGGAAAATGTCGTTTCGCTCATGTCGTCCTCACGTTACGTCCGCCTGCATCGCGGGCCGTCCGGGGTATCTTCGATCGTATAGCCCTTTCCCAGAAGCTCGTCCCGTATCCGGTCCGCCCCGGCGAAGTCCTTGTTCTTTCTCGCGTTTTCCCGCGCCTGGACCGCGTCGAGTATCTCCTGCGGGATGTCGTCCCCGCCCTCGTCCAGCACGCCGAGCACCCTGTCGAATCCGCGCATCGTGTCGGCGGCCAGCGCCGCCTCTCTCATTCCCGGATGGGCCCGGTTGACGTCGTGCACGAAGTCGAACACCACGCCGAGGGCGGCCGATACGTTCAGATCGTCGTCCAGCGCCTCCGTGAACGCGGCCTTCGCCTTCTGCGCTATTGCCTCGACCTCCCCGGATTCATCCTCCTTGTTCACGTCGGCCATATTGACCAGGAAGTCGTGAAGCCGCTTCCGGCCCGCCGCGGCGGACTCCAGGCCGCCCGCCGTAAGATTCAGCTGCTGGCGGTAGTGGGTGGAGAGCAGCTCGTAGCGTATGTCGAGCGGGTTGTGCCCCTTCTCCTCCAGGTTTCTCAGCGTGTAGAAGTTGCCGAGTGACTTCGACATCTTCCGTCCGTCCACCAGCAGGAACCGGGCGTGCATCCAGGTCCGCACGAACTTCTCGCCCGTCGCCCCCTCCGCCTGCGCGATCTCGCACTCGTGGTGGGGGAATATGTTGTCCTCGCCGCCGGTGTGGATGTCGAGCGTGTTGCCCAGTATGTCGGTGGACATCGCACAGCACTCTATGTGCCATCCCGGGTAACCCTCGCCCCACGGGCTCTCCCACTTCATCAGGTGCTTCGGGTCCGTCACCCACAGCGCGAAGTCCTGCGGGTTCCTCTTGTCGGGATGCACCTCGATGCGCTTGCCCGCCTCCAGGTCGGAGAGCGTGTTGCCGGAGAGCTGTCCGTACGAGGGGAACGTGGTCACATCGTAGTATACGCAGCCGTTCACCTCGTACGCGTGGCCGTTCTCGATCAGCTTCTCGACCATCGCGATCATCTTGGGGACGTACTCGGTGGCGCGGGGGTAGACCTCGGCGTGGGAGATATTGAGCCTGTCGCGGTCCTCGAAGAACGCGTTCATGTACTTCTCCGCGATCTGCCATGGGTCCAGCTTCTCCCGCTTGGCGCCCAGCTCCATCTTGTCCTCGCCCTCGTTCACGTCCTCGGTCAGGTGGCCGACGTCCGTGATGTTCATCACCTGCCGGACCTTATAACCGCGGTACTCCAGGTAGCGTTTCAGCAGATCCGCAAAAATATACGAGCGGAAGTTGCCGATGTGGGCGAAGTCGTACACGGTCGGACCGCAGTTGTACATGCGGACCTCTCCCTCGTGAAGGGGGGTGAACTCCTCCTTCTTTCTCGTCAGCGTGTTGAAGAGCCTGAGTGCCATAGAGATACAGAATATAGGTGCTTGAACGCCTCCTGTCAATCGAATGGCTCACGGTCTGGCATTGCGGGAGCCGTTCATGTTCTGCATAATGCCGTCCTATGAGCACTCGAAAGGAATCGCTCGAGGAACTGGGCAAGGCGTTTGCAGAACGCTTCGGAAGCGGAGATGGCCCGCTGTTCTCCGTCGCCCCCGGACGCGTCAACATCATAGGAGAGCACACCGACTACAACGGCGGCCCGGTGATGCCGCTGGCGATCGACATGTGCGTCGAACTGGCCTTCCGGAAGCGGGACGACCGGCGGGTCGTCCTGCATTCGACGACCGAGAGTGACCCGGTCGAGTTCTCTCTAGACGATCTCGAATCCATGAAGGGGAAGGGGTGGGGGGCGTACGCCGCGGGCGTCTGCTTCATGCTTGGAAAGGCCGGAGTGGAGCCGCGCGGCATGGACGGCATGGCCGGGGGCGATCTCCCGGTCGGCATAGGGCTCTCATCGTCCGCGGCCCTCGAGGTGGCGGTCGCCGCCGCCCAGGTGCACCTCGCGTCGGCAAAGCTGGACCGGCTCGAGATCGCTCGGGTATGCCAGATGGCGGAGCACGAATTCGCGGGCGTGAAATGCGGCATCATGGACCAGTTCGCGGCGGTGATGGGCAGCCGGAAGGGACCGGTCTATCTCGACTGCCGCACGATGGCATACAGAGAGCTGCCCTTCCCGCGCGGCCTCTCCGTGGTGCTCTGCGACACCGGAGTGAAGCACAGCCTCGGCACCTCCGAGTACAACAAGAGGCGGGCGGAGTGCGAGGAGGCCCTTGCCGTCATGAAGGAGCACGTGAAGGGACTGGAATGCCTCGCCCAGCTTCCCCTGGGAGAGTTCAAGCTGCTGAAGCACTATCTGCGGGACAAGGTGGCGTGGCGGACCGAGCACGTGATCACGGAGACAAGAAGGACGTTCGAGGCGGCGAAGGCGCTGGCGTCGTCCAACCCGCTCCAGCTCGGCGTTTTGATGAACGCCTCCCACGAGAGTCTTCGCGACCATTACGAGGTGAGCTGCCCGGAGCTGGACACGCTGGCCCGGGCGGCGTGGGACGCGGACGGGGTGTACGGGTCGCGGATGACGGGCGGCGGCTTCGGCGGATGCACCGTCACCGTCGCGGACTCGGGGAAGGTGGAAAAGCTTGCGGAGTCTTTGAGGGAGGCCTACACTGAGGCCTTCGGGCGGGAGCCGGGCATATATGTATGCGCGCCCCAGCGGGGGGCGTACGTCACGAGAATCAGGGAGGGAGAGTCATGATAAAGGAAGCGCTCTCGAAAGCGATCGCGGGAACGGACCTGACGGAAGAGGAATGCAGGGCCGCCATGACGGAGATCATGGAGGGCAAGGCGACGGACGCGCAGATAGGCGGCTTTCTGGTCGCGCTGAGAGTGAAGGGGGAGACGGTCGACGAGATCGTCGCCGGCGCCAGGGTGATGCGGGAGAAGGTGAGCCGGGTGGACGTCGGTGACGTGCCCGTCCTGATAGACACCTGCGGGACCGGAGGCGACGGGTCGGGCACCTATAACGTATCGACCATCGCGGCCGTCATCGCGGCCGCGGGCGGAGCGGCGGTGGCCAAGCACGGCAACCGTTCCGTGTCCAGCTCGAGCGGGAGCGCGGACGTGCTGAAGACGCTGGGCGTCAACATAGAGAAACAGCCGGACGAGGCCGCGGCATCCATCCGCAGCGTCAATTTCGGGTTCCTGTTCGCCCCGCTGTATCACGGCGCGATGAAGTACGCGATAGGTCCCCGGCGGGAGATGGGGGTCAGGACGATGTTCAACGTGCTCGGTCCGCTCACCAATCCGGCCGGCGTCACCAGGCAGGTGATGGGCGTCTACAGCGCGGACCTGGTGGAGCCGATCGCGAACGTGCTCCTCCGGCTCGGTGCAGAGAAGGCGCTGGTGGTGCACAGCGACGACGGGCTGGACGAGATAAGCCCGGCCGCGCCGACGAAGACAGCCGAGGCGTCCGGGGGCGGCGTGAAGACCTCCATGGTCTCGCCGTCGGGCTTCGATCTGGAAGCCGGATCACTGGACGACATGAAGGTCGCCTCCGCGGAGGAGAGCGCCGATATGATAAGGAAGGTGCTCGCCGGCGAGCAGGGCACCGCCCGGACCGCGGCGCTGCTGAACGCGGGCGCGGCCCTCTACGTGGCCGGCGTTGCCGATACACTCGCGGCGGGCGTCACGAAGGCCGCGGAGCTGATAGACTCGGGGGCCGCCGCGAAGCAGCTGGGCGCCATCATCGCCGCCGGCTGAAAAACAGGGACAGCTTCCGTTTCCCAGCGCTGTTCAATTTCCGAGGGGGCCCGGGCAGTTCCTGAGCGGGTTCTGGGGTCGACCGGCCGTCCGCCGTCAGGCGGACCTTTCATTGGCCGGGAGAGCCCTGCCTCGGAGGCGCCCCATTCCGTAAAGGGCGCCGAGAATGAGCGAAGGTACTGTCCGGGCCCCCTCGGAAAACGGAAGCTGTCCCTATTTTGCTCTATCTTGCTCAGGTTGACGTAAACCGGGGCGTCCTGTACCATGGCGCAATCATGGCTGATGAAGGACCGATTGTAGAAGTCGAGCTCGCGAAGATCGTCATCCGCGAGAGGAGCCCCGAGCAGTACATCTATCTCAAGGAGATCGACGGGGACCGCGTCTTTCCCATCGTCATCGGTATCTTCGAGGCCATTGCCATCAACCGGCACATCAGGGGCGACGAGCCCGAGCGCCCGATGACGCACGACCTGATGAGCAACCTGCTCAGCGGGTTCGACGCGGCGCTCGATCGCGTCGTCGTCACCGATCTAAAGAACGAGACGTTTCATGCCTGCCTGTACATAGGCACCAACGGGGCGACCGTCGAGGTCGATTCCAGGCCGAGCGACGCCATCGCCCTCGCGGTCCGGCAGAATGCCAGGATATTCGTGGCGGAAGCGGTCTTCGACAGGGTCGCGGCCGTGCAGCCCCCCGAGGAGGATTTTGAGGATGAGTGATAAGATGGAGGTGCTCTGATGAACGCATATGTCAAACTGGTGGTCGGGCTGTGTGCGGTTTTCTGTCTGGCCGGGGTCGCGGACGCGGAAGAATGGATCATACTGGGGCCCAGGGCGCTCGGCATGGGCGGCGCCGGCGTGGCGGCGGTGGACGACGTCACCGCCTCGTACTGGAACCCGGCGGCCCTTTCCCGGGCCCGGCTCCTCGGGGTGCAGGTCGACTTCGGCGTGAGTATAGGGGCGGAGGGCGGGATACTGCAGGAGGTGGACGAACTGTACGACACGATCTCGAACCCGGGTCCGAACGGCTACACGCTGGAGGACGCGCTGAACGTACTCGATGACCCCGCGGCGACATCGGCCCAGAAGACGGACGCGCTCGGCGACCTGATGGTGGCGATGACACAGGTGCCCGAGCTCGGCGGCGACGGCGAGGGCGTGGTCGGCAACGCGTACGCGGCCGTTCAGATGAAGTTCAAGAATTTCGGATTCGCGGTGTCCGGCTTCGGCTACGCCGCGGTCGGACCGTACCTGAATCTCGACAGCTCCGCCGGATGGAACCTGGTGGAGGGAGAGGCGGACGTGCAGACCCAGCTCGAGACGATGTTCGGCGACCAGCTCGTCAACGTCGGCGGAAACGCGTTCACTCAGCCGGAGAGCGCGCAGCTGGCGACGGACATCTCCACGATCCTTCTGACGGCCGACCCGACGCTGACGCAGGCGGAGGCGGACAACGCGGCCAACGAGCTCGTCTTCATCGCGGATCAGGCTCCGGGGGTCGACATGAGCAACCCGACGATCCAGCAGATCATCACCAACGTTGCGCAGGGCACCGCCGACGCGGCGACCGGCGGCACGACGACCGACGTGTTCGGCGACAACGTCGGCGCGGTCACCAGGGCGGCGCGGATATACGAGTACCGGGTGACCTACTACGATCGGATCGTCGGCGGCATCGCTGTCGGCGTGAACCTGAAGATGCTTCAGGGAGAGACGTACTACATGAAGGCGAGTGCGCGCGACCTGGAGGAAGGCGAAGACCTGGTGGACGACATCACCGACGACGAGAACTCCAAGACCACCACGGTGTTCGACGCGGACGTCGGCTTCCTGCTGTCGCCGGTTCCGAACGTCGCGGTTGGCCTCGTCGCCCGGCACGTCACCAGCCCGAAGTTCGATTTCGCCGGCGACGGCGCGGGCAAGAGCTCGCTGAAGCTGGACACGCAGATGCGGTTCGGGGTGGCCGCCAGGCCGATACCGCAGGTGACGGTCGCGGCGGACGCGGACCTCACGGAAAACGGCTCCGATATCCTGGAAGGGTACGAGTCCCGCCAGGTCTGCCTGGGCGTCGAGTTCCGTCCGATAGGCTTCTTTGCGCTCAGGGTGGGTGCGTTCGACAACGTCGCGTCGAGCGATTCGGACTGGACCTACACCGCCGGGCTCGGCTTCAGGACGCCGGTGTTCGCGTTCGACATCGGGGCGGCCCAGTCGAGCAGCAAGACCGAGATCGAGTCGGGCGGCGGCGCGGAAGAGATAAGCGACCGGTACGCGATCGCCGCGGTGCTGAGATTCGGAATGACCTTCTAGTCTGTCGCGAGCCGGACGGTCACTCGGACTTCTGCTGGCTCATGTACTTGACGATGAGGTCCCTGTCTTCCTTCGACAGGTTTTCGAAGAAGATCGCCACGTGGTAGTCGAGCACGTCGGGGTCCTCCCGGTCGGGCTCGACGCGCACCGTGACGCCGTCCAGCTGTATCGTCTCGTTATGGATCCTGCCGTTGTCCCTGATCGGGAGGATCATGCTGAGACGAAGCTTCTGGAACGGAGGGATGAAGCGGTCGATGTGGCAGTAGACCCCGGTGCAGGAGATGTTTCTTCCGCGAACCACCACGGCCTCCGTCGCGGGGGCGTGGGTGACGAGCTGGCCCGCGAGGTTCGCTTCGACCCTCGGATGGGCCCTTCTGTCCATCTTCGGCCAGGCATTTCCAGGCATGAACCCATAGTATACCTGAGTTTCCCTCCTTGGCAAGAGAAATCTGCGTGTCACCTTGCGCGGTCTCCAGGAGGCCCTGACTTTTGAGTTGACAAGGCCGGTGAGCGTCAAGTAGTATTATACGACCTTATCACAAGGAGAAGAGCCATGTTCAGTTACAGGAAGTACCTGATCGGTAGCTGTTTTTTCGTTTCCATTTTCCTGCTCGTATCATGCGCATTCGGCGGCGAAGAACCCGACCCGAAAGAGGCCCAGGTCCGTGAGCACTTCAAGAAGGCGGTGGACCAGTTCGAGATGGGCGACTTCAAGGAATGCGGCGAATCTCTGAAGAAGGTGATGGAGCTGGAGCCGAGCAGCTCTCTGGCTCTGGAACTCAGGGAGCAGGCCGGCTACCGGTTCTTCATGAAGCTTCTGGCGAAGAAGCCGCTCGACGAGCTGGCGCGCGATTTCCTCCGGCTGGCGGAACGTGAGACACTTGTCAGGAAGACGGATCCCGAATACATCCAGGGACTCATCGCTGATTTCAAGAAGGACTTCGAAACCCAGTGGTGGGCCAAGCTGCACATCGAGATCGAGGTCGGCCAGTACGCCATTCCGTACCTGGTGAATCTGATGAGAGGGGAAGACAAGGAGCTGGCAAATTTCAGCCGTATCGTCGTCAAGGGCATCGGGGAGGAAGGCGTTCCGGGACTGCTCACCTGTCTGTACAGCGGCGACGTGTACCTCATCGAAGCGGTCGTGCTGGTGCTTGGTCAGATAGGAGACGACCGGGCCATGGCACATCTGGTCGCGGTGTACGAGAACCCGAACATTACCGAGACGCTGAGAGGGCTGGCCAAGGAGGCGATCGAGAGGATCACCGGGATAAGGGCGGAGCATATGCCGCCCGCGAAGGAGCTCTTCAACGACCTCGGCCAGCGGTACTACTACCGGCATCCCACGATTATGAGAGAGAGCAGGGTGACCGGCTACCTGCTGTGGGAGTGGTCGACCGAGAAGAACCTGCCCGTCTGGCACGAGGCGCCTCCGTCGGTCTACTACGATGAGATGGCGGAGCAGGCGTGCTACGACGCCATCACGCTCGACCCGCACTACGAACCGCCGCTTGCGCTTCTGGCATCGACGTACTTCCAGCAGATGGGAGTGGCTGGCAAGCTGATCGCCGCCGCGGAGCTGGGACAGGACCCGCACATAGACATACTCCAGAGGAATCTGGAATACCTGAAGGAGAGGAAGGCGGAGCTGGACCGGAGAGCGACGCTGGTGACCAAGGCAATCGGCGCCAAGCATCTCTACCGGTGTCTCGACCGGGCGCTCAGGGACGACAACGACATCGTCGCCACGCAGGCGATGGCGATGCTCTCCGAGGTCGGGGACGGGACGCTGCTCCCGCCGAAGAAGATCGACGACAAGCCGGTGGAGCTTCCGAAGGAAGGCAACGTGGTCATCGGTGAAGACGAAGTGGCCGAAGGCACCCCGCTTATCCGCGCCCTCGATTCCTCGGACGAAAGAATACGCTACGCCGCGGCGAACACGCTGGTGGACCTGAACCCGGCGCAGGAGTTTCTCCACTGCGACAGAGTGGTCCCGGTGCTGTCCCAGGCCCTGGGCGAGAAGGCCATCTGGAACGCGCTGATAGTGGACGCCGATCCCCAGAGGCAGAACCGGATGAAGGGGCTGTTCCCTCCCGAGGAGTTTGTGGTGAAGTGCGTGCCGGACCCGGTCCTGGCGCTCGGAAGGACCAAGGAATTTCCGACGCCCGACCTGGTGCTGATCGGGAGCAACCTCCCCAACATGGGCGCGTCCAAGCTGGTGAGGGACATCAAGGACGATTTCCGCACGATCAACGTGCCTCTCTATATCCTCACCACCGCGGATGCGCAGGATCAGGACGAGAATACCTTCAAGGGCCTGGTCAACGGGCTGATAATGCAGAGAGAGGAGCTGTCCCTCACGGTCGAGATGATACGCAAGGAATTCCAGAAGAGATGGGCGGAGAGCATCAAGTCGGAGGCCGAGACGGTCGCCCTGCTCGCCGCGCAGTCGCTCGCCCAGATCCCGGTGAGGTCCACCGTGCTCACTCCGGTCGACGCGCTGGACATCCTGATAAAGAGCACGGGAGAGCGGACCGACGTCATCAGGCTGCCCTGCATGAAAGCGCTCGGCGCCCTCGGGAAGCCGGAGGCCACCGAGGTGCTGGTGTCGGTGTTCGAGAAGAAGGATAACGTGCTCGAGGTGCGCCTCGGGGCGGCGGAGGCGCTGGCCTTCTGCAACCCGGGAGCCGCGTACGGGCTGCTGAAGGAAAGCCTGAACGAGGAGGAGAAGAGCGTCAGGGAGCTGGTCGCCATCGCGATGGGCAAGGCCAAGATCGAAGGCGAACTGTTGATGCAGGTTCTTCTCGAGCAGAGGATCGGCCCCCCGGTTTCAGGGACCAGGAAGCATATGGCTCAGGGAATCGGTGACGTCCTCGGCGGCAAGAAGAAGGAGGTCGACGAAGACCTGCCGACCGATCCGAGGGGAGTCGTAGTCGCCTACATACGGGCGGTGCTCTCCGGCAAGTCGGAAGAGTGGCTGAAGCTCCGGAAGGCCGAGTACCGGGAAGAGATGATCAACATCAAGCGCAGGGACCCGGCTGACTTCAGGCAGAGAATGGCTCAGACGGTGGCGAGCGAAGCGGGCGCGCTGAAGGACGCCCTCGTCGCCGAGCCGGTGATGCAGGAAGAGAAGGCCGTCGTGGTCGTCGAGAAGGAGAAGACCGTGGTCACCATCGACCTCGTCAAAGAGGGCGAAGCGTGGAGGATCGACGGCATCAACATAAAGCACGAGCTGTAGGCGAAAACAGAGACAGCTAGAACCCGCTCGGCAAGAACCCGTCGCCAGCCAGTTGCCGTTCTCTGTTCCTTCCTACTCCGACAGGATATCCGCCGTGAATATGTAGACTTCCGTGTCCGGGTCCCGCCACGCATCGGGGTCCAGCCCCGCCTTGTGCGCGGCGCAGGTGGAGAGGAACTCCTCCTTGGACCAGCCGGTCTCCGTCGCGACCTGAGGGAGGAAGCACCCGCTCTGATACCCCTTCTTTATGTAGATGCCGTGTGTTCCCAATTCTATCGAGAGCGGATCGTCCGTCTTCTCCAGGGGAGACAGTACGGAGACCTCGATTGAGAGATCGTGAAGCTCCCCGGGCATGATGCGGTCGTGCAGGAAGCGGGGGTCCTGCGTGGCGGAGGCCACCGCCATCTCCGGGAGGAGTTGTCTGAGCGGCTCGGACGGGTCGAATCTGCCGATGCAGCCCCTGAGCCGTCCGCCGGTCTTCAGCGTCACGAACACGCCGCGCCTCTCGTCGAATATCGGCTCCGCCGAGTCGACAGCCGGCTGGGGGTCGGCCTGCACTGCCGCTTCGACGGCGGCCCGGGCGGCGTCGAGTATCGCGCTCTTCTCTGCGTCGGTCATGCGGTAATCGTAGCACAAATGTGCCGGTAGCGGGAGGGGACGCAGGGTGAGTGCTGGCGTCCGTTCCATGAATTAAGTATTATGTTCCTGGAATTATGGGATTAAGGCGGGGAGAGCGATGGCGAAAGCTGAAAAATTCGAGGATCTCCTGGACAAGGCCGAGGCGATAGTCACGGAGCTCGAGGCGGGCGATCTGGACCTGGCCAAGGCGATCGGCAAGTACCAGGACGGCCTGAAGGCGCTCAAGAAGTGCTACGAGCTCCTGAAGAGCGTGGAGGGCAAGATACAGGTTCTCCGCATGGACGACGACGGCAACGTCAAGCTGGAGCCCTTCCGGTCCGAAGGCTCAGGGGAAGACGGCTAGGTGATTTCTCCCGAATTCGAAGACATTCGCGAGCTGGTCGATCAGGAGCTCGGCAGGCGCCTGCCAGCGGCGGACCAGCGGCCGTGCTCCCTGCACGGCGCGATGCGGTACAGCGTGTTCGCCGGCGGCAAGCGGCTGCGTCCCGCGCTCGTGCTGCTCGCCAGCCGGATCTGCGAAGGCGACGACGAAACCGCCCTTCCCGCGGCGTGCGCGATAGAACTGGTGCACACCTATTCCCTGATACACGATGATCTTCCCCCGATGGACGACGACGATCTGAGGAGGGGAAAGCCAACCTGCCACAAGCAGTACGGCGAGGCGGTGGCGATACTCGCGGGCGACGCGTTGCTCACCCTCGCGTTCGAGCTGGTCGCCCCGATGCCCGCCGCGGCCAGGCAGCTGGCCGTCGCCGCCGGATCGCTCGGGATGATCGCCGGTCAGGTGGCGGACATGGAGGCGGAGGGAGCGATCGACCGCTGCGGACCGGAAGAGCTGAAGAAGAAGGTGGAGTACATCCACCGGCACAAGACGGCCGCGCTGATACGGGCCGCGACCCGGATGGGGGCGCTGGCGGCGAAAGCGGGGTCGGCCCAGCTCGCCGCGCTCAGCCGCTACGGGGAGTGTCTGGGGCTGGCGTTCCAGGTGACGGACGACATCCTCGACATGACCGGCACCGAGAAGCAGATGGGCAAGGCGGTCGGGAAGGACATCGCGCGCGGCAAGCTGGTGCATCCGCTGGCGTTCGGGATGGAGGAGTCCAGGGCGAGGGCGGAGAACCTCATCGTGAGCGCGAAGGAGGCGCTGGAGCTGTTCCTGGACAGGGCGGAGCCGCTCAGGGCGCTCGCCGACTTCGTCCTGAAGCGCAACACCTAGGCCTCGCCCGACAGGTTATCGTCTCACTCATTCTCGGCGCCCTTTACAGAACTGGGCGCCTCCCTATCGACGGGGCTCGGGGGCCCTGAGCTTGCCGAAGGGCGAGGCAAGCTTCGACCGGCCAGGGAAAGGTCCGCCTGTCGGCGGACAGCCGGTCGAACCTAGTACTACAACGTGTAAAGCGCATGTGTGAATAGATCCGATAACTCCTTCAGGAAGAGTCGGTTGAAGACGGGACCTGAATGGCAGATTGCATTGGAAGAATTGAAGCGGGCAATCACGAACGGCGTTCGGTT
>CAYMFW010000074.1:0-21411 GCA_964389785.1 uncultured Planctomycetota bacterium
CGCTGACAATTGGAGTGACAGGCTACTTCGATTCCGGTTCCAGTATCATTTCGATGCCCGAGAGGAAGCCGGGAGGATCGAATGCCACGGTCAGATTGCCTCCGACCTCGACCTTCCTGAATTCCCTGACCACCGGACACCACACCCCTCCGGCTTCACGCGCGATATCGAATCCCTGCAGGACCTTCTTCCCTTGCAGCGACACGTCGAACGCCGGGCGGCCTTCCTCGATTTCCGCGAAGTGGAGCCGCACCGTGTATCGGGCGGTGCCCGGGCCTTCCGCGAGCGTCACCGTCGCCCGGCGAAGGTTCCTGCACCCCGACGACGCCACCCACTTCAGACCCTCGCCTTCCATCCGTATCGAGTGGCGGTAGAACCACCCGGGGTCCGCCGGGTCCGTTTCCACCGGGATATCCGGCGACGGCCCGCCCACGCTCGGAAAGTCGAGCCAGAGGGTGCCGTTTTCGGCGCGCCGGTCTCCCGGCGCGCCGAAGTTGATGCCCGCCCGCTTCACCCTGGCACGGTCCCACTCGTAGCTGTTGTACGTCCACATCTCCATATCGGGCATGTGGATCAGCGCGAGAGACGTCTGGTGGGCGTAAGGACAGCTGCAGGTCCTGGTGTAGTCCGGCGCGCTCAGCACACCGTTGGCGACGACGAGATTCGGCGTGCACCCCGCCCTGAACCCTCCGAGATTACCCGTGCCTCCATCCCTGTCCAGATCGAAGTAGCCGGCCTCACCCGATCGGAAGGTCAGCAGGTGAGTGCTCCCGATAACCCCGCCGCAGCCGTATCCGCGGCGAAGGGTCCACGGAGCTTCCGTCCCGGTAAGCGCGTTCAGCCGGTTCCTCACCTTGCCGGTCCGCAGGTCGAGCGCCATTATCTCCGCTATTATCATGTCGCCGCGGATCAGGCACGGCCCGCTGTACACGATACTCCTGGCCCACACCGCCGTGCCGTCCGCCCCCCTGTGAACCGCCATCCTGTCCTTCGGCTCCCGTAGCAGCATGTCCCGCGAGTGCCTCCCCGCCTCGAGCAGCAGGTCGTGCTCCTCCGAATAACCGAGCCACGTTCCGAAGACTCCCTCTTCCTTTCGCCAAAGCACCGTGCCCTTGTGAACATCCAGCGCCAGCAGCACCGGCGTTCCCCCCTCGCCTTTCCTCCCGAATTCCGGAGGGGGACTCCTGTCGATGCAGAACACCTTCCCCCCGCCCATCACAATCGCGTTGTGCCGGTACCCGAAGGCCGCCTCGCTCGTCCACAGCACCTTTCCCTTCGTACGGTCCATGGCCACGAGACCCTTACTCCTCGTCCCGCTCCAGTTCGCAAACTGACCCAGCCTCCTGATGTCCTGGTACATCACCGGATCCACCCCCAGCACGAGGATATCCCCCAGGATTCCGACATACCCGACACGACGAGCCGTCTTCGCCGCCGGATCGGGCGGGGGACGGAACCGGGAGAGCGTCTTCCCCGTCTCCGGATCGAGCCGCAGACAGGCGGTGCCGTCAATCACGTAGACCCCGTCCGGCATCGCAACGACGTTTCCCCCGACGGCGTTGGCTCCGGGCTGATGGCTGGTGGACGCGTACGCCCTGCCCACGCCGGGAAGCGCCGCGGTCCACAGCAGCCGACCGGTGTACACGTCTATCGCACTCAGACTGTCGCTCCCCCCCATGAATACCCGTCCCCCCACCACGTTCGGCGTCGGGCCGTGACCGTGCCTCGGGAGGAACCTCTCGTGCGATACCCCGCCGAACCACAAGAGACCGAAAGGCGGCTTCACGAGAGAATCCCCGGATATCCCGGTATTCGCGGGGTCACCGTGCAGATGCGTCCAGTCAGCCGACCCGGGCAGCGGTCCGACCCGGCGAAGGAAAGTCCGCCCGTCGGAACGCTCGATCTTCGCGTGGCCGGGCTGAGCTTCCGGAACGGAAGACACGAAGCGCCCGTGGTCCTTCGAAGAAAGGGAAAGGTCGGCAGTGCCGCCGTACGGCCTGAGAATGCGAAACAGGTTCCCGACGCCCTTCCCACTCACCAGACCTGCTCCCCCGGGGTCCTCCGACGTCACCAGGCTCGCGCAGTATGACGGCAGCTCGATCGTCGACGGATCCCCGACCAGAACGGACACGCGGGCGCCGTAGAGTCCCGCGGCATCGAACTTCTTCCGCAGCCTATCGACCTTCTCCGAATCGGCATCCACCGCCACCACCCGGGCACGGGGACTATCGGCAAGCTTCCCGGCAAGGTCGCCGGTCTTCAGTCCGAGAATGACGCACCATCCCGCGGCATCGCCCGCCGCGCCCTTCCAGCCAGGAACCTCCGCGGGCTCCGGTCTTTCATACGTCCTGGATGTCTTTTCCCCGAGCCCGAAACAGTAGATGCTCCCCTCCCGCGTGCTCGCGAACAGCTTCCCATCGGCGGCGGCCAGCACCAGCGGCTGCTCCTCGAGGCCGAAATGCCAGGATTCCCGGGGCGCATCCTTCCCCGAGCCGACGGCGTACGACTTGATGTATCCGGGTCCGCAGGCAAACATCTTTGCACCGGCTCTGATCAGGTCCGTCACGACGGCCGGAACGGCAACGTTCCATACCGGTTTCACCACCAGCCGGTGCGTCTCGCTGCCGGGCGCTCCCTGCTTCACCGACGAGCCGTGCGTGTACCCCACCAGCCGGTTGCCGGTGCGGGTGCTCAACGCGCAGATCAGGTCCTTGAACAGCGGCACCGCCACGCTCACGCTCAGGTTCGACAGGATTCTCCCCGTCACCGCGCTGTACATGTAGCCGTCACCAATGATCACGTTTCCCGTCACGGCCGTCCTGAAGCCGGCACGGGCCCTCGGCGTGTGGTAGAGAAGAGCGCCCGTGGTCCTGTCGAAGCACGACATGTTCGTCCTGCCCCCGGGAACAATCAGCCTGCTGCCGGACACGACCAGGTAGCCCTCCGGGGCAAGCCCCGAGAAACTGCCGCTGCGGATCCTCATCGCATACGTCGAACCGGAGCGGTCCACGCTCCAGACGGGTCTGCCCGTTTCGGCATCGACCGCATACAGAAACATCCCCATCAGGGGCCAGACGCTCGCGGTGAAGTAGATCGTACCGTCCGCGAGGACCGGACCGCCGCGCGCCGGCCACGCCGATATCAACCGCCCGTTGCCTATCAGCAGCTTCCCGGTCGGCGCTCCCCGAAACTTCCACAGGAGCTCCCCCGTGCCGCCGTCGAGGCAGTAGAGATGCCCGTCGTCGCACACGAAGCAGACCCTCGGACCCGGACGGTCCCCGGAAGCCTGCGTCCAGGCCGTCGGGGCGAGCCGTATCGGACCGCCGGCGTAGTACCGCCACCTTTCGCTTCCGCTGTCCGTATCCAGGGCGGTGAGGGTATCGTTGTGTGACGATCCGACGTACATCGTCTTGCCGAGAACTACCGGTTCGTAGGCCGCGTCGAACTGCATCCTGGGATGGTCCGTCCAGGCGGGATCAAGCTGCGGGTATCGCCGGACCCACTGCAGGTGAAGCTCCTCCGCCAGCTCCTCTTCGGAGACCCCGCTGCGGCTCACGTCGTGCCGCCGCATCGGCCAGTCCGCCCCCTGAGAGGCGGCGCCGATGGCGAGGAACACGACCGAAAGCCCCGTCGCAAGAAGATACCGCATGTCATAGACTACTGCAGAAACGGTACCATATGCCAGCATCAGCGCCCGCTCTCGGACGCTCTTGACAATCCCGCGCAAACGCGTAGACTACCCCGTTATGTCGGGTTCGATAACACGGGTAGGGAGGCCACATGAGCCCCAGGAAGAAACAGCTTTCGCTCACCCCGCAATTCAAGCTCTGGCTGTCCGCCAAGGGCGCCGAGGGTATATTCGGCGACGGTAAGTGGCGCCTCCTCGCGACGATCCAGGAACTGGGCTCGCTCAAGTCGGCCGCCAGGACGCTGAAGATGAGCTACCGGAAAGCCTGGGGCGACCTGCGCAAGGCGGAGAAGCATCTCGGGGTCCGCCTGGTCACCAGACAGCGCGGGGGCTGCACCGGCGGCGGGACGGAGCTGACGGACGCGGGAAAGAAATGGCTCAGAGGGTACACCCGCCTTCGCGCGGACGCCGAGAAGGCCGTCGTCCGGGGGGTCGAGAAATACATACACAAGATAACGTGACCACACATGGCTGAGATGAAGGACGGATTCGGCAGGAAGATACGGTACCTCCGGGTATCCGTTACGGACCGGTGCAACCTGAACTGCGTCTACTGCAGGCCGGAAATCGACCACCCGGAGCTGCTCCCGTCGGAGATACTCTCCTTCGACGAGATATTCGAGGTGGTGAGAACGGCGGTGGAGATGGGAGTGGACAAGGTCCGGCTGACCGGGGGCGAACCACTCCGCAGGCGCAACGTCATCACGCTCGTGAGAATAATCGGCTCCCTGTCCGGCATACGGGACTTCGCGATGACGACGAACGGCATCCTCCTGGAGGAGTTCGCCAAGCCGCTGCGGGAAGCGGGCCTTCACCGCGTCAACGTCAGCCTGGACGCGATCAACCCGGACCGGTACCGGGAGCGCACCGGCGGAGGCGACGTTTACGCCGTTCTCGCCGGCATCCGGGCCGCCCGTGCCGCCGGGCTGAAACCGGTGAAGCTCAACTGCGTGGTCGAGGAGTCGTCCGACGAGCCGGACGCGAGGCAGGTCGCCGCCTTCGCTTCGGAGAACGATCTCACCCTGCGCTACATACGAAAGATGGATATCGCCACCGGCAGGTTCTGGCCGGTCGAGGGAGCGGACGGCGGAAGGTGCGACATCTGCAACCGCCTCCGTCTGACGAGCGACGGCATGATCCGGCCGTGCCTCTTCAGCGACCTCGCCTTCAGCGTGAGGGAACTCGGCACGCGCCAGGCGATTCTGAAAGCGGTCGAGGCCAAGCCGGAGTCAGGGAAAACCAGCCGGGAACACCGGCTGTATCGAATAGGAGGATAGCATGGGCAAGCTCTCACACACGGACGGCAAGGGACGGGCCGTCATGGTGGACGTCAGCGGCAAGAAGCCCCAGCTTCGCACCGCCCGGGCGCGCGGGTTCATTCATCTGGCGCAGTCCACCATGAAGCTGATCGAGGACAACCAGATAAAGAAGGGCGACGTGCTCACCGTCGCGGAGATCGCGGGCGTCCAGGCGGCCAAGCGCACGCCGGAGCTGATCCCGCTGTGCCACCCGCTCCAGCTCGGCAAGGTGGACGTGGAAGCGAAGGCGGACAAGGGCGGGGTGTCCGTCACCAGCGAGGTCACCTGCGTGGATCGAACCGGCGTGGAGATGGAGGCGCTCACCGCCGCGTCCGTGGCGCTTCTCACCGTCTACGACATGTGCAAGGCGGTGGACAAGGAGATGTGCATAGGCGACATCGTCCTTCTGGAAAAGAAGAAGAGATGAAAGACAGCGCCGGCGCCGATATCAGCGTGGTTTCCGTAAACATCTCGGACGAGAAGGGAACGTCCAAGCGTCCCGTGGACGCGATCGTCATGGACGAAGAAGGAATCCTCGGCGACGGTCACCGCGGACCGCATCACCGGCAGGTGAGCTTCCTGGACACCGGCAGTATAGACAGATTCGCCGAGAAGGCCGGGCGGGAATTCGCGCCCGGCGAGTTCGCGGAGAACATCACCACCCGCGGGCTGGACTTCACCTGCATCTCCGTGTTCGACCGGATCCGCATCGGGGAAGTGGACCTCGAGGTTACCCAGATAGGCAAGGAATGTCACGGCGACGTCTGCGCGATCTTCCGCGAGGTCGGCGCCTGCGTCATGCCCAAGGAGGGGTTCTTCTGCCGGGTGGAGACCGGAGGAACGGTCAGGTCCGGGGACGTGCTGGAGCATATACCGGAGACACTCGTCCTGCGGGTCGTCACCATCAGCGACCGGGTGAGCCGCGGCGAGGCGGAGGACCGCAGCGGCCCGAAGATCGTCTCGATGCTGAACGGCTTCTTCGAAAAGAAGCCGTGGAGAGTCAAGGTGGGGACGTCGGTGGTCTCCGACGACGCGGACCGGATAGAAGCGGAGCTCATCACCGCGCGGGACGCGGGCGCGGACGTGATCGTCACCACCGGCGGCACCGGGGTCGGGCCGCGGGACGTCACGCCGGATGTGGTCGGCAGGCTCGCGGACAAGACGATTCCCGGCGTGATGGAACACATACGTCTGAAGTTCGGCGCGGACAAGCCGAACGCGCTTCTCAGCCGGAGCGTCGCCGCGGTGTGCGGCACCACGCTGGTCTACGCGCTGCCGGGAAGCGCGAAGGCGGTGGAGGAGTACATGGGAGAGATATTCCGCACCCTCGAGCACACCATCCTGATGCTCCGCAAGGTCGACGCCCACTGAAGGAAGGCACGATGAAATCATACGACGAGGCGCTCAACATCATCATGGACAACGTGGTCCGTCTCGGCGGCGAGCGGACGGACCTGGAATCCGCCCCCGGCAGGATTCTGGCGGAGCACGTCGTGTCGGACGTGGACATGCCCCCATTCGACAAGGCGGCGATGGACGGGTATGCCTGCCGGCGGGAGGACCTCGGCGAGGAGCTCACCGTCCTGGAAACGCTGGCCGCCGGGCGCGTGCCGACACACGCCGTCGGGCCGAAGCAGTGCGCGAAGATAATGACCGGGGCCGTGGTGCCGGAAGGCGCGGACTGCGTCGTGATGGTGGAATACACCAAGAACCCGACCGAAACGACGATGCGGTTCACCGGGGAGAACACGGACGACAACATCTGCCCCAGGGGCGAGGACGTCAGGACGGGCGACGTGGTACTGAAGGCGGGCCAGCTGATCCGGCCCCAGCACATCGCCGTGCTCGCCTCCGTCGGGTGCGTCGAGCCGCCGGTGGCGTGCCGTCCCCGGGTCGGCATCATCTCGACCGGAAGCGAGCTGGTGAGCCCCTCGGAGAAGCCGGAGCCGTCGCAGATACGGGATTCCAACAGCTCCCAGCTTTCCGCCCAGGTCATCCGCAGCGGCGGCGCATCGGTGAATCTCGGTTCCGCCGGCGACACGGAGGAGGCCATCGGCCGGGCGATAGAAGAAGCGAAGTCCGAAACCGATATGGTACTGCTCACCGGCGGGGTCTCGATGGGCGATTTCGATCTCGTTCCGGACATCCTGGAAAAGAAGGGCTTCGACATCCTGTTCGCCAAGGTGGCGGTCAAGCCGGGAAAGCCGACACTCTTCGCGCGGGCGGGGGACGTCGTCTGCTTCGGTCTGCCGGGGAACCCGGTGTCGTCCTACGTGATGTTCGAGCTGTTCGTCAGACCGCTTCTGTACGGAATGATGGGACACGAATGGATCCCCGCAACGTCATGTGCGACGCTCGCGGAGACCTACCGGAGGAAGAAGACGGAGCGTCTGTCATGGGTGCCGGTCACGCTACGCGAAGACGGCTCCGCCACACCCGTGGAGTACCACGGGCCGGCGCACAGCGGTTCCCTCACGGGCGCTGACGGACTCATCCCGGTACCGGTCGGGGTCAACGAGCTGGCGAAGGAAACGAACGTCACCGTCCGGTTGATCTGAGGCCCCCCGCCTCTCGCAGGTATACGAAAACCCTTTGCCTGTATAGCGTTATGTCCAATTCGACATATCGCTTGTGCCGTCGCCCGATGCCCGAACGGCGGCGGGATTTCCCGGGCGGCACTCCGCAACTCATTTAACAGCAATAACTAAGGGCCCCTCACTATTTGTCCTCCGCCCCTTCTGCACCCTTGGATTGAGTGTCGCATTCTGCTAGAATGCTTCCTTTTAAGAAACTCGATGGAGGGTAGTTCGGCACCGGGCCGAACACGATATATGGTGGATTTCAAGGTATCGGTTAACAGGTTTCAGGAAAGGAGGGCATAGACGGCATGATAATGTCCAGGAGAGACTTCTTGAAAGTCTCTGGTGGAACCACAGGTGCCGCCGTTGCAGGCCTGTTCGGCATGCGTGCGGCGGAGGCCTGTACCTACAGGACCGGACTGCGGATCAAGTATGCCGCGCAGTCCACGACCATCTGCCCCTACTGCGGCTGCGGCTGCGGACTCCTCGTGTCCGCGAAGGACGGCAAGATCATCAATATCGAAGGTGATCCGGACCATCCCGTGAACCGCGGTTCCGTGTGCAGCAAGGGCGCAGCGCTCTACCAGGTGGCGAACAACGATCGCCGGATGAGGGACGTGCTGTATCGCGCCCCCGGCGGCAACGCCTGGCAGAAGAAGTCGTGGGACTGGGCGATCAACCGCATCTCCCAGCTGGTCAAGGAAACCAGAGACAAGGAGCTGGCCGACGGCCGCAAGATCAATCGTATCGACACCATCGCGGCCATCGGAGGTGCGTCGCTCGACACTGAGGAGTGCTACCTCTACTCCAAGCTGATGCGCGCTCTGGGGGTTGTGTACATCGAACACCAGGCCCGAATATGACACTCCGCCACTGTGGCCAGTTTGGCCGAAACGTTCGGGCGGGGTGCGATGACCAACCACTGGATCGACATCGCCAACGCTGACAGGATAATGATCATCGGCAGCAATGCTGCCGAGAACCATCCCATGTCCTTCAAGTGGGTAACCAAGGCGATGGAAAACGGCGCGAAGCTCATAAGCGTGGACCCGCGCTTCACCAGAACCTCTTCCAAAGCGCATATCTATGCGCCGCTTCGTTCGGGAACGGATATCGCGTTCATTGACGGGATGATCAACTATGTCCTGCAGGACATCGATGCCAATCCCGGCAACTACAACCTCGAGTATATCAGGGAGTATACGAACGCATCGTTCCTCATCGATCCGGGCTTCAAGCTTCCCGGGGATCTGGACGGCCTGTTCAGCGGCTACGATCCCGAGAAGCGAAGCTACGACAAGGGTTCGTGGAAGTACGTGCTCGACGCCAACGGGGTCCCCCAGAAGGATAAGACCCTGAAAGCGAAGAACTGCGTCTTCCAGCTCCTGAAGAAGCACGTCGAGCGGTACACGCCGGAGAAGGTGAGGAAGACCACCGGCACGCCGGTCGATGTGTTCAAGAGCGTGTGCAAGACGTACGCGGAGTCCGGCCAGACCGGCAAGGCCGGCACCATCATGTACGCCATGGGGACCACCCAGCACACGTACGGCACGCAGAACATCCGCGGCTACGCGATCCTGCAGCTCCTGCTCGCCAATATGGGCGTGGCCGGAGGCGGCATCAACGCGCTCCGCGGAGAGTCCAACGTGCAGGGCTCGACCGACATGTGCATCCTGTTCCATATCCTTCCGGGCTACCTCAAGACCCCGGACGAGAAGGATGTGTCGATCGATACCTATTCCACACGCTACTACGAGGGTAAGAACAAGGACCCGAAGAGCGCGGACTGGTGGAGCAACGCCCGCAAGTACCTCGTGAGCCTGATGAAGGCCTGGTACGGCGACAAGGCGACCCCGGAAAACGACTTCGCGTTCGCGAACGTGCCCAAGCGGGTGCCCGGCAAGAACTACTCCCACATATCGCTGTTCGAGGCGATGTCCGACGGCGACATCAAGGGATTGTTCTGCATGGGCCAGAACCCGGCGGTCGCGGGCCCGAACTGCGGCAGGGAGCGTGTTTCCCTGCACAACCTCGACTGGCTGGTGTGCGCGGACCTGTGGAGCACCGAAACGGCCAACTTCTGGCACCGTCCCGCGGATGACTACTGCAACCGCGTGGACCCCAAGGAGATAAAGACCGAAGTGTTCATGCTTCCCGCGGCGGCCTCCGTCGAGAAGGAAGGGAGCATCACGAACTCCGGACGCTGGGCCCAGTGGCGCTACGCCGCGGTTCACGCACCGGGAGAGGCGAAGTCCGATCTGTGGATGCTCGACAAGCTGTGTCTGGCGCTCAAGAAGCGCTACGCCAAGATGGGCGGGCCGCAGGCGCATACGGTCCTGGACCTCACCTGGGGCTACGGCCCCGGCGACGAGCCGGACCCGCACCTGGTCGCCAAGGAGTACAACGGGTACGACCTGAAAACCGGGAAGCTGCTGGGCAGCTTCGGAGGGCTGCAGGCGGACGGAACCACGTCCTCCGGCAACTGGTTGTACTGCGGGATGTACACCGAAGCGGGCAACATGGCCGCGCGGCGCAACCCGATAGACTACAGCAATATCGGGCTCTATCCCGAGTGGTCATGGTGCTGGCCGGTGAACCGCCGGATAATCTACAACAGGGCCTCCGTCGACATGAAGGGAGTGCCCTGGGACAAGGAGCATCCGGTCATCACCTTCAAGGGCGCCGTGGCGGCAGGGAAATACACGAGCAAGGCATGGCTCGGAGACGTTCCCGACGGCGGCTGGTTCCCTCTGGCGAACCCCGACGGCAGTCTGAGAGCGGACGCCAAGTATCCGTTCATCATGAAGCCGGAGGGGCACGCCAGGCTGTTCGGCATGGGACTGGCGGACGGTCCCTTCCCGGAGCACTACGAGCCGATCGAAAGCCCTCTGGCGGCCAACCCAATGGGCCATGCCACCATGGTCGATCCGGCCGTCAAGCTGTGGCACGTCGACAAGCCGAAGGAGAACTTCATCGGGACCTCGAAGGAGTTCCCGATCGTGGGGACCACCTACCGGGTGACCGAGCACTGGCAGGCGGGCGCCATGACGCGAAATCTCCCCTGGCTCTGCGAGCTGATGCCTGAGGTCTTCGTGGAGATGAGCGAAGAGCTTGCCGAGGAAAAGGGCATCAAGAACGGTGAGAAGATCACGGTTACTTCCGCGCGCGGCAAGATGGAAGCCGTCGCGGCCGTCACCAGACGGTTCAAGCCGTTCCAGCTCAACGGGAAAACGGTGCACGAGATTGGTGTGCCGTGGCACTGGGGCTACGAGGGCAAGTCCTGCGGCGGCAGCGCGAACTGCCTGACGCCCCACGTGGGGGACGCCAATACGATGATACCGGAGTACAAGGCGTTCCTCTGCGACGTGAAGAAGGAGGTGAGCTGAAATGAGTGCCGACAGAGTGACGATGCTGATCGATGTCAGCAAGTGCATTGGTTGTCGGGCTTGCCAGGTCGCCTGCAAGCAGTGGAACCAGCTGAAAGCGGAAGAGACCCAGTTCAGCGGTACCTATCAGAACCCTCCCGCGCTATCCGGTAATACCTGGACGCTCGTCAGGTTCAACGAGGTCGAAGGAAAGAGCCCCAATAAGACGACGGAGTGGCTCTTCCGGAAGGACCAGTGCCATCACTGCGGAGAGGCCACCTGCGAACAGGTGTGCCCCACCGGAGCGATCCAGAGGACCGACAAGGGTGTGGTGTTCATCAACCAGAGTATCTGCGCAGGCTGCAAGTACTGCGTTGAAACATGCCCCTTCCAGACGCCGCATCCGGATCACGAGACCGGAACGGCGCGGAAGTGCTGGATGTGTCTCGACCGGCTGCAGCACGGGATGGAGCCGGCGTGCGCCACCGCCTGTCCGACGGACACGGTGCGCTTCGGTACCCGCGTGGAGATGCTGGATCTCGCCAGGAGCAGGCTCGCGGAGCTCAAGAAGGAGAACCCCGACGCCAATATCTACGGCGATGACGATATGCTGGGTGGACTTGGAGTGATGTACGTGCTTCCCGAGAAGCCGTCCGTGTACGACCTTCCCGGGAATCCGCAGATTCCGCATTCCAAGATCTATTACAGATGGGCAATGGGTATCATCCCGGGTCTCGCCATTCTCGGCGGCATCTGGGCGTACCTTACCAAAGACGAGTCCTGAACCAGGAGAGGAGGTAACTAGTCATGGGACATCACTTGAACTGGGGAATTCCGCTAGTAATCGACCTCTTCACGGCTGCAATGGGTGCAGGGGCTTTCATGCTGGCGGTCATGGCGGACCTTTCCGGTCGCGCCAAATACAGGACCACCAGCACGGTGGGAGCCCTCATCGCTCCCTGGCCGGCTATCGCGGGCGTCGCCCTGCTGGTAATCGACCTGGGTAAGCCGTTGAGGTTCTGGGAGATGATGCTGAGAAGAGGGCCCGGGCTGCTGTGGCTGAAGTCGCCGTATCTCATGTTCAACCCGACTTCGACCATGTCGATAGGCACCTGGGTGCTGACGATCTTCATCTACGCGTCGTTCGGCTATATCGCGCTGACGATCCTGTCCTATTTCTGGGAGAAGCTCGCGCTGCTGCGCAAGCTGATGGGATTGGCAGGGCTTCCGTTCGCGATGGCCGTGACGATCTATACCGGCGTGCTTCTGGCAGCGAGTCCGAACCCGCTGTGGAACAACGCGATGCTTCCCGTTCTCTTTGTCGTTTCGGCATTGGTGACGGGATCGGCCGCGGTGATCGCCTGCATGGCGGTGCTGAGGATTCTCGACCTGATCGAGCCGGCCGAGATGGCGGCCGTTCCCAGGCTGGAGAAGATGATGAGCGTGATACTCGTCGTCAATCTTCTCGTCGCGCTGGCGTTCGTCGGGCTGGGCCTCGGTACGGCCGAGATGAGGTACGCCGTCGGCGGCGGGCTCGGCCTGCTGTGGTGGGTTGGTATCATCGGTCTGGGCATGGTCGTTCCGCTGGTCGCCGGACTGAAGGGCGGGGAAAAGCAGCCTCATGTTTCTCTGGTGCTTGCCGCGCTCGTTCTGATGGGCGGCCTGTTCCTAAGGTACGTAATCCTCGTGGTGGGACAGACACCCATAGCCTAGGGACGGGGTTGAGTTAGTAAGTTGACTCCGCCGCAGAGAGCAAAAACCGGCGGGAAGGGCACCCTTCCCGCCGGTTTCTTTTCTACCCGCAGACCCGCACCACCTCTTCGATCGTCGTGATCCCCTCCGCCGCCTTCGCGATGCCGTCCTGCTTCAGGGGCACCATCCCGGACGCGATCGCCTGAGCCCGAAGCTCGTCGTCGCCGGCGTCCTTCGCAGTCAGGCGCCTCAGATCGTCGTCCACACCCATCAGCTCGTGGATGGCCGTTCTGCCGCGGAAGCCGGTGTTCCTGCACTTGTCGCACCCCTTGCCCCTGCAGAAGGTGACATTTCCATCGAGTTCCAGGCCCTCCAGCACCCAGTCCGCCGGCTGGTACTCCTCGCGGCAGTCCGGACAGACCTTCCGGACCAGGCGCTGGGTCATCACCCCGGTCAGCGTGCTGTTCACCAGGAACGGCTCGATACCTATGTCGAGGAGTCTTCTTATGGTAGAAGGACAGTCCCTCGTATGAAGCGTGGTGAGCATCTGGTGCCCGGTCAGCGCGGCCTGCATCACCAGCACGGCCGTTTCCCTGTTCCGTATCTCCCCTATCATCATGATGTTGGTCGCCTGGCGAAGGTGCGATCGGATGGCATGTTCGAACGTCAGCCCTATCCGCGAATTCACCTGCTGCTGATTGATCCCTTCTATGAGAAATTCAACGGGGTCCTCGACCGTGGTGATCTTCACCTCGGGCGAACTCAGTTCCTTGAGTATGCTGTAGAGCGTCGTCGTCTTGCCGCAGCCGGTCGGGCCGGTGAGAACAACGATACCCGATGGCTTGTGCGCCCACCCCCGGAGCGTTTCGAGCTGCGGAGCGGTCAGTCCCTGGTCCTCCAGCCCAACCAGCGACACCCCCCTGTCAAGAATCCTCTACGCTATGCCCTCGCCCATCACGAACGGACTCACATTCATACGTATGTCCAGCTTCTTCCCCTCTATCTCGACCATGATCCTGCCGTCCTGCGGAAGCCGTTTTTCCGCCACGTCCAGGTCCGCCATGATCTTCAACCGGCTTATCACCTGGCCCGCCATCCCGTCCGGCACCTTTCCGGGCACGTCCTCCAGCACCCCGTCTACCCTGTATCGCACCCGAACGCTGTCCTCGGTCCTCTCCACGTGTATGTCGGAGGCCCGTTTCCCGGCGGCTTCCTTTATAATGTCCGCCACCAGCGTCACGACCTCGGGATCATCCTGGGCCTCCGCGACCGCCTCCGCGACTCCTCCGCCCAGGGCGAAGGTCCCGTCCTCCAGGCCCTTTACGATCTCCTGCACGTTCACGTCGAGCACCCCGGCCACCTCCCCCACCCTTACGAGATGTATCACCGTGGGAGAGAAGAACTGAGGATAGTCCGCGAGACAATCGCTCATGTTCCTGCCCTTCTTCAGGCTCCCGGCCATACCCTCGATTGCCTGTCGGAGCGTCTTGTCGGAAATCTCCTTCGCGACCGTGTTCAGCGTCTCAAGGATGGGCATCCCCGAGGAGAGCATACGGCTGAACTTCTTCCAGAAACCGATCAGTTGGCTTTCTACAGCGCCCATCGTCTACCTCCCGCCGGCGTGCCTGCCGGCAATACCGGACGATCGAATTCCACGTGCAGCGACTGCACCCCGATCGTTCTCTCTCTCGCTTCTATCCATTCCTCCACGCTCTTCCGCCGGAAAAGGAGCTTTCCTCCCAGCTCGAAGTGCGGGATCTGGTCCAGGTACTCCGCCACGGTATCCGCGTCCACCCGGAGGAACTCGGCGAGTTCCTCCATGTCCATCACCGGACCGAACTCCGTTCTCCTCGCCGGCTTCGCCTGCCCGTGGATCGCCTCGCTCACTTTCATGATCGTCTCCTCGCCCGGGCTCCGCCGCGGCAGCTCACGCGCCAGGGACTCGATCAGAAGTTCCTTCTCCTCGTTACTCATCGCGTACCTCCCTGTCGTCCAGGACGTCTCCCAGACGCTCTCTCAGTTCGGCCCGCGCCCGGCGGTAGTTCGTCCTCACCGTCGCCGCGTTCTCCCCGAGTATCTCCGACACCTCCTTGTGCGTGAACCCCTCCACCGCGTGGAGCAGGAACACCTCCCGGCACTTGTCGGACAGGCCGTCGATCGCCTTCTCGAGCATCTCGCGCACCTCGTTCCCGGACGCGCCGACGGCGGGTTCCTTCGCGTCACGGTCGTCGAGGGGCACGGAGGACTTCGCCTCCAGGTACCGCCTGGACCGGAGGAAGTTCAGGCAGTGATTGCGGGTGATGGCGAAGAGCCAGGTGGAGAACCTTCCCCTGGGCTCGTACAGGTCCTTCGCCCGCACGATCTTGATGAATATCTCCTGGAGGAGGTCCTCCGCCGAGGTGGTGTCCCGTCCCAGCATCCGGTGTATGAAGTTGAATACCGGTATGCGGTACTTCTCGAACAGCAGCTCGAATGCGTGCCCGTTCCCGTTCTGAAACATCACCATCAGCTCCTCATCAGAGATACCTGCCATCGGTTCCTCCACAGGGTTAAACAATCAGAGCAGTCAGAATGTTTCAGAAAAACGGGAGAACGCAGGAATATTCTACTGCAGTTTGTCCAGCTCTTCGAGGAGCGTGTCGAGGGGCGGACGCTTGTTGATATCGTGGACGTCTATGTAGCGAATCACCCCTTCCCTGTCTATCAGGAACAGGGCGCGCTCGCTGGTCCCCTCCGGGCGCAGGATGCCGAACTTCTTCGCGACCTCGCCGTGCGGCGAGAAGTCCGAGAGCACCGGGAACCACACGCCGCCCATGTTCTCCGTCCAGGCATAGAGCGACGGGGTATTGTCGGTGGTGATGCCGAGCATGACGGCGTTCCGCTCCTCGAACAGCTCCCGCGCCACGTTGTAGCCGGGCCACTGACCGGAGCAGACCGGGGTCCACGCGGCGGGAACGAACGATATCACCACGTTCTTCTTTCCCATGTAGTCGGCCGGGGAGACCTTCTTTCCGTCGAGCGCGGGGAGCGCGAACTCGGGCGCCTCGTCCCCCACCTTCACCTTCAGCTCGCTGTCCACCGGCTTCAGCTCGCCGGGGTTGAATATCAGCTTCTTCTTTTCCTGCGTAGCAGCGGTCCTGCCGGTGCCGCCGGCCGGCTTTTCGGCTATCAGCGCGATCGTCGCGACGGCGACCACGAGGAACGCGGCCAGAATGACAACGGCAAGAAGCACTCTTTTCATTACCCCATCCCCCCTCCAAGAAGCGTCAGGACCTGACACCGCGTCATCCTCAGGTGTAACAGGCCGCCCCCGCCTGCAGCGCCTTCTCGATCTCCTTCAGCAGCTCCTCGACGGAGCCGACCCTCCAACGCCTGTGCGTTACGTCCTTCGACTTCAGGTCCACCACTATAAACGTCGGCGTTTTCTCGTCGCCGATCGCCTTCACGTTCTTCATCTCCGGGTCCGGCAGCAGCGGGAACTTCACCTCGTACCGTTTCCGGTAGATCCCGGCCTCGGTGACAGTGTTCTTCTTCCCGATTCCCAGGAAGCGCACCCTGTCTTTGAGGGGAGACGCCTGCACCAGATCGAACAGCCGGTTAACCTCCGGCGCGTCCTTCTGGCAGTTCATGCAGTACATGTCGAAGATCTGGATGACCACCACGTCGGCTTTCACGTCCGTGACGGCAAAGTCCCCGTCCGCCGCAACCCCCAGATACGCCGCCTCTTCCGCCGTCTGACTGCCCAGCTTCACCTTGGCGATATTGCCGAAGGGAAGCACCCCACCGCTCCCGCCGGTCGTCGCGGGCTTGCGGGACCCCCCGCAGCCGCCGACAAGAACGAATATACAGAGAACGTGAGCGAAACGCAGCACTTCGCGGATCCGGACGGACGCAAACACAGGCACCCCCATTATCTAAGACTCGACACATCATAGCCCAGGGAATCTGCCCCGGCAAGGGAAAAGCAAGACGAACGGCGCCCGGAGTTCCGCAGAAAGAATCTTGCATCGGCACACGACGCGGTGATAGACTACACCCATCTTCAATCGTATTATTCGTATAGTACGATGGTGAACGACTACACGGGGAACAGATCTATCGGGAGGATAGAAATGAGTAAGACGAATATCCTGATTCTCGGCGCGGGCGCCGCGGGAACGATAATCGCGAACAAGCTCGCCCGCGAGCTCCGCAGGGAGATAGCGGGAGATAAGCTGCAGATCACGGTGCTGGACAAGAATGAGACGAACATCAACCAGGGAGGATTCACGTTCATTCCGTTCGGGCTGTACAGCGCCGAGGACATAAGCCGAAGACGCATGAGCCTGCTCAGCCCGAGGGTGAACGCGGCGGTGGGAGAGGACGGCGAGGTGGTGAACATCGATCTCAACGCCCGGCAGGTGAAGGTGAGGAGCGGGAAGACCCATCGCTACGACTACCTGGTGGTGTGCACCGGCGCCGTTCCCCGCCTCGACAACGTGCCCGGCCTCGCCGATGACCTGAATTCGTTCTACACATCGCTGGAGGACGCCGAGAAGCTCCGGAGTTTCACCGGCTCCTTCGAGAAGGGACATGTCGTCATCCTGACCGTGGGCATGCCCATCCCCTGCCCGGGCGCGCCGGGCAAGTTCACGGTGCTCCTCGACGACTACCTCCGACACGTCAGGAAGGTGCGTGATGACGTCCGGATCACCGTGCTCTGGCCGATTCAGCTCATAGGGCCCGCCGCGTACAACGAAATCCTCGCCCGGCTGTTCGAAAAGAGAAACATCGAGATCCAGAGGGAATACAAGGTCAAGGAGATCGATCCCGGCAAGAAGGAGGTCGTCTCCGACGACGGCGGCACGATAGGCTACGATTTCCTCATCACCATCCCGTCTCACAAGGTCTCTCCGTTCCTGTCGGATTCGGGGGTGACGGACGAGAAGGGATGGATCCCCGCCGACAAACAGACCCTTCAGTATGCCGCTCCCGGAAACAGGCACGATGAGGTGTACGTGGTGGGAGACACCGGCCCGGCGGAAATCCTGAAGACGGGCATAGGCGCTCACTATCAGGCGCTCATCACGGCGGAGAACCTGATCCAGGACATACACCACACCGGCGTCAAGGTTCCATACCGGGGCGAGACCGGGTGTCCGTTCGTGGAGTCGATGTACACACCTGCAACCAGGGGGAGCGGGCATATCGCCGCGTGGTCGTACGACAGACCCCTCGAGCCGTTCACGCCCAGCGGCCTCGGCTGGTTCATGTATCGCTCCTACTACTATATCTACTGGGATACGGCTATGAACGCCCTTCTGTGAGAAGGAAGGAGAAAGAATGAGTGAACAGACTGAGAGCACGGCCATGCTGAACGAGCAGCTTACCACGGCGGAGATCAAGGCACTGAAGGAACTTCTGAACACGTTCACGATTGCCCGGGACTACCTGAACGACCAGGTGGTCAAGGACCTGTGCGGCGTGGCCTCGAACACGTTCAAACTGGTGAATGCGACATCGGGAACGGACCTGATTCCCGTCTTCGAGAAGGCCCTGCAGGACCCCCGGCTGGACAAGGCGCTGCTCAACCCTCCGCAGCCGGGGATGTTCTCCCTGCTCGGCGTGCTGAAAGACAGCGATGCCCGGCGCGGCCTCGGGATAATGATCGCCCTGCTGAAGGCCTTCGGGAAAGCCGCCGGGGACGCGGCGCATGGGAACTGAGGAATCCAGCGAAGTACTGAAGGCCATCGCGCATCCGGCACGTCTGAGGATCCTCGCCGGGCTCCTCAAGGATGAATGCAGCGTCTCGCGGATCCAGCAGAAGCTGGGGCTTCCCCAGTCCACCATCTCCCAGCACCTCAGGATATTGAGAGACAGGGGAATCGTTCAAGGACGACGGGAAGGAACGAAGCACTGCTACAGCGTGATCGACAGCCGCGTGAAGAAGATCCTGGAAGCGATGGGCCAGGCGTAGCGGCGGCGGGGATTTCCTATTCGGCTTCCTTGATCTCGATACATTTCGTGGGACACACGTAGGCGCACGCGCCGCAGCCCACACAGGTCTCGGAGATCTCGTCGAAGGGGGTCTTTATCGTGCGCTTGTTCCCGCGGCCGACGAAGCTGAACGCGTCGCGCTTGGACACCTCGGCGCACGCGCGGACGCACATGCCGCAGAGGATGCAGTTGTCCGTATGCTTGAGCGTTATCCGGGTCTCGGTCACGCCGTATTCCGCCGCCAGCTTTCTCACCGGCTCCGAGTCGGGACAGCGCGCCAGCAGCAGCTCGAAGATCACGTTCCGGGCCTTCTTCACCCGGTCGGTGTCGGTCTTCACGATGAGCCCGTCGAACACCTTGTACAGGCAGGCTGGCTGGAGCGACGGCCAGTTGCGCTTTATCACCTCCACCAGGCACAGCCGGCACGCGCCGTACGGCGACATCTCCTCGTGGTAGCACAGCGTCGGGATCTTTATTCCTTCCGCCAGCGCCGCCTCGAGAACGGTGGTCCCTTCCTCGACCTCCAGATCCTTGTCGTTTATCGTGAACTTGACCACGTCTACTCCGTTATGATCGAGTCGAACTTACACACTTCCATGCAGATGCCGCACTTCACACACTTCTCCTGGACTATCTCGGCAACCTGCTTCTTCTCCCATTTGATGGCGTCGGACGGGCACTTCTTGAAGCACAGCCCGCACTTCTTGCACTTGTCCTCCACCACCTTGTACTGGAACAGCGCCTTGCACACGCCGGCGGCGCACTTCTTGTTCCTTATGTGATCCAGGTACTCGTCCCTGAAGTACTTCAGCGTGCTCAGCACCGGGTTCGGCAGGCTCTGCCCCAGGCCGCAGAGCGACCCTTCCTTGATCGCGTTGCACAGGTCATCGAGAAGCTCCAGGTCCTCCTCCCTGCCTTCGCCCGAGCTTATCCGGTCAAGGATCACCAGCAGCGCCTCGGACCCGTCCCGGCAGGTGGAGCACTTGCCGCAGGACTCGTCGTTGCAGAACTCGATGAAGTACCGGGCCACGTTCACCATGCAGGCGTTCTCGTCCATCACAATCATCCCGCCCGAGCCCATCATCGAGCCGGCCTCGGTGAGCTGGTCGAAATCCACCGGCATGTCCAGGTGGCTCTCCGGCAGGCATCCGCCGGACGGACCGCCGGTCTGCACCGCCTTGAACTTCTTACCGCCGGGGATGCCGCCGCCGATGTCGAATATGATCTGGCGAAGCGTCTTGCCCATCTCGACCTCTATCAGGCCGGTATTCATGATGTTTCCCACGAGCGAGAACACCTTGGTGCCCTTGCTTTTCTCCGTACCCATGCCGGCGAACCAGTCCGCGCCCCTGGTGATGATCTCGGGCACGTTCGCGTACGTCTCCACGTTGTTCAGCACCGTCGGCTTCTGCCACAGCCCCTTCTCGGTGGCGTGGTCGTACTTCGCCGTCGGCTCGCCGGCGCGGCCCTCTATGGAGGCCCTCAGCGCGCTCGACTCGCCGCACACGAAGGCGCCGGCGCCCTGCTTTATCTCGATGTCGAAGCTGAAGTCACTGTCCAGTATGTTCTCGCCCAGCAGGCCGTACTCCCTGGCCTGCTCCAGCGCGATCCGCAGCCGGTTCCGGGCGAGAGGATACTCCGTCCGGATGTACACGTACCCGATGCTCGAATGTATCGCCAGCCCGTTTATCAGCATGCCCTCGATCACCGAGTGCGGGTCCGCCTCGATGATGCTCCGGTCCATGTACGCGCCCGGGTCACCCTCGTCGGCGTTACATATGATGTACTTCGGCTTGCCGTGGGCCTTGCGCGCAGAGCCCCACTTCCGTCCGGTGCCGAACCCCCCGCCGCCCCGGCCCCTCAGACCCGACTTCGTGATCTCCTCCACGATATCGTCCGCGCTCATGTCCAGCGCCTTCACCAGGCCCCGGTAGCCGCCGCGCGCGATGTAGTCGTCGATCCGCTCCGGATCCACCAGCCCCTTGTTCCTCAGCGCGATCAGCGTCTGGTTCGCGAAGAACGGGATGTCCTTCATCCTGGGAATCGGCGGCCCGTCCTCCGTTTGCTTATACAGAAGCCGCTCGACCGGCTTGCCGTTGACGAAATGACTCTCCACCAGCTCCGGTATGTCCTCGGGGGTGAGCTTCTGGTAGAACACGCCGTCCGGCATCACCGTCATCACCGGACCCACCGCGCAGAACCCGTTACATCCGGTCATCACCAACTGGACCTCGTTCTCTATGCCGTGCTTCTTCAGCTCGGCCAGCATCGCCTCCTGTATCGGACGGGAGTTCATGGATATGCACGCGGTCCCGGCGCACAGCATCGCGTGGAGCCGGTGGCCCGTTGCGCCCTTCGACGCGTCCTGGGCGCAGTCACGCAGGCCCTTCGTCGCCTTCTCCCGTTCGGCGATCTTTACCAAATCTTCCCTGGTGAGTTTCGCCATGTCAGTCTTTCTTCGACCGGTACTGGTCTATCAGCTCGGAGACCTTGCTCTTCGTCATCAGGCCGTGCACGTCCTCGTTCACCGTCAGCACCGGCGCCAGTCCACAGCATCCTATGCAGCGCACCGCGTCGAGCGTGAAGACCATGTCCTCGGTGGTCTCCCCTGCCTTTATGCCCAGATGCTCCTGGAACATCGTCACTATGTCGCCGGCGCCCTTCACGTGGCAGGCGGTCCCGGTGCAGATGGATATGGTGTATTTCCCTCTGGGCGTCAGGCTGAACAGGTTGTAGAACGTCGCGATCCGGTATATCTTGCTCAGCGGCTCGTCGAGCCCTTCAGCCAGCATGCGGAGCACCGGCTCGGGCAG
>CAYMFW010000075.1:0-10861 GCA_964389785.1 uncultured Planctomycetota bacterium
CCGTACGCCCGGTGGTGTGACAGGGACAGCCCGCGAGGGCCTGCCTATGTCGATTCGCAAAAGACAGAAAGGAAATGATGGATATTCTAGATTCGTACCTTTCCCGAGCCGAGGAAATAATTGGTGAGCGTACACCCGATGAACAGAGATATGATAAGGAAGTGGTCAGGTGGTTGCGCAAGGGCAAGCCCATCACCAAGGCGATTGCCAAAGCAAACGAGAAGTACCCATCGGAAGCTTTAACTGTGACCGATGACAATGTTGCAGATGTTCAGGCTCACTACGAATATCTTGCCGAGCACCTGTCCATTATACAAAAGCTCAATAGGCTGAAATGATTTGCGAACCAGCGGATGAACGCTGACCGGGGTACTCCGCGCGGCTTTGCCGCGCTCCGCACCCCGGCAGGTTATCCGCACCGTTAGAAGGAGGAAAGAAATGAAGAAGGCGCTTTTGCCTGGGGCTTTGCTCGTCGTCGGTTTGGTGATCGGCGTGTTCTTGGGCAGGCAGACGCGTCCTGAAGGCTTCCTTAGCACCTCACTGGTCCAGTTCGACACCCCACCAGTGCATTTCCCAATGTCTGCAGTAGCCGTAACCAGGGAATGAAGCTGACCTGGTATTCCGCGCGGCTCTGCCGCGCACCTTGCTGGCAGGTTATTGCCGACGTTGAGACTGTCGGAAAAGTGCGCTTTTCGCGCTCTGTCGATTTACATGATAGAAGTGGTGTGATACACATGGCAGTGACTATCGGATGTTAACGGAGGAAGTATATTATGCCACGATACAAACAGCAAGAAGACGGGCAGATGTTCATATGCATGGAATAGAATACGGGTGCGGATCGAAATCGGCCGAAGCGATAGGATTCGAGGGTTGACCGAGCATCGCGAGTGAAGGAATCCGAGGGAATGGGAAAGAAACCGTTTCGCCAGAAGGTTTTTCGACAGACTCGTTGGCCAAGAAAAAGATGGTGGAGGCCTTGACTTTCGGTGTGTTCTAATGTGTTCTATTAGTAGACAATAGCTACTCGGTCCCAATATCAGAAAGCTACGTGATTACACTCCCGATATGTGGCGTTATCGTCTTGGCAGATTCAGATTGTTCTACGCTGTTGATACTGATGAAGGAATGGTCTACGTTCTCAGTGTTGACTTCCGCCGCGATGTCTACAAGTGAGAAGATGGCCAACAAGTCGCTGCAGTTGACCTGGCCGCCGTTGGGACTGCCGGAAGAGAGATAACATCGTGGGGCGGCTGAAGGGGTCGTCCGGGGCGGGGTCTACTCGTACTTCTTGACGAGTGCCTCGGCCTGCTTCGCCGCGTCGGTGTCCGGATAGGTCCTGATGAGGCTCTTGCAGCCGGCGATGATGCTGCGGATTGACGCGGCGTTGCGTTTCAGGAACTTCTCGTTTTTCGGGTCCCTGCTGCCGTCGTAAGGGCGAAGCCGGCTTTCCTGGCCGGCGAGCCGCGTCATCCACGACGCGGCCATGGTCTCCTTGCGGATCTTCGGATGGCTCTTCAGCTTCGAGGCCTCCTGCTTCGCCTCGGAGGCGATTTCGTCGCCGGAGAACATGTCCGCGACCTCTTCGAACGCGTTCATGGCGGCGAAGGGGTCCTTTTCCTTCTGCGCCTTCGCCTCTTCGAGGCGGCGCGCGGCCTCGCCTCCGAGCGACTCGAACATCATCTTCGCTTCCGCCGCTTCGTCCGGGTTCCCGCTCTGAAGCTTCATGCGCACCGTCTTGAGGGCGTACCCGAGGTTCTTTCCCGTCTTTATCTGGGCGGCCAGTGTGCCGAGCTTCTGATACGGGCCGTCTCCCGCCATGATCTCATACGGGCTTTTCACCGGCTTTCGCTCGAGCCGGGGCAGCCAGCCCGGGTTCTGTCCCTCCTTCGCGTACGCGCCGCGGAACGCGCCGGTGCGCTTCGAGCCGTTGAAGTCCACGTTCCAGTGGACGAACTGCTTCATCTCCGTGGTGTCGATCGGCTTTCCCTTCAGCTTGCCGGGGAGGGGGAACAGGTCGAGCTTGCCGGGGGCGGCGTGGGGGCCGGTGAGGTGCTTCGCCGCGTCGGCGTAGGAGCCGGTGATATTGTCGAATTGCTGCGGGGCGCCGATGGAACCGGAGGCGAATACCGCGTTGCCGAACACCATCTGCTTGTAGCCGCCTTCGCCGCCGCCGACGCGTATGCCCGCGCCCGTGGCGACGACGGTGTTGTTGAAGACGCGGATCATCCGGGGCGCGCCGTTGTGCCGGCCGACGCGGACCGCCATGCCCTTGGTGTTGACGAACAGGTTGTTGTAGATGGCGATGTTGCCTTCGCCCTGGAAGAGGGCCTCGGTGCCGTTCTCGTAGAAGAAGTTGCCGTAGATGAGGATCTTGTCCTTGGAGCCGGCGCCGGACTTCATCTGATGGCCGACGAGCAGGTTGGGCCGCGCGCCGTCCGAGCGGCCGGGCGGCTGTTTTTCCTTGCAGAACACGTTGTGGCGGATGATGGTGACGCCGTCGGCGGGCATGCCGGCCGGGCGCTCGATCTGGTGCTTTATCTGGCAGTTGTAGCCGATGGTGTTCGTGATGAAATTGTGCTCGATGATGCCGTTGACGAACGGATTCCTGCCGTCGGAGTTGCCGAGGTACATCCCGGTGCCGGCGCCGTCGATGACGTTGTTGCGGATGGTCCAGTTCCAGGTGGGGGACTGGTTGGTGGAGATGCCGACGATCTGCTGGTTCGGTCCGTGGTTTTTGATGATGAGGTTCTCGATGGTGATGTCGTGGACCATCCCGCCGGCGGCGCGGGCGTTGACGCCGTTAACCGGAAGGTTCTTTCCGTCCAGCTCCAGGTTCTTCACGACGATGAAGCTGGAGCCGTAGATCTCGACGGTGTCACGGCCGCCGCGGCCGGTGAAGAGCGCCGGCGGGCCCTTCTCCGGACCGGCGATGGTGATGGGCTTTCCCCGCTCGCCGTGCATCTTCTCTATGCGGAGGCCCTTGTCGTAGGTGCCGCTCTTGAGCGTGAGGGTGTCGCCGGGCTCGAGCCGGCGGAGCACGGAGGTGTAGCTGCCGGGGTCACCGTCGTAGTCCTTGGCGAGGGCGGGGGCCGAGAGGAGGACGAGAAAAAGCAGAGGGCGGCATAGTGCCGCCCCCGCAGAATATGAAGGCCGTGTTCTCCCGACGCTTCCGTTCACGATATCATGGCGATCAGGTGATCGGCCACCTCGCGGGCGTGGCGCGCCTTCAGCTTGCGGAACGGCGTATCGAGATGGCACACGCCCGGTATCTCGAAGTTGAGCGTTCCTTCGAACTCGACGTCGCGAAGCGCCTCCATGACGGGACGCCAGTGGATGTTGCCGTCGCCCGGTATCAGGTGCTCGTCGGTCTCGCCGTGGTTGTCGGAGAAGTGGACCGCCTGAAGGCGGTCGCCCAGCTCGCGTATCGCGGCCGGCATGTCGATGCCGGCCATGTTGGCGTGAGAGGTGTCGAAGGTGACGCCGATGGCGGGGCGGTCTATCGCCCCGAGCAGGTCGAGCATTTCAGCCGCGGAGCGCGGGTGGTGCCTGCCCAGGTTCTCGATGCTGATCGCCAGGTCGAGCTCCTCCGCTCTCTGCTGGATCTCGCGGAACGCGTCGACGTTCAGCTCCCGGACGCGCGCGGTATCTTGCTCCGTCGGTTCGTCGAAGAATCTGCCCGGATGCATGGTGACCGTCTTCACGCCGAGCTGCGCCGAGATGTCCATGTGGCAGAGGATGCGGTCTATATCGGCCCGGCGCTCCTTCTCGTCGAAGTTGGCGACGTTGGCCCTGAGGTGGGCGTGGGACTGGGGGAACGACAGGCCGAGGTCGTCCGCGTACCGGAGGGCGTCCTTGATGATCACCTCGGGGGTATCGCTGGTTTCGATCTCCTTCAGGTGTTCAATGGACACTTCGAACGCGGTCCAGCCGCATCCGTTGAGGATGAGCAGGGCTTCGATAAACGGGTGCTTGTGGAACATCGAGGTCCATATGCTCGGTATCATCGTTCTCTCCTTGTTCAGTATCTCGGTCCGTTGATGTCGATGGTGCCGTCGGGCCAATCGTACGTGTCCGGATATATCATAGCATACGGCTCCTTCCACGGACTACCCTCCGGGTCGTTTTTGTCGAGCCGGTTGCAGAAACGGTTTTCCACCACCCGGCCGTCGAGCTTCTCGTAGAAGTCGCGCACGCCGGTCTGGAAGAGGGACACGGAAAACTCGCCGCGGTCGACGCGGCGGAACGCTTCGGCTACGATGGCCTTTCCGAGGCCCTCGCCGCGACGTTCGGGCACGACGCACACGCAGCTGAGTGCCAGTACCTCCAGCGGGCCTTTCCCGGTGTTGATGATGCGGGAGAACGTCTTGCCGTTGGCGACGGCGCGGTCGCCGTCCCACACGACGTAGCGAAGGGCCTTCTCTCCGTTCTTTTCGCGCGCAAGGTTCCCGGCGCGGCTGAGGAAGGATGCGACCCGGTCATCCTCGGGCTCGGGGCTCGGCGGCCAGACGCTGGCCACCAGTCGAATGATTTCCCTGGCCTGGGTCTCGGTGAGCTCGTGGTCGCGGTGGGTGGTCACTCGGGGGTGTCCGGAGACGGTTTCTTGCGGGGGCGGAACACGGCGACCAGGGCCGCGACGACGACGATGAGCGCGATGACGCCGGTGACGGCAGTGCCGGAGACGCCCTTTCCCTGGTTCGCGGCTTCCGGTTTCCCGGTGTGGGAGGAGGAGGGCGCGGGGACGGGTCTCTTCCTCCGGGGAGCCGGACGCGCCGCGGCCTTCTTGGCCTTCATCCTGGCGCGCACCGAGAGGTATCCCTTCTGGTCGGTCGGCAGCATCAGGCGGACGGTCGCTCTCTCATCGGGGGGAAGCTCCGCCGTCTCCCTGTCCAGCTGCTGCAGGGATACCGGTTCGTCGTCCTTTCTCTTCTCCTTGAAGTAGTGGGCGGCCCGTATCTGGTCCTCCATCGGCCAGGCCTGCACCACCGCGTAGTCCACCGACGGGATCAGCTTCTGGACGGTGTCTTCGCCCCACAGCTTGCTCGGGAACTTGGCGATCTCCTCGACGTACAGGAGATACCTTCTCTGCCTCCGCGTCGCCCACCCGGATATGTGGGACAGCTTGTGGGGAGGGAGCGCCTTGCGGATGCGGTCGAGCTTCAGCGCGAGCGCGCTCGGGATCTCGGACTTCTCCTCCCCGGCCCGTAGGCAGAGGGAGGGTGCGAGAAGGGTGAGGGCGAGAGCGCACAAGATGCCGCGGGCAATTGAGTTTCTTTCGGAGTAAGTGATTTTCAACGACTCTGACCCCTTGAAACGTCTTCCAGATTCAGCCACGCGACATCGTCGGGCGTCAGCTCCAGCTCGAGGGCCAGGAAGCTGGTGCGGGTCTCGCTGATGAGCCGGGGGCCGATGAGAGGGAAGGTGGGGAAGTTCAGGTTGAGCACCCAGGCCAGCGCCACCGCGATGGCGGGTACGTTTCTCTTTTTCGCCGTCTCCTGCACCCGCTCGAGCCGTCTGAAGTTGTCGTCGCTGTACCAGCAGCGGACGAGCTCCTCGTCGCTCCGGTCGTCGGGGCGCGCGCGCCCGGTGAAGAACCCGCGTGCCTGGCTGCTCCACGGCATCAGCGTCATTCCGGTCGTTCGGTGCCACTCAAAGATGGCCGGCTCCGAGGCGGTGAGGCATCCCTGCCAGGGGGGCTCGATCATCCGCGCCAGACTCAGGTTGTTACTGACGGTGGAGAAGGGGGCGAGCCCCTTCTCGTTCGCGTATTCGTTGGCCCGGTCGACCCGTTCCGGGGTCCAGTTGGACGCGCCCAGCGCGCGTATCCGTCCCGCCGCCACCTCTTCATTCAGGACGTCCATCCACTCCGCGACGGAGACCTCCGGGTTGTCCCGGTGCAGCATGTAGATGTCCACGTAGTCCGTCTGGAGCCGCTCGAGGCTCTCCGCGAACTGTCGGGCGAAGCCCTCCGGGGTGCAGTGGGGGGTATGGGCGCCCTTGTCCAGGACGACGACGTCCTCGCGCACCCCGCGGTTCGCGATCCACTGTCCGAGGAGGCGTTCGCACTTTCCTCCCTGATATATGTGGGCGGTGTCGAAGGCGTTTCCCCCGCGCTCGAAGAAGTCGTCGAACATCGCGGCGGTGTGGGGCATGGTATTCTGGTTGTCCACGCCCATCACCAGGCGGGAGACGTTCTTCTCCACGCCGGGGACGTTGCCGTGCTTCATGACGCTGTCCGGGCGTACCGAGAGCGGGCGTCCGGTGACGGTGCCGACCCGGTCCGGCTTCTCCAGGTCGTACTCCTGCCCGATGGCGGCGCGCCAGGCGTCGAGCACCTTCATGTTGCCGAGCGAGTCTGCCGGGCTCATGGCCGGGGAGGGCACCTGCAGGTCCCCGGCGTGCGCCGCGACCACGTCCGCCTCGTAGGAATAGAGATGTCCGCAGTCGATGGGTATTTCCCGCGGCTCCTCGTCGGAGCGTTTCACGATGATCGTCGGCGGATTCTCGCGGCCGGGCTGCCACGGCATCGGTACGTGTATCGAGCCCTCGGTGCCGAAGATGTGTGCGTCGTTGACGAGCTGTACCTGCACCGCGGTCGAGACCTCGGCGACGATGCCGCCCGGGAACTTCAGGACCGCGGCGGTGCACGCGTCCACGCCGGTTTCGGTGAGCGTCCCGGCGGCGCGGACCTCGTCCGGCTCGAGGAAGTCACAGCCGGCCGCCGCGCCCGCTACGAGGCGCGCGAGCGATACCGGGTAGCACCCGACGTCGAGAATGCCGCCGCCGGCGAGGGCATTGCTGAAGAGCCGGCCTTCCGGGTTGAACTTCGCGGCGAAGCCGAACGCGGCGCGGATGAAGCGGACCTCACCGACCGTGCCCTCCTTTATCAATTCGACCAGACGCACGGTCTGCGGGTGACACCGGTACATGAACGCTTCCATGAGGAGCACGCCGTTGCGGTGCGCCGCCTCGACGGACTGCATCGCCTCGCCGTGGGTGACGGCCAGCGGCTTCTCGCAGAGTATGTGCTTGCCTGCCTCGGCGGCCTTGACGGTCCATTCGGCGTGAGACGTGTGCGGGGTGGCGATGTAGACCGCCCGGACGTCCGGGTCCGCAAGCAGGTCCTCGTAGCTGCCGTAGGCGCGGGCGGCGCCGTGTTCGGAGGCGAAGGCCTCGGCCTTGTCTTTTGTGCGGCTGCCGGTGGCGAGCAGAACACCTGTGTCGCCGGACGCCAGGCCCTTGGCGAACTTGCGGGCGATTCCGCCGCAGCCTATGATTCCCCAGTTCAGTGTGTCGGGCATATGTGTATTCCTCACTCAAAAGGGCGGCGTAAAGCCGCCCCTACAGAGACTGTCGATCGGGGACGGCGCCCGCTCTGCGAGCTGCGCAGGTCAAGAAAGCCGCCCCGCAGAAATAAGTTATCTGTCCCTGAACTAATCCTCGGCGCGTTCCTGTTCCCTCTGAATCTTCCGTGCGACGAGCCGTTTCAGGAGGGACAGGAGGATAGCCGGGGCGACCGGCTTGAGCAGATACGCGTCCGGCTCCACATCCAGTGATTCCCGGACGTTTCCGCCGCCGGGAAAGCCCGTCATGATGACGACGGGCAGGTCCGGGTTTTTCTTCTTGATCTTCTTCGCGAGCACCAGGCCCGAACCGTCCGGAAGCGTGATGTCCAGCAGTGCGAGCGCGAACTTCTTGCCGAGCAGCTTCTCGCCCTCCTCGAGGGATGCCGCTTTGAGGGTCTGGTATCCCTCCTCTTCGACCAGAGTCCCTACGAATCGAAGGACGGATTCCTCGTCGTCCACGATCAGTACGGCCGGTCCTGAAGCTTTCTTCGCCATGGAGTACCTCCTTCCGGACCGTCAATCCTACTCGCGGAAGCCCTTCCTGGCAAGCGTTTTCTAACGGGGATAAAACTGTATCTTTTCGCTTCGGGCGCGTTTATACTCATATACAGGGATTGCGGGCATACCGGAGGATCCAGTTCATGCCGAGACGCCGCAGTATCGACGAAAAGCTCCGAAGATACGGTCGAAGGCGAAAGAGGGTCACGGCCGAGAGGGGATTGTCCGTCGTGTTGGCGGGGCTCTGTCTGGCGGTCCTGCTGGCGGTTCTGGGCGATCGGGCGCTGTTTCTGCCGTCTTCGGCACGGCTGGCGATACTGGGTCTGCTTTCCGCTGGTTTCATTCTCTCCATGGCGGCTCTCGTCGCGCTTCCGCTTCTGGCCCGGATCAGCTCCCGACGGCTCGCGGTGGACGTGCAGGAACGGTTTCCGGAGCTGGGCGACGGGGTGCTGACCGCCATGGAGCTTTCGGAGCGGCCGGCGGGGGATCCGGCGTCGGAAGCGCTGGTGCGGGCGGTGGTGGCGCACGCGGAAGACTCGGCCGAGGACGTCAATTTCGGCAAGGCCTGCGATACCAGACCGCTTGTCCGGTCGGTGCTCGCCCTCTCGGCGGTCTGCCTGCTCGCCGCGGCGTATGTGACGGCTCATCCCCTTCCCTTCGCGAGCTGTGTGCTCCGTCTGGTGGACCCGTACGGGGAGCACGACGTGTACACGTATACCACGCTCGACGTGGAGCCGCGGGGCGGCGTGGTGCCGCGCGGGGACACGTTCCGGGTACGGGCCACGGCGTCGGGAAGGATACCCGATTCCGCGACGTTCTTCGTGATGCGCGGGGACGGACCGTGGAAGCGTTCCGTGGTGGAGCGCGACGGCGACGGACGGTTCAGCCTTCCCGTGGAGGACGTGCACGAGGAGATACGCTACATGGCGCGCGCGGGCGACACCCGCTCGCCGGTGTACCGGATGAGTCCGGTGGACCGGCCGGAGGTGGTCGCGGTGACCGTGACGTGCCGGTATCCGAAATACACCCGGCTGGAGCCGGTAGTGCTGGAGAATCCGACCGGCGGCTTCACCGTGCTGCAGGGCGGGTCGTACCGGCTGTCGGTGAAGACGAGCAGGCCGGTGGCCGCGGCGAAACTGACGTCGGGGGAGTCGGCGTTCCCTCTCGCGAAGACCGGTGACGGCGGGTGGAGGAGCGGCTACGTCAGGCCCGAGGAAAACGGTTCGATAGAGATCGTGGTGGAGGATGAGAACGGGATACGGGGCGCCGAGCCGGCGCGGTACCAGGTGACGGTGCGACCGGACGAAGCCCCGGCGATTGCCGTGGAGAGCCCTGCGGGGGACCTGGCGGCGATGCCGGACGAGGTGATACCGCTGAAGGTGTCCGCGTCGGATGATTTCGGGCTGATCACGATGGAGATGCCGTTCCTGGTGCTGCCCGGATCGCAGAGGGTGGGCCGAAAACTGCTGAAGGCGTCGCTGGAGGAATCGAAGGATCTGAACGTCGAGTACGATTGGAGGATCGCGGATCACGGAGTGGAGCCCGGCGACCGGATAGAGTTCGTGATCGAGGCGTCGGACAACTGCGAGCCGGAGGCGCGCGCCGCGAGGTCCAGGGCGTTTTCGATAGAGGTGATCTCCCAGGCCGAGCACCTGGAGCGGCTGGTGCGGGAGCAGGAGAACATCGCGATGCGTATCGGCCGGCTGCTGAGACGCCAGGTGGAGGAGACCGACGGCACCGAGGCCGTCACGATGCTGAGCGATTCGGACATCGTCGGCGAGGACGCGTCGAGGAAGGCGTCATACGGCTCGGACGTGCAGGACGGGCTGTCGAAGGAGGCGTCGGACGTTACCCGGGACATCTCCCGCCTTCTCCGGGAGATGAAGAAGAATCCGCTGGTGGAGGAGGGCTCGATGGTGGAGCTGGCGTCCGTCGGCAAGGGGCTCCAGGAGCTTTCCGGAGACGATATGAACCGCGCCGCGGAGAGCCTGCAGAAGGGCGCGGAGGAGAAGGAGGCCCCGTCGAGGAGAGAGGTGTTGAGGGAGGCGGCCCGCACCCAGTACGGGGTGTCGGAACGGCTCCGGGAGCTTCTCGAGAGGGTCCGCCGGGACACGGAGGCCAGCCGGCTGGCCGGACTGAGAGAGCGGCTGCGGGAGCTGGCCAGGCGGGAGCGGGCGCTGATGGGAGACACCGCGACGGTCGCGCCGAGGACTGCGGGGCTTGCCGCGGAGGACCTCCCGGACGGCGAGAAGGCGACGGTGGATGGGCTGGCGGAGCGGCAGGCGCGGCTGATGAACGGGACGAAGGACGTGCGTGCGTCCATGGAGAGGGCCATTACCCAGCTGAACTTCGTGAAATCGGACCTGGTCGAGAAGGTGGAGAAGGCGCGCGCGTTCATCGTGGACAGGAAGATCGCTCCCCGGATGGGCGGGCTGGGCGAGCAGATAGCGGCCAACAAGCTGTTCACCTGCACCAGCGTGGGCGAGGGCATCGCGAAGGACCTGGAGGAGGCCGCGGACATGCTGAAGGAGCGCACCCATCCGTGGGAGGAACTGCTGACGCCGTCTGAGCTGGAGAACCTGATCGGCAGGCAGAAGAAGCTGCAGGAGGAGCTGGCCGAGCTGATGAAGAAGGCCGGGCAGGGGGAGGACGTGAAGGAGCTGCTGGACGAGCTGAAGAAGCAGCAGGAGCAGCTCGCCAGGGAGCTCGAGAAGGCGCTCGGAAAGGCGCGGGATATGAACCGGCAGCTGCTCGGGGCGATGAACGATACGGTGGGGAACATGGCATCGGCGCTCGGTTCGATGGGAAGCGCGGGCTCCGCGATGAGCCAGGGGGAGATGCAGCAGGGAAAGGCGGAGCAGGGCAACGCGGCGGAATCCCTCAAGAAGGCGCTCGAGGCGATGAAGTCGTTTCTCGCCAAGGGGCTGGAGAAGTACAAGCAGATGACCGAGGCGGTGAGCGCGCTGAGGGAGATCCTGGGCGAGCAGAAGGAAGTGGCCCGTGAGACCGAGCTGTTC
>CAYMFW010000075.1:10871-21228 GCA_964389785.1 uncultured Planctomycetota bacterium
AGATGGCGCTGTCTCCCGTGACGGAGCGGCAGAAGGACACGGAGAAGAAGGCGAAGGAGCTGACGGAGAAATGGCCGCCGTTCCTGGCCGGTGCGGACTCGCTGAAGAAGGCGACCGAGGAGATGGGAAAGAGCTCCGGCCTGCTGGGCGAGGGGCTGACGAACGACGCGGCAAAGGAGGCGCAGAAGAAGGCCATCGCTCTTCTGGAGAAGATGATGACGGAGGGGTCGTCCGGGGCGCAGGGAATGGGGCAGATGGGGATGTCGCTCGAGATGCTTCTGATGCTGCTCGCCGTGCCCGGCCTGGGAGGCGACGGGTTCGACGGCGGAACGATTCTCTTCGTGCCTGACAAGGAAGTCGAGACGGGTTCGAGGGACTGGGCGAAGCTGGCGCCGCGGGCGCGCAAGCGGGTGCTGGAGGGATGGGACAGGAGCTACCCGCCGGAGTTCCGCGAGCTGCTGGAGGTCTACTTTGAGAAGATTCGTCAGAACTGAATAACGATGCGTGATTTCCGAACATCACAGGGCACGGAGCGTCTCTTCGGTGTGACGCTTGCGTTTCTGCTGGTGCTTGCGGCGGCCGCCGGGGCGGCGGACGGGCGAATCGATCCCGCCGTGGAGCGGTCCGTTGAGAAAGGGCTGGAGTACCTGGCGAAGGCGCAGGGGGAGGACGGCTCGTGGCCCGGCAGCTACGGGAGGAGCGCCGGGGTAGCCGGGCTTTGCGCGCTGGCGTTCATGGCGCACGGTGAGGAGCCGGGCATCGGGGATTACGGCGAGACGATCGAGAAGGCGGTGGAGTACATCGTGAGCTGTCAGGACAGCAGGGGTGTGCTCTCCGGGGGCATCTCCCCGATGTACAGCCACGGGTTCGCGACGCTGGCGCTGGCCGAGGTGTACGGGATGAGCCGGGACAAGGAGGTCGGGAAGGCGCTGAAGAAGGCGGTGGACCTTATCGTGAAGGCGCAGAACGGGGAGGGCGGCTGGCGGTACAGCATCGGTTCCCCGTCTTCCGACATCACGGTGACCGGGTGTCAGATGATGGCGCTGCGCGCGGCGCAGAACGCGGGCATCGAGGTGCCGAAGAAGGTGATCGACAACGGGATACGATACGTGAAGTCGTGCGCCACCGCGGACGGCGGGTTCTCGTACCAGGCGGGGCGGTTCAGCGGATCGGGGGTGGCGCGCACCGGGATAGGGGTGGCGGTGCTCAGCCTGTGCGGGGAGTACGGCTCGGACCAGGCGAAGCGGGGAGCGGAGTATCTGCGCTACAAGCCGCTGGAGCGGGAGAACTACTTCTACTACGGCGCGTACTACTGCTCCCAGGCGATGTTTCAGGCGGGAGTGAGCTACTGGAAGGACTGGAACGCGCAGGTGACGCGCGCTATCCTGGACAGGCAGTCCGCGGACGGAAGCTGGCCCGGCTCCGCCGGAGGCGTGGAGTGCTGCACCGCGATGGCGCTCCTGGCGCTCGAAGTGAGGTACCGGCTTCTGCCGATATACCAGAGGTGATACTGCACACGGAGGTGATGATGTACCGGAAACAGCTCGTGATTCTGAGCATTCTTGCGGCCCTGTGGTGCGCTGGGGCCGTCGGCGGGGAGGACGGGCCGTCCATCTACGTGCCTCCGCCCCGCGGTGAGGAGGAGGAAGAACAGAAGGCCGAGGGTGACGTGATCCTGCTTACCAACAGGGACCGGATCTCCGGCGAGGTCCTGGGGACGGATTCGAAGGGGAACATGCTGGTGAAGCACCCGCTGCTCGGGTCGCAGATCGTCGTTCCTCTCAGCGCGGCCCAATCCATCGGGTTCACGGCGCCGGCTCAGAAACCCCCCGCGGCGCAGGATTCGGTGACGCTGTCGAACGGGGATTCCCTTACCGGGACGGTGAAGGGGCTGAAGGGCGACAAGCTGGAACTGGAGACGAGCTACACCGGACCGGTGACGCTGAACAGGCGGATGATTACGTCCATCGGGCTGGGTTCGGGAGGCAGGATCGTCGCCAGCGATGATTTTTCCGAGGGTATGCTGGGGTGGGTCCCGCACAGCGGTATCTGGACGGTGAAGAACGATGCCCTTCACCAGGGCGACTACGGCTCTCATTATGTGTCGCGCCGGCTCGACCAGTCGGGTCCGATGACCTTCGAGTGGGAGATGAATTCGGCCACCTCCAACCAGCTCAACGCGGGGGCCGCCATATTCTGCAGCGGCACCGGCTCTCTGTACGGCGACGACTCGTACTACGTGTTCATCAGCGGCAACAGCATACATCTGTATCGCGTCAGGGATCACAATACCCGGCCGGTCGCGAATAAGTACATACGAAGGACCGTTCCGTCCGCGAAGTGCCGGCTGGAATACGACCCGGACTCCGGGAAGCTGGCGCTGACCGTGAACGGCGAGGAGGTCTGCTCCTACACCGACCCGTCTCCGCTGAAGAAGGGCTCGTACTTCCAGCTGTGCGCCAACCAGCCGACCGCCTTCGACAGCGTGAGGGTCGTGAAGGGGAGGGGGAGTCTCACCGCCCGCAGCAGCGGCGGCGAGGAGAAGGACGTGGTGTTCTTCACGAACGGCGACCGGACCACGGGGACGATCGAATCCATCTCCGGCGGCAAGATGGTGATGAAGACGTCGTTCGGCACGATCAACGTGGACCTGACGAATGCCGGCTTCATCGAATTCGGCAGTCAGAGCATGGAGGAGCCCCGGCGGCGGGCGGGCGACATCAGGGTGGTGCTGGCCAACCAGGACCGGCTGACGGTGGATATGAAATCCCTCGACGCGTCGGAGCTGAAGGGGGAGACGGACGCCGCGGGGGAGGTCTCCATCAAGCGTTCCGCGATCCTGCGGATGCGGTTTCACCTGTACGAATAGCGGCTGACGAGTCATACCCTCGCTCATTCTCGGCGCCCTTTACGGAATTGGGCGCCTCCGAGGCAAGGTTCGCCCGGCCAGGGAAAGGTCCGCCTCCCGGCGGACAGCGGGTCGAACCTGGAATCCGCTCGGGAATGACCCGTCAGCCGCTCGTGTGAAGGGGCTGCCTCTACAGGCGGCCGGAGCGGATGATGGCGATGGTGAGCCAGGCGGCGAGTATGGCGGAGAGGATGAACCCCGCAAGGCCGAGCGCGGATATGTCCGTCTGCGGGATGAGGGGCGCCAGCTTGGCCAGCATCATGAGAGACGATCCGAGGATCGTGGCGGCGAGTATGACGCTTACCGCGAGCCGGTTGCCGGTCTTGTCCAGCTCGTTGACCGGCTGTTCCAGCCCTTCGTGACGGAATACTATCTCGAGCGATCCGGTGCGCAGCTTCCGGAGTATCTCGGTTATCTCGCCCGGGAGCTTGTTGGCCAGCCGCAGTATCCTCCACAGCCCCCGCGAGGTGCTGTCCACGATGCTGGACGGCCTCATTCGATCCGCGATCAGCTTCTCGGCGTGCGCCCGCACCTTCTCGGCGACGTTGAGGCCGGGGTCCAGCATGCGGGAGATGCCGGCCACGGTGACCATCGACTTGCCCAGAAGCACCAGGTCACGCGGGAGCACGATGCCGTTCTGCCGCGCGGTGCGGGTGAGGTCCGTGAACAGCCGCCTGATGTCGAGCGTTCTGATGGGAACGCCGTAGTACCGGTCCACCATCTCGACGAGGTCGCGCTTGAACGTTCGGAGATCCGTTTCCGGCGAGGTGATGCCCATCTCGGTGTATACGTCCACGATGGTGTCGAAGTCGTTGCGTCCGAGCGCGATGAAGATGGTGACCAGCTGTTCCCTGAGGTCGCGGCTGAGGTGGGCGACCTGACCGAAGTCGAGCAGGCACAGCTTCCCGTCGTCCGTCACCAGCAGGTTGCCGGCGTGCGGATCCGCGTGGAGTATCCCCAGCTCGAAGTACTGTGTCATGAATATCGAGTTGAGGTCGGTCGCGAGCCTCTGCGTGTCGATTCCGAGCGACTTCAGCCGCTCCAGGTTGGCGATCTTCTCTCCCTGCATCTTCTGCATGGTGAGGACCCGGGAGGAGGTGAGGTCCCAGTACACCCGCGGCGTGACCACCCTCTCGTCGTGCAGGAATTCCTCGTGGAAGCGCGACGTGTAGGCGGCCTCGCCCACGAAGTCGAGCTCGCTGCGTATGCTGCGGGCGAATTCCTCGACGAGCATCCGGGGCCGGACTACCTTCGTTTCCGGTGCGTACGTTTCAAGCAGGTCCGCGAGCCGGTTCAGCAGGTCCAGATCGGCCTCCACCGTGTCCGCGATGCCGGGACGCTGGACCTTCACGATGACCTCCGTGCCGTCGTGGAGCGTTGCCTCGTGCACCTGGGCGATGGAGGCGGACGCGAACGGGGCGTCGGTGAACTCCTCGAACAGCTTGTCGATCGGCTCCTTCAGCTCCCGTTCGACGATTGCCCGTGCCTCGCCGGCCGGGAACGGCTCCGCGTGGTCCTGCAATTTCGCGAGCTCGCGCTGGTATTCCTCGGGGAAGAGGTCCGGCCTGGACGCGAGCATCTGGCCGAGCTTTATCGTGGTGGTGCCCAGCTCCTCGAGCACCATGGTGAATCGTCGGGGTATCGAGAGGTCTTCGCTGCCCGACGCCCGCCTTCTGAGGGACGCCGGAAGCGGCAGGAACCTTCCGAGATTCAGCCGGTCGACGTAGGTGCCGAGCCCGTGCTTGGTGAGCACCTGAACGATGAACCTGAGCCGCTGGAGGCTCCTGTAGGTGCGGGCTATCTTTAGGATGGACAAGGTCGGCGTCTACTTCTTCCTGGTGACGCGCGCCTTGAAGCCGTACTTTTCGAAGGCGGTTTTTATCTGCGCCGCTTTCGCTTCCGTCACGTCCTTCGCGACGGTGACGATTACCCGGTTGGTCATCTGGAGCGCCTTCTCTTCCGATACCTTCAGAAGGCGGGAGATGACCAGCGCCGCCTCGCCGCGCTTCTTCTCGCTGCGTATCTGCGGCAGGATGACGCTGAAGACCGCGGGCCCGCCGGAGGCGGGCGGCGGGGCAGGGGCCTTGGTCTTGGGTCGTGCCCTGGCCGGGGTGGACGGCCTGGGCTGCTGCGGGACAGGGGGAAGGTCCTTGTCCAGCTCCAGAAGGGCTTCCTCTATGTCCTTGCCGCCCGAGCCGGGCCCTCCGACCTCCTCGAGCTCCTCGAAGCCGATCAGCTGAGCGCTCTCGCCGGGGAGGTCCTCCGCCGGTTTCTCCGGGGGCTTCGTCAGCCCGTGATCGGTCTCCAGCTCGGCGAGCCCGGCCTCGAATTCGTCCAGCTCCATGAACCCGTCTGCGGACGGCGGACGCTGAAGGGGCTTCTTTTCCGGCATCGCCGCCAGCTTCTCGGCGATCTCGCTGATAGGCGGCTTCTTGGGCGGCGCGGCGCTGCCGCTCTTCGTGTTCAGCAACAGCTTTTCGCTGCCGAGCTCTCCGACGAGCGATATGGAGAGCGACTCTCCGCACTTGGGACACGCGATGCTGAAGGTGCCGTCTTCGTTCCGTTCCACCGCCCCCGTCGCCGAAGCCTTCTCCCGGGCCTCCACGACGAAGTGGTGCGGCTTCGGCCACCGCATCTTCCTCTGGGTCTCGAGCGGCGGTTCGGCGATCTTGAGCTGACAGCCGAGATCGGTGAGCTTCTTCATCTTCTTGACGACCAGGCCGGCGACATCTTCGGTGAGGTCTTCGAAGACCACGATGGGAATGTGCTGGAGGATGTTGTTGGCAACCTTGAGGTCCACGTTGAGGGCCTCCGACAGTTCGCTGCTCGTCTCCGAGAGCCTGGACAGCTCGAACGAGGCAAGAACTATCGCGTGGTTGCCGGCTTCCATGTGTTTAGCGACCCTGTCCTTCTCCCGGGGCCCACATATACATGAACGACGGGGTCTGCCTGCGCATCAGCGCCTCCGTGTCTATCAGCGCCCGGGGCCCGACCCCGGCCGCCGCGACGGAGAGGATGAGCTCGGACAGGCCCACCTTCCTGCGGTACCGTATCACCTTCGCGGACGTGAGGCCCGCCTCCTTCATGGCCAGATCCACCGCGTCGTCGAAATAGCCGAGCGAATCGATAAGGCCGTTCTCCACCGCCTGTTTGCCGGTGTACCATCTGCCGTCGGCGAGCGTCCTGACCCTCTCCTTGTCCATACTCCTGCCCTCGGCCACGACATCCACGAACCGGGCGTACATCTCGTCGATGATGTCCTGGAATAGCTTTTGTTCCGCGTCGGTCATCGTTCTCGTCGAGGAGCCGATGTCCTTGAACTTGCCCGATTTTATCACCTGCTCCTTGAGGCCGATCTTCTTGAACAGATCTTCCATGTTGAACATCATCATGATGACGCCGATGCTGCCGGTGATGGTGGTGGGATGGGCCATTATCTTGTCGCCGCACACGGCCGCGTAGTAGCCGCCGGACGCGGCGACGTCCTTCATGAACGCTATCACCTTCTTGCCGCTTTCCTTCTTGAACTTCTGTATCTCGTTGTGGAGCACGTCCGAGGCGGTCATGCCGCCTCCCGGGCTGTTGATCTCGAGGATGATCGCCTGCACGTCGTTGTCGGAAGCGGCCTGCTTGAGCTGGTCCTTGACCGTCCGCACCATGCTCGGGGTCCTGTAGAACAGCTGCTGAACCGGGCGGCTGCTGATGACTCCCTCGATGGGAATGAGCGCGATCTTGCCGGAGCCGGATCCCTCGACGGTGACCTCGGCGTACTTGGCGTTGGTAACGTCCACGTCGTTGACGTCGGGTGCGTAGGACTTGGCCAGGCCGATGATGACGAGTACGAAGAGGAGTCCGGCGCCGCACAGCGTAAAGAGGACGATTCCCGCGATGCCGATCCAGAACATCGGGCCGCGCGTCCGGTTCTGCACGAGCACCTGAGCGGGCGGGGGGGCCGGCGGGGGGGGGGGGGGGGGGGGGGGCGGCGTTGTCGTGTAAGGCGCCTGTTCCATCTATTCCTCCCATGCTCCGGAGATGGTGCCAATATACCGTATCCACATGGAAGCCATAATTATACTAAGCCGTTCGGGTGATTCAAGTAGAATTAGTCCGGGGGCCGGGCGTGCCGGGAGGCGAAATCCTCCAGGATTCCGATATCCGCGGCCAGATCGAGGCCAGTGTACCTGGCTCGGATTTCCCTGGCGTGGACTATTGTATCGCAGGTCTGCACGGGGGTCTTCCCCAGTTGGCCGGGGTGGGTCGGGGCACCGGCCGTGTTCAGGATGGATTCCAGGGCGCCGGCCTCCGCCCGGTAGCCTGGTATCGTCTTCCGGATGGTATCCCAGCTGTCGGCGATGTGCTGGAGACGCTCCCGGGACGGAAGCTTGTGTCTGAATTCCTCCCAGACGGCGGCCGCGACCGGGCCGTGGAAATCGTCCGTGCGGCGGCGGAGTGCGTCCGGGTCCGGGTAGCCGGCGAGGATGGTACGTGTGTCCAGCGAGTCGAAGGCGAGGATCTCATCGTACAGCTTGGCCGCCAGCACTGTGCCGACACCCACCTGGGTGCCGTGAAGCGCGAGCTCTTTGCCCGACTGCATGTTCTGCATGTCCCACAGGTGCGATATAAGGTGCTCGCCTCCGGACGACGGCCGGGATATGCCGGCGACCGTCATGGACAGGCCGGAGACCAGGAGGTACTCGGTGAGCTCCTCGACGGCGCGGGGTTCGGCGGAGGCGATGGCGGGGGCGGCGCGCTCCGCCCACGGGATGACGTCGGAAACCATGTTCAGGGGAAGCTCGCAGAAATACTCGCCGTCGATGTGCTTGGTGAGCCACCAGTCGGCGCCCGAAACGTTCTTGGAGAGCAGGTCACCGAGGCCGGCGAGAATCATCTCGCGGGGGCACGCCGCGAGGATGTCCGTGTCCGCGACGACGGCGACGGGGGGCGTGCCCGTGGTGGTGGTTTTCACCCCGTGCCTGGTGATCGCGATGATGATGGACGTGTAGCCGTTCATGGACGGGGCAGTTCCCACGCAGACGTACCGGATGCCGAGCGCGGTGCCGGCGTGTTTGGTGAGATCGTTTATCGTGCCCGCGCCGACCGCGGTGAGGAAGTCCTTGCCTTCGGCGCGGGGCAGGATGGGCGCGGCGGTCTCCTCGTCGACGTGGGGGTGCTCGCCTTCTATGACGAGAAGCTCGACGTCGATGCCGGCGGCGGAGAGGACCTGCTGCGCTCGTTTTCCCGCGGCGTCGTACGTTCTGGTGTCGGCGACGAGAAGCGTGTTCTTTCCGAGGCCCAGGCGGCCGACGACGTCCGGCAGTCCGTCGAGCGCGCCGCCGCCGAGCGAGATGTCTATCGCCGGCACCTCGTGGGTCCTGCCGCATTCGCAGGGGATGCTGGTGCCCAGGAAGGAGTCGGTGAGGTGCCTATTCATTTTCTTCTTCTTCGGTTCCAGGGGCGGGGAGACTGGTGGCGGTCTCGGCGCCTTCAAGCTTGGTGCTGAACTTCTCCAGCCGCTTGCCTGCGCTGTCGTAGGAGCCCGACGCGTTTTTGAGGTGCTTTCCGAGCGTGGCGAAATCACCGTGGAACCGCTTCAGGTCGCCACGGAGCGCGCTGAGGGTCGAGAGGACTTCCTGCGCGCTCTTTTCTATATGGAGGCCTCGCAGCCCGAGGACGATCGCCTTCAGGTACGCGTAGAAAATGTTGGGGGATACCGGTATGACCTTCTTCGAGAGGGCGTACTCGGCGATGCTTCTGTCGTCTCCGAAGTTGTCGTCGCGTATGATCGTTTCGTAGTAGACGTTCTCCGCCGGGATGTACATCAGCGCGAAGTCGAAGGTGCCCTCGTCCGGCTTGATGTACTTGTCCGCGATGCTGTCCGCGTGCTTCTTGATGTCCGTCGCGAGCTGTTTGCGGTGCTGTTTCTGCTCCTTTTCATCCTCGACGGCGATCATCTTCCTGAAGTTCTCGAGCGGGAACTTGGCGTCCACCGGGACCAGGTTGTCGCCCAGCCGGATGACCGCGTCCACCGCCTCGTTGGTGCTGAAACGGTACTGCATGGTGAAGTGGGCGGGGGGGAGTATCTGCTTGAGCAGGTCCTCCAGGAACAGCTCTCCCAGGCCGCCGCGGAGCTTCGGGGCCCGGAGGATGTCCTGGAGCTCGGATATGCTCTTTCCCAGCTCGAATATCCTCTTGCTCGATTCCTCCAGCCCGCTCATTCTGGCGGTGACCTCGGTGACCGCCTTGGTCGCGTTGGTGAACGAGTCCTGCATGTTGCCGCGGAGGCCTTCGAGCTGTCTGTTGACGATCCCCTGGGTCTGCGCCAGCGAGTCGCGCAGCGCCTGCGATGACTCGGCCATGCGCGCGCTCATCTGCTCGCGCAGGCTCTCCATCTGCTGCTGGATCAGAATGGAGCTTTCGTTCTGCTGCGCGGGGCGGCGTCCGATGATGAGGGCGACGATGATCGCGGCGAGGCCGATGGCTGCTATGGCGTATTCCATGCGGTGATGCTACACGCGTGCGGGCCGCATATCAAGTGGCGGTGTCGGGGTGTGATCTTGCTCATTCCCCGGGCGTCTGCGTCGCGAGCCACTGCCCGGCGGTCTCGAGCTGTGCCAGCTTGGTGTCCAGGTTCTGGCGGCGGACCGGGACCGCGTCCGCGACGGAGAACCCGCAGGTGGAGAGCACCCTCTGAATACTGGCGCAGCATTCCGGTGCCCCGCCTCCTCCTCCGCCCGCCACGCACACGCCGATCGCGGGTGTGCCTGCCACACGCCCCTTTCCTGTTTCGTTCGTGCACGTCCGGCGCAGCCGGTCGAGGAGCGCGCGGAGGCTCTCGCTGAGGTCGGAGAAATAAACGGGAGTGGCGAAGACGACCGCGTCCGCCCGGCTGATCCTGTCGACCAGGCCGGCCATATCGTCTTCGATGACGCAGTGTCCCTCCGTGCGGCAGATGCCCCAGCCTCTCTCGTCGCACTGTCGGCAGCGCTCGATGCTGAGCGCGGGCAGGAATGCCTGGTCCGTCGAAGCGCCCGCCTTTGCCAGACCCTTCATGACCGCTGCCGCGGCCCGCGCCGTCTGTCCTTCCGGGTTCCTGCTTCCGCATATCAGCAACGCGTTCATCCGAAGTTCTCCTTCCTGAAAAAGAAAGTTGAAATCTTGAGAACGTCCCCTATTTGATCGGGATGATTTGCTCCGTGTGATAGTCGAGCTTGACGACCATGATGCGGTCGCTGCCGTTGTCGCACACTGCCAGGTACGTGTCGGTGGCTGACATGTGATACGGCCGGATGAATCTGATTTCCTTTCCGCTGTCGGCGTTGCCGTACGTGCCTATGTGCGCTATTAGGTTGCCGTTGGTGTCGAGCGCGGCGACGGAGTGGCGGTACCGTTCCGGGACGAAGGACCGCTTGTACCAGTCCAGGCACCCGCGCGCGCTGTCCTCGACCGGGC
>CAYMFW010000076.1:0-4058 GCA_964389785.1 uncultured Planctomycetota bacterium
TCGGTACCGGGCGATGTACTGGGGCGATCTGTCGATGGGTGCGATGGCGGCACCGGCCAACCTGGCCCCGACGGTCACGAGCTTTTCGGCCGACGTGACGTCCGGCATCGCGCCGCTGACGGTTGACTTCACCGCGTCGGCGAGCGACGCGGACGGCAGCATCCAGGTGTACGAGTGGTTCGCGGAGGGATACCAGGCGGGAAACGTCGAGCCGGTCTGCGATACCTCGACGACCTACAGCCACACGTATAATCTGCCCCACCGGTATCGGCCCGAGGTCAACGTGATGGACAATTACCTTGCGCGCGCTTGGTCCAGCATGCTCACCATCACGGTGGGTCCGGTTCCGGGACAGCCGCTTCGGATTAACTGCGGGAGGAACGCCTCCAGCACCTATCTCTCAAACCCCGCGCTGGATTACGCGGACGGCTCCGGGAACGTATGGCTGCACGATCAGGGGTATGCCACCGGCACGTGGGGGTTCAGCACGTCGGACAACCAGAGCTCCAGCGTGATCGTGGACGTCGCCGGCACGGATGACGACGCGCTCTACCAGTACTACCGGTATCTCCGCCCCGACAAGTATCTCACCTACAAACTCCCGCTGGGCAACGGCCGCTTCAAGGTGACGCTGGGCTTCGCGGAGCCGGATTCCACCAGCAGCGTCGGCAACCGGCTGACCGATATCGATCTCGAAGGCCACCCCTGGCTGGTGGCATACGACATCTACGCCGAGGCGGGCGCGACCCGGACGGCGGTGACCGCGGAAGGTGTCGTCGAGGTGACCGATGGAGAGCTCACGATCGACGTAAGGAGAAATCCCGGGAGCAACAGGGACGGGCTGGTGAACTGTATCCTGGTGGAGTCGGATAGTTCTTCGAACAACGCGCCGGTCATCGACTCCTACTCGCCGGGCACGCCGGTCGCCTTCAACGAGGGTACGACAAAGGAATTCTCGGTCGCGACGTCCGATGCCGACGGCGACGAGCTGTCGTACGTGTGGGTGCTTGACGACGTGATCGTTCAGGGCGCGTACGACGCGAGCTGGACCTACGCTCCCGATTACTACCAGGCGGGCCTGCACACGGTGCGGGTATGGGTGGACGACTGGAAGGGCGGCAGGGTGAGCCAGGTCTGGGACGTCGAGGTGCTGAACGTGAACGGTCCGGCGATCGCCGACGACCTGGAGTGCCAGACGCTCATGAATACGTCCGTGGCGACGACGCTCGTCGCGATTGACCCGGACGGCGACACGCTGACCTATGTCGTCGTCGATGGGCCCGATCACGGATCCTTGAGCGGCAGCGGCGCGAACCTGACGTATGCGCCGCATAGCGGCTACGAGGGACACGACCTGTTCACCTACAAGGCGACGGATGGATCGAACGAGTCGAACGTGGCCGAGGTGAAGATTCGCGTGGGCACGCCGGGCCAGGTGATCGTCGAGGCCCGGGACCAGTTCGGCGCCGAGCCGGCAGGGGCGGAGGTCTATGTCCGCGAGCTTTCCACCTGGTACGCCACCGGAACCAAGGTGGCGCTGACGGTGGGAAGCACGTACCGGTTCAAGACCAGGATACAGAACATCACCGGTCCGGAGATCTCCGTCAAGATAACGAACATGACCCACGAGGTAACGGTGGACGCGTGGAAGGCGACAGTCCGGGCGCGCGACCAGCACGCGGCGGACGTTGCCGGCGCGGTTGTGTACGTCAAGAATGCCACGAACTCGCCGTACACCCCGGGTACCGAAGTGACACTTCCGAAGAACACAGCGGTAGACATATACGGGCGCGTTCCCAGCCTGAACGGCCCGCAGACGAGAATTACCTGGGGCGGTCTCGACGAGGTCGATCCCGGCTTCTGGACCGCCACATTGCGGGCGCGCGACCAGCACGGCACCGATGTCGCGAATGCGACGGTGGACGTGCGTTACGTCGACGGCACGCCGTTCGCGCCCGGCACGCAGGTGACGCTGGCCAGGGGAACGAACGCGACGCTCTACGGGAGGGTGCCCAGCAACCTTGCCGGTCCGTACGTCTACATGGTATTCACCGACGGGCTGGACGAGGCCGATCCGGGCTTCCAGACGTTCACGGTGAAGTGTCGCGACCAGAACGGTGACGTGGTGTCCGGCGGTCAGGCGCACATCAGGTACTACAATCCGGAATACCATACGGACGGCGCGGTGCTGACGGTGCCCAAGGGCGACGTGATAAGCACGCGGAGCCGGCTGGTAAGTCTCTACGCCAACGTGTATGACGACGTCACGTTTAGCGAGACCGTCACCGAGTTCAACGCCAAGTTCCGCGCGGTCGTCTTCAAGGGTATCGCGGCGAACAGCTCGACGGTCGTGCCGGGTTCCGAGGTGGAGCTGTACGGCGGCGGGATCGCCAGATTCACCAACAATACGTCACAGGCAGTCCCCTACGACGATACGGTGAGAGTAAGGATATGGAAGGACGGGAGCGTGATAGGCGACCTGAACCCGGCGACCATCGGCGCGACGACCGATGAGGTGATCGTGACGACGAGCTGGGTGGACCCGGGAGGGAACCAGGCGCCGGTGGCGGCGGACGATACGGCGTCCACGACCGAAAACACCGCGGTGACGATCGACGTGTTGGCAAACGACACCGACCCGGACGGGGATACGCTGAGCGTGAAAGAGGTGACGCCGCCCGACCACGGTTCGGCGGTGAACAACGGCACGGACGTGACCTACACGCCGGCGGCCGGATACGACGGGACGGATGGTTTCACCTATGTCGTGTCGGATCCCTCGGGCTGGACACATACGGCGGTGGTGACGGTAACGATCACCGGGGAGAATGATCCGCCGACGGCTGTTGACGACAGCGTGACAGTGGCGATGGATATCGCGAGGACGGTAAACGTGCTCGTCAACGACAGCGACCCGGAAGGGAATACGCTGAGCGTGAATTCCGTCACGCAGGGCACGAACGGATCCGTCGTGAACAACGGGACGGACGTGACCTACACGCCCGACACCGGCTTTCTGGGGACGGACAGCTTCACGTACACGGTAAGTGACGGCAACGGAGGCACTGACACGGCGACGGTGGCCGTCTCCGTTTCCGAGGTGGACCCCACCCTCGTGGCGCACTGGATGCTGGACGAGACGGGCGGCACGACCGCCGCGGATGACACCGGCAACGACCATGCGGGGACGATAAGCGGCGGCGCGAGCTGGACGAGCGGAACGATCGGCGGGGCGCTGGCGTTTCACGACGGGGACGACAAGCTGCTGCTGGGTACGGTGGTGGATCTGGCGGAAGAGTGGACGATTGCCGGCTGGTTCACGGCGCCGCTTCCGGCAACGGGAACATGGCATACGTTCACACGGGCCGAGTCGGGAGACCACCAGATCATCACGGACAGCAGTCTGAATCTCGGGATGTACGACAATGCGACAGGGGGTGGTTTTCGTGGTTGCGGGTACAACCTTGGGGGATTGTCCGACGGCTGGCACCATGTGGCGGCGGTGGGTGCGGGGACGACAACGGCATTGTACGTTGACGGTGAATACGTTGGAACGAGTGACCGTGCATCGGCGACGGACGTGTACAGCGTTGGCAACTACCAGAGTGGTAACCAGAGATTCAGCGAGAAGATCGATGACGTGAGGATCTACAGCCGCACGTTGTCGGCCGGAGAGATCGCGGCGCTGGCCGGCGGAAGCGGGCCGGACACGTATACGATCACGGCGAGCGCGGGAACGGGCGGTTCGATCGATCCATCCGGCGCGGTGACCGTGGATGAAGGCGCATCGCAGACATTCACGATGACGCCGGATACGGGCCATGAGATTGCGGATGTTCTCGTGGACGGCGCGTCGCAGGGAGCGGTGTCGAGCTACGCGTTCAGCAACGTGACGGCCGACCATACGATAAGCGCATCGTTTGCGCAGATTCCGAATCAGCCGCCGGTTGCCGAAAACCAGACTGTTACCACCAGCGAGGACACGGCGAAGGCGATAACGCTCGTGGCAACGGACGGTGACGGCGACACGCTGACGTACTCGATCGTGGGGAACCCGT
>CAYMFW010000076.1:4158-21155 GCA_964389785.1 uncultured Planctomycetota bacterium
GGATTCGAATACCGCGACGGTATCGATAACCGTGACGTCCGTGAACGATCTTCCGGTCGCGGTGGCGACGGCCGATCCGGTATACGGCTCGGTCCCGCTTCTGGTGACGTTCGACGGATCCGGCTCGAGTGACACGGAAGGGATCATCGATTACGAGTGGGACCTGGGAGACGGCACGTCGGCCTACGGCGAGATTGCCACGCATACGTACGCCGCGGTCGGCACGTACGAAGTGAGCCTGTACGTATTCGACACCGATGGGGCGAGCGCATCCGCGAGCGTGACGATAGAGGTAGTGGTGAATACCGCTCCTGTTGCGCAATCCCAGACGGTGAATACGGCTGAAGATGCGGTGTCGGATATTGCCCTGGTCGCGACGGACGGCCAGGGAGACGCCCTTACCTACACGGTAGTGGCGCTTCCCGCCCACGGCGATCTTTCGGGCAATGCGCCGGATCTGATGTACACGCCGGACGAGAACTACTACGGCACGGACGAATTCACCTTCAAGGCCTCGGACGGGAAGCTGGAGAGTAACGTTGCGGTAGTGCATCTCAACGTGATTCCGGTGAACGACGCGCCGGCGGCGAACGACCAGGCGGTATCAACGGCGATCAACAGCCCCGTAGACATCACGCTTACGGCGACAGACATAGAGGGTGACGCCTTGAGTTACGCCATCGTGGAAGCGCCGTCGAATGGTGTGATCATAGGCGACGATGGAGACCGGTTCGTGACGTACGCGCCCGACGACGACTATGCCGGTGAGGACACGTTCACGTTCGCGGCGAGTGACGGCGTGGCGGAGAGCGAGGCCGCGACGGTGACGGTGAACGTGTCAGGTAACTTCATCGAGATCGTCAGCGTCTCGACCGGCAAGCCGTACTCGCTGGCGACCGCGCAGGTCGGCGCGCTCTACTACATCGACCGGAGCTACAGGATACAGGACCTGAGCGCGAATCTGGGCGGCGCGGTGCTGGTGAGGACCGCCAACAACGACAAGCGGGTGAAGGTGGACGATCACCTGACGCTGCAGCTCGGGCAGGACGCGGTCCTGAGCGTGTGCTACGATAAGAGGGCGTCTTCGGTGCCGAACTGGCTCGCGGACTGGACGCTGACAACCGAGGTGATGACGGTGACGGACAAGCAGGCGTCACCTCTGCAGGTCTACGAGAGGACCGTTGCCGCGGGACAGGTGACGCTCGGCGGCAACCTGGCCGCGGGCGCGAGCGGCGCCAAGAGCAACTACGTGGTGATCGCGCGGCCGGTGACGACCGGAAAGAGCGCGCCGAAGGACATCAGGTTCGTCGTCGGGCCTCTCGCGCCGACGGAGTGGTTGAACGAGGATGACGTGGACGGCGACGGCCTGACGGACGCGTTCGAGAATTATTACGGCCTTGTCGATCCCGACGTGGTCGACACGGACGCGGACGGGACGATGGACGAGAGCGAGACCGGCCCTGACGGCAGGTCGCTGTGGGACCTGCAGCAGGACTGGGCCGGTGACATCGTCGATCCGGGCGACGGCTCCGACGGCGGCGGAAGCGGCGGCGGCTGCTTCGTCGGGAGTGCGATGCGATAGTCGGAATAACTACTGGACCGCCCAAGGGATGGGGACGGAAGGCTTCGGCCCGCCGTCCCCCCCTTCTTTATTCTATTCTTGACGCGGGAAAACCTGGGACAGACACGATTCTACGACCTCGCTCACGCTCGGTCCGTAAATCGAGTCAGTCCCCGTTTTCCCACTTCGAGGTCGCGGGGTCGAGCGCGTAGGTCCGGGACTGTCCGTCCACCTTCAGGCCGAACAGGATCCTACCCCTGCCGTCCACGCTTACCGAGTCCACCGGCATGCCGATGTGCTCCTTGTTCACCGCGTATTCGACCCAGGTCGCGCTCTTTCTCTCGAAGCAGTAGGCGCCCGCTTCCGTGGCGGCCCACACCGCGTCCTTCGTGAACGCCAGCTGATTTGCCTTCAGTGAATCCATCCCGCGCACGATGAGGAAGTCATCGAAGTTTCTGATTCCTTCCTTTTCTTTTCGCGCGACGAACTTCGTCTTATACACAAGCCACTCCACCCCTTCGAGCGCGGCGTCCGGGACCCGGGAGGTGACCTCGTCGATCTCCACCGCCTTCGGCTCCGGTTCCGCCTGCGCGGGGACGGGGGCCGCAGCGGGCACCGGGATCTTCTCGGCCTGTCCTCCATCGGTCGTGGACAGGAACGTCTTCGCCGGCTGCTTCGTGATCTTCTCCAGCGCCCCCGCCGCGGCGCGGCGGACGTCTTCGAACTTGTCGTTGACGGCCAGCACCTTGAGCTTCGCGACGGCGGGCTGCTTCATCTCCTCGGGCACCTCGATCATTCCCAGCGCCTTCGCCGCCCGCTCGCGGACGGAGCCATACCCCTCACCGAGCGCGGAAACGAGCGCCTTCGCGGCGCCCGGATCGCCGAGATCTCCGAGCGAGAGCGCGGCCAGAGCCCTCACCTGCTGGGTATCGTCCTCGAGCAGCATGCGCGTCAGCGGCTCGAGTGCCCGCCTGTCGCCGATCGCGCCGAGCGCGATGCCTGCGCGCTGGCGGGTGCCCCAGTTCGGGTCCTCGAGCACCAGCAGGAGGGGTTCGACCGCCGCCTCGCCAAGCGTCTTCAGGGCGGGGTCCACCGAGTTCGACAGATACGCCCTCTCCAGGATGATGACGAGCGGGTCGAGCGCCCAGAGATCCTTGCGTTCGGCGACTGCCTCGCACGCCCATCTGATCTCGCCCGCGCGGCGGCTTCGAATCGCGGCAGCGAGCGCCTCGGGAGGATTCGCGCACTTCTCCGTCGGCATCTTGGATGAGTATATCCAGTACCGGTGTGTCCTGCGCTTCAGCGCCGTGCGCGCCTCATCTCCCGGAATGGACGTCAACGCCTCGCCCGCCAGACGCCGCGCCTGCAGGTCCCGGCCCCGATAGACTTCGGCGAGGGCCTCCACTGCCGGCGCGCCGATGCTCACGAGCGCCTTTCTCGCTTTCTCGGCGACGATCCATTGCTCGTTGGCGAGCGCGTCGACGAGCGCCTTCACCGCCCGCTTGTCTCCGATTCTGCCGAGGGCCCATGCCGCTCTCGCCTTCACCCGGGGCGTTCCCTTTTCGAAAGCCGCCAGCAGCGCGGGGACCGCCGGCTCCCTCATCCGGGACAGCACGTCCCCGGCGGTCCAGCTTATCCTCCACTCGTCGCTCTTCATGCACTCGAGCAGCACTTCGACGGCGGGCTCCCCCTTCTTCGACAGCGCCTCCGCGATCTCGGCGCGCTGGGACGGAGTAGAGTCTCTCAGCAGTTCCGTCGTCACCTTCACTTCCTCGGGCGCGTCGGCGGCAACAGTCAACAGAGAGACGAGCAGACAGAAGAAGGCCTTCGGTGCAAAAGACAAGGTATGATCCCGTTTCATTTCTTCCTCCAGGTGAGCGGGCAGGACGAGATGCAGGCCGCGCATTCCCTGTTCGTGCTCTTCCAGTAAGAGTCGCACAGCAGCGGGTCCACCAACCAGATGCCGTCCGACGGTTCGGAACCTTCTTCGATCGCGTCGGCGGGGCACGCCTCGGCGCACTTCACGCATACCCGGCAGAGGTCGTGCGCGGTCGTCTCCGGCGAGTGGTCCGGCTCCAGGGGCGCGTCCGTGAACACCTTGCATATCCTCAGGCACGCGCCGGCACCCTCGGAGAGCAGCATCCCGTTCCGTCCGAGGCGTCCCATGCCGGCCTCGACGGCCTGCGGGACGCTGAGCGCTTCGCCGTTTCCCGCCGACAGCGCGTTGTATCCGCGGCCGGCCAGGAACGCGGCGAGCCCGCCCGCGGTCCGTTCCATGCGCCGGTAGCCCTTCCTGGTTTCCTCCCGTATCGCGGGGGACGGGGATTTCCGGAAGGACTCGGGGTCCATGTTGACGGCGATGACGACCACCGTCGTGAACTCGACCGGCCGGAACCTTTCCAAACGATTCTTTGCGCTGAGCCATTCCCTGTTGAGCGGGCATATCCCGACGAGGTGTGCCCCCAGCTCCGCCGCTTTCTCCTTGATCAGCCGGGAGTTGGCGGCGCGGTCTTCCCCGAGAGTGTCGCCCGGAGTCTTCGACGCCGCCGCGAACCCGTAGGGAGAAGACGCCCCGCGCGCGGCGGCGGCGAGCTTGAGCGCCGCGACGCTCTGGTAGATGATGAACGCGATCGCGGGATACACGGCCGCCTTCTGCGCGGCGGCCTGGAACCGCACACCATACGCGGTCTTCAGGCCGGGACCGAAGGCCGCCAACATCAGGTATCCGGCCATCAGGACGGCGGCCGCGACGTGCGTCTCCGCGAATCTGCGCAGGTGCGGCCCGGCCAGAAACAGCGCGGCGGAGTGGAGTGCCGCCGCGATCATGACGGCCGGGAAGGCGATGCACAGGAACGCCACGTGCATCCCGAGAAGCCGATTCGCCGGGGTCGCGGCCACGCCGATGAACGCCAGCCCGGCGGCGATACCGAACACCGCGCCCGCGCGGGCCGTGGCCCGGCCGGAGCGCGCGGCGCCGACGATGTACTGAGTTACGGCGAAGAAGGCGGCGATGCCGATGCCGAGCACCGTGAGGGAAAAGGTGAAGATCACCGCGGACACCGCGTTGGACTTGCCGTAGTACGTAACGGTGAGGCCGAGCTCGCTGAAGAAGTTTCCGAAGAACGAGTAACCGGCGGTCGACGCGTCGTACAGCGTCCCGCCGGGGTAGAACAGCATAGCCAGGAGCGTGAGGACCACGAACTGGGCGCAGCAGGCGATGACGAGGATGAATACCCGTCGCCCCGGGACCCGTCTTGTATCCGTCAGTTTAATTGGCGGGCCCCGCTGCCGGGCCTGCAAAGCGATAGAACAGGACGATCGCCGCCAGCAGAACCAGCCCGGCAATGACGCAGATCAGACCGGTCTGCCTCTCCTCCTGGAAGTACACGACCGAGCCGCCGGCGACGGAGCCGACCGCGCCGATCGTCCAGATGATCTTGCCTATCGGTGAAAGCACGTCGTATCCGGCCACGGATATGAAGACGAGAAAGGGACCGAGCAGTCCGAGAGTCATCGGGATCAAAGGCCATTTCGTTTTCATGAGCACCCTCCGCAAGTACTGTATCGATATAACTTAAGAAAGTCAAGGCACCGGGGAGGGGTATTCTCGAGCGGATTCTGGGTTCGACCGGCTGTCCGCCGTCAGGCAGACCTTTCCTTGGCCGGTCGAATCCTGCCTCGGGTGCATCTATATGACGTGCACGTGATATTCGGTGCCGGAGTGATTTTGTATATAATCGGGTTCCTGGTGGCACGAGCGCTGCCCGACGATACCAAGACGGAGAAGACGCTATGAGCGAAGACAGGATGCGCATGGAGGAGCACGAGGCGGATTTCTGCGTGGTGGGGGGCGGCATGGCGGGCGTGGTCGCCGCGATCGCGGCCGCCCGTCACGGGGCACGCACCATACTGATGCACGACCGTCCGGTGCTCGGCGGCAACGCGTCGAGCGAATGCCGGGTACACATATGCGGGGCCGACCGGTCCAACGGCATTGCGCACATGCGGGAGACCGGGATACTGGAGGAGCTTCGACTGCAGAACGCCCGGGTGAATCCGCACACGGAGTACTCGATATGGGACGCGGTGCTGTACGAGAAGACGCAGTTCCAGGAGAACCTGCAGGTGTTCCACAACTGCTCGTGCCTGGAGGCGGAGACGGACGGGAGCCGGATCGTGAGCGTCACCGGCTGGCAGCTCACCACCCAGATCTATCATCGGGTGAAGGCGAAGATATTCGCGGACTGCTCCGGCGACGCGATACTGGCGCCGCTGACGAACGCCGAGTTCCGGGTGGGGCGGGAGGCGCGCGCCGAGTACGGCGAATCCATCGCTCCCGAGGAGGCGGACCGCCGCACCATGGGGATGACGTGCCTGTTCCAGGCGCGTGAGCACGACACCCCCCAGCCGTTCGAGCCGCCGTTCTGGGCGAACCGGTATGACACCGAAGACGACCTCCCGTACGGCGCGAAGGGCCACAGCTGGTGGCGGATGGGTTACTGGTGGGTGGAGCTTGGCGGCGAAGACGACAGTATCCGCGACACGGAAAGACTGCGCGACGAGCTGCTGCAGATCACGCTCGGGGTGTGGGACCACATAAAGAACCGGGGTGACCACGGCGCGGACAACTGGGCGCTGGAATGGATACAGTTTCTTCCCGGCAAGCGGGAGAGCCGGCGGTACGTGGGCGCGCACGTGCTGACCCAGAACGACGTGGAGGCGGAGGGGAAGTTCGAGGACCTGGTTGCCTACGGCGGCTGGACGATGGACGATCACCATCCCACCGGATTCCGCTCGGCCAGGATAGGCGCGCCCGCCACGATATTCCACGAGGCGCCGTCGCCGTTCGGCATCCCGTACCGCTCGCTCTACTCGAAGAACGTGGACAACCTGATGTTCGCCGGGAGATGCGCGAGCGCGACGCACGCCGCAATGAGTTCGACCCGGGTGATGGGAACGGGCTGCAGTATGGGGCAGGCGATGGGCACCGCGGCGGCGATCGCGGTGAGAGAAGGTAGCGGTCCGGCCGGAGCCGGCCATAGGATCGCGGAGCTGCAGCAGACGCTTTTGAGGGACGACTGCTACCTGCCGTGGGTCGCGCGGGAGACGGGACCGCTCACGCGGGACGCGAAGCTGTCTTCGTCGAAGGGGGACCCGGAGCCGCTGCGGGACGGGATCGGACGGCAGGTAAAAGACGATCCGCACGCGTGGACCGCGTCGCCCGGCGACTGGGCGGCGTACGAATTCGGCGGCCCGAAACGGGTGGAAGAGGTGACGCTCGTCCTCGACAGCGGGATGGACAGGATGATACAGATGGGCCGGCACAACAAGGACCGCCTGAGCCTCGAGGTGCCGGACGTGTGTGTCCGGGCGTTTCGTGTCGAAGGTCTGGAGGGCGGGGAGTGGAAGGTTCTTCACCAGGTGACCGACAATCACCAGCGTCTGGTGACGCTTCGGATCGGGAAAGAGACGGAAGGTGTAAGGTTAACGCTTGAAAATACCTGGGGTGCACCGGAGAGCCGTGTGTACGCCATGTATATCGATGGAGAGGAGAGGTAGACATGGACCGACCGACGTGGGCGACGGTGGTGGGAGTGCTGGGAATTATCTTCGGCCTGCTCGGCATTCTGGGCGGCGGGCAGCTCGCCGTGATGCCGGCGATCCTGGAATTCCAGAAAGAGATGTTCTCCGATCTGCAGGGCACCGTGGAGAAGGCGCAGGAGGAGGCGCTGAAAAAGGCGGAGGAGGAGGCAAAGGCAGCGGCGGAGGAGGACGGAGAGGGAACGACCGGGGAGGCGGCGGGAGAATCGGTTATAGCTCCCGTGAGGCCCGGCCCCCCGATGCCGTTTAAGGGACCGTTCAAGATGTTCGAGCGGTTCATGAATATTCCGGAGTGGTACAAGGTGTGGTGTGTCGTCGGGGGACTACTGTCCGTCGTCGTGTCCGGTTTCCTCATCTTCTCATCCATCTGGCTGCTTCAGACCAAGCAGTCGGCGATCAGCTTCATGTACTGGGCGCTCGGTGCCGATATCGTGCTGTCGCTCGCAAAGGCATTCACCAGCATGCTGGCGTTTACCATCATGGGCATCGGGGCGATCGTGGGCGGACTGTTCTGGATCGCGCTCAATGTAGTTCTGTTCGTGGTAATCGTCACCGGGGACAAGAGGGCGTTCGCTCCGCTGGAAGAACAGATTGAAGGATCTCGATAGGCAGCTTCGGCTTTACAGGCCGAAGATCCGTTTCGGAGTCTCCAGGTAAGTCAGCTCGAGAAAATCCAGCGCCGCGGCCTCGTCGGTCACCCGCTTCTCGACCAGGTGTTCCAGCACGTCCGCGAGCGCCTCGCGCGACACGCTGTCGGCGCCGGCGACCGTCTCGATGCTGGTACTGTCGGAGCCGAAGCAGAAGCGGTTGTCCGGGATCCATTCGATCCACTCCCCGAGCGCCTGCTCGAAGCGGGACCGGAAACACCACGGTGCCGCGGTGAAATCCACTATCACGTTGGGACAGATCCCGGCGAGGTACGTGGTTTCCCCCGCGTAGGAGGGGAGTCCGCCGTGAAGCAGCACGAACGTGATGTCCTTGTAGCGATTGTCTATCAGGATGTCGTAGAGATGCATCGGGTTTCCCTGCTCGAGGGGCGACCGTCCCCACGCGAACGCGCCGGTATGTATCAGGACGGGCAGGCCGTTTCGCCTGCACGCGTCGAGCGCGTGCCGGAACGCGAAATCCTGCACCAGCCGCATCTCGGCGTGGCTCATGGCCTGCTTCTTCGCGAAGGCCTCTTTGGCGTCCGCGGCGCCGGGGTCGGAGAACTTCAGCCCGACCGTGTACGCCAGGGCGGTCTTCATCCCGACCACGCCGTTTTCGCTCCAGTGGTCTATCACTCCGTCCATGGTGCCGAGGTAGTCGTCCAGATCGTCGAGAAGCCCGAGGTGTTCGCATATCGAATTGTAGTAGTTGAAGTCGGTCCGGTATCCGTCCGGGCAGAAGACGTGGTCGTCGCCGCATATCAGATTGTCTATGTATGCCAGCACTCTCACGCGGGGGGCCATGCCCCAGAGCAGCGGACTGTCCTGGGGGCGGTGGCCCGTGAAAAGGAGCTGGCCCGATATATTGCAGATATCCAGCGTCTTTTCGAATGCGTACTCGATGCCTTCGGCGCGGAATTCTGCCGCCTTCTCGAATATCTCCGCAGGCGAATCGGGCCGCAGATAGGCCCCGGGGTCCACTTCGTACAGTCGTCTGCAGCCTTCGGCGATGATGCGGTTGTCCGACTTGGCGGTGAAGCGGGGGGTGAACCGGACGAACTCCTCCGCGACTTCCTTCAGGTCCCTGTCCTGGCCGTGGAAGTGGCTGTGGGTGTCGATGCGCTCCATGGTGAGGGCGCGCGTGCGGATTTCGGTGGTCATTGTTTGTCTATCTCCTTCAGCGCCTCGACGGCCGCGTTGCGGACCAGCACTTCCTTTTCCTTGGTGAGCAGGTGCTTCAGGGCGTCCGCGGCCGGCCTGGCCCGGAGCGCGCCGAGACCGGCCGCCGCCTCCGCGCGTATATCCGTCTCGCGGCTGTCCAGCGCCTTGATGAGCGCCTGGATCGTCTCATTCACGTCCTCGTCGTCGCGCCGGGCGAGCGCGATGAGCGCCTGGACGCATGCCCGTCCGCCCGCCGAGCCTGCCGCCTTCGTGACGGCCTTGTCCCGCAGGACGGGGATGGCCTCACGCGCTTCGAGCGCGGCGAGCGCGTCGGCGAGGAAGACGATGAAGTCGGTGTCGCTGCTCTTTGCCTTCTTCAGCTGGGCGATCATAGGCTCCACCGCGTGCGGGTCGCCGATGGCGGCGAGGGACCGCGCCGCCTGCCAGCGCACCGGGAGCATCCAGCCGAACGGCAGCCGGTTCTCCTTGCCTTGCGCGAGACCGGAATACGTCTTCTTCTCGAGCGCCTCGATGAGGACGGGCACCGCCTCCTTCGTCTTCAGCATCCCCAGCGCGTTGGCGCAGGAGAGCCTGACCTTCTCGGAGGGGTCCGTCCTGAGCAGCTTCGCGATGTGCTCGAGAGCGCGCGCGTCGCCCAGCTCGCCGAGCGCGTGGACCGCCCAGTAACGCACGTCGTTGTCCTCGCTCGCAAGCTCTCCGCGCAGCGTGTCGAAGGCGCCGGCGTTTTCGGTTCGGGCGATCGCGAGCAGCTTCTCCGCGTTCGACGATTCCGTCACTCCCTTCGCGCCGCGTTCGACGACCACCTGCTCCTTCGGGGCCGGCACGCATTCGATCGTGACGCTCTTCATCACGATCGGGGGCTCCTCGTGCCGCCGCCGGGCGCCGAAGACGGTGAACCGGTGCGGGGTCTTTGCCGTGGCCCGGCTCTCGAATTCCTCACCTCCCCGACCGAGCCAGGAAACGGTCGCCTTGGGCGCATATCCGTCGGCGACGCGGTCAGCCTTCAGCGTGAACGTGTTCCATCCCAGGCAGATGTGCGGAAGAACGCGGCGGTTCAGCTGGCCCCAGCGTTCCACGGACAGCGAGGTGAGCTTTGCCCCGTCCTTCGAGCCGGACTCCAGTTCGATCCTGAGATCGAACTCGTAGCGCCCGCGGATGTTGGTGTTTCCCTCCGCGGCGAGATCGGACCGGATAGCGTGTATTCCCTTGCCCTTCTTCTCCGCGAGGAGGGCCCACTTCTTGTTCGCGCCAAACCTGACGGACACGGCGACGCGGCCGGTGTCGTCCGCGCACTCCGCGCCGAGTTCGACGGACCCGGCGGTGTATATGTACGGGCTCGAGAAGCGGTACTCGAGAGAGACAGGCGAGGCGGCGGTAACCTTCGGCGCGTAGACGAAACGGGCGGCTCCGACCGTTTTCCGGAACAAGCTGCCTTCTTCGAAGAATACCTTCCGGTTCTCGCTGTCGATGGTGCCCGGCCGGAAGTAGAACCGGCCCCCTCCGTCCCACAGGAGTTCCGCCTTCTCTGCGGGAAGGAGGGACAGTTTCGAATTCTGCCGGGATGTCCCCGGTGTCCAGGAGTGCAGCGCCCCCGTCATGCTGTATCCGCTCCACGTGCCGCGCAGCGGGACCTGGTCCGGTTTCGCGGCGATGTCGAGCGCGCTCGAGACCCGGCCTTCCGGCGTCCTGCCGTACCAGTGGCCGTGGGTGTCGAATATGTGCCAGCGGGCGACGCCGTCCTCATCCCGGTACTCCAGCTCCGCGATGGTGTGACCGCGCGCCGGGATGTACGTACGGTGTGAGCGCCTTCCCAGGGCGCGCCAGACCTGCGCGAGCGTCGCGCCCAGCCCGTCGCACGTGCTGTAGCCGTGAACGAATATGATCTTGCCGGCGTCGTGGGTGTACCGGTTTTTCGGCCATACTTCGTAGGCCGGCGGGCCGCTCAGCGTGCACTTCTGCATCCACCGGAAGAGCACCTCGGCCTCCTCGCCCTCGCTGCGGGTGCGCTCGATGCGGAATATGCTCCGGGCGAAGCTCTCGATGTCGGTCGCGTCCGGCCAGCGGTCGTTCGTGAGTATCACGCCCTCGAGGGCGAAGGGGGAGGGGGACGTCTCCGGCTCGGCGGCGGAGAGGGGGAGGGCGAGGATTACGAGCGAGATAAGGGGACACAATACGCTTCGCTTTATCACGTCCCCTGATCTCATGTCCCCTGCTCTCCTTCGGCCCAGTGGTAAAGAATCTTCCGGTGCTCTTCGGCGACGTCGGGGTATTCCCCGATGACGTTCTTCTGCTCGGCGAGATCGTCCTTCCGGTTGTACAGCTCCGGCTCGGTGGTGGGCAGAGAATCGGGCGACGTCGGAAGCAGGTACGCCCATTCCTCCGAGCGGATGCCCCAGTGCAGGCCTATGGATGAGTACGCGTAGCCGCGCAGCTTTTCCCTTTCGCCGCGCACGAGCGGAAGGAGACTCTCCCCCTGCAGCTCGAGCGTCTCGTCCTTTCGCGGACCGGTGCGCGGCATGGGAAACGGCCCTTCGATGCCGAACGCGTCGAGCACGGTGGGCATAAGGTCGGCCGGCTGGACGAACGACTTCACCCGGGCGCCCCTGCCCACGCCCTCCGGGTGGCGGACGATCCACGGGATATGGCCCAGTTCCTCGTAGCATTGTGGATCGTGCTTGCGGATGATGCCGTGCTCCGCGAACGACTCGCCGTGGTCGCTTATATGCATGATCATCGTGTTGTCCCACAGGCCGAGCGACTCGACGTGCGCGAGCAGGTCGCCGATCCATTTATCGGTACAGGTCACCTCGCCCGCGTACAGGGAGAACGTGCGGCGCACCTCCTCGTCCGTCATGTAGCCGGCCACCGGGCCGCCCACCGGGTCTATCAGCGGCTGGACCTCGTCGTCCGGCTTCTCCGCGTACATGGACCAGTACGGCTCGGGCGGGTCCCACGGCTCGTGCGGGTCGAACGAGTCCACCCAGAGGAATATGTCGTCTTTTCGGCCCTTGTTCTTCACCGTGTCGTCGAGCCAGTGCATCGCCTCCTTCATCACCCGGGCGGCGAAGCAGTCGCCGTCGTCCCTCCAGGTGCTCCGGTTGCGCAGATACTGCTCGAAGCGGGGCTTCCACAGCTCGGGTCCCATGCGCGGATCGTCCGTGTCCTTCAGCCGGTACCACTTCTCGAACTGCTCGCTGACGTCGCCCTCCAGTATCCACGGGTCGTACTCCTGGCCGCGTACCCAGACGACGCTGTCGAAGCCGCGCGCGTTGTTGAAGGGCGGCTTGTGCATGTGGTAGACGTCCGTGATGAGCCCGCTGCGGATTCCCTTGTCCCAGAGCACTTCGGCGAGAAGATAGTCCGTGTCGGGAAACGGGCACCAGCCGTGGAACGGGAATCCCCACTGGCCGGTCCACGAGTCGTAGCGCATCGGTATCGTCGGCATGCTGCCGCTGTAGGCCTGTTCGAAGAGGGTTCCCTCCGCGGCGAGCTTGTCGAGGTTGGGCGTCGCGACCTTCTTCCCGTTGTGGCTGACGCACAGCGGGTGGCAGCCGAGATGATCGGCGCGCATACTGTCGGTGAGGATTACTATTACGTTCATGACGGATTATATCACATCCTACTTTTTTACGAGTTCGAAGACCTCGATGGGACTGAAGGGGGGGAATTTCTTTCTGGCTCTGTCGCGGTTCACCGGAAGTGTTTCCCAACGAAGGAGATATCGAACGGTCCTTCCGCCGTGTGTGACCGGCGGGGTCGCACGCAGCTGCGCCTGCATGCCGGGGAACTTCGAACGGACCCTGGTGATCTCGTCAGGCCAGGGTTTGTGGGGAGCGGCCGGACCGAGCGGCTTCAGCGTTTCCGGATCGAATCTCTGGATGAGCCGGCCGGGACCGTGCTTGATATGTTTGTAGCTGAAGGAAAGCGCCTTGCCGTCCGCGGTCGGGGAAAGACGGGACCAGGATATCTCGCTCGGGATGCAGCCGCCGCCCTTGAAGTGCCAGCGGTATTCCCATTTCGTGAGCTGGAAGTGCTTCCACCCGCCGACTCCCAGGCGTGCCGCGTATATCTGGCTGTGGCCCTTTTCGTCGAACTTTATGTAGGTGATGATGACGCGTCCCTTCAGGTCGAAGTCCAGCCCGCCCCCGAAGTTTGCCAGCCCGCCGTTCACCGGGACGGGCGCCACCACCTCACCGGTCTTCAGCGTGATGGGAAGGTCGAGCTTCTCCCCGCTGCTCGTCGTCCACGTCCTGAAGTCGCCCGAGCGCACGTAGGACAGGTCATGATTCGTCGAACAGTCGCTGCTGTTACGCCAGACCCACGCGATATGGAACATGCCCTTGGGATCGGTCGTCATGCCGATGGGATACGCGTTCATGCTGGCGCCGCCGGTCACGCCGGAGAAGAGCGGCTTGGAGAGGAACCGGGTCCACGATTTCGTCTTCTCGTCGTACGCGTTGACAAGCCGGCGTCCGTTGCCGCTCCCGCCGTCGCGGTACATGAAAAGAAGCTGTCCGCCCGAGCCCCTGATGAACTTCGGATACGTGCAGCGCGTTTCCTCTTTTCCCGTCATCCTGTGGATGCCCTTAAGCGTGGTTATGTCGCCGGGGCTCTCGGTACGGTAGTAACGAAGCGGCACCGCATGCATGTTCGCTGCGAGGTGCACATGCCCTTCTCGATCGAACGTGAGAGTTATGTAGTTGTGGCTGTCCCACGCGACGCGTTCCTTCGTCGTGAGGAAGGTCCACTTCTCCGCGCCGAGGGGGCGGCGGCCGACGACCATGAAGCGCTCTTCGTTGTAGTAGGCGGCATACAGCACGTTGTCGTGCAATGTGAAACAGAAGCCGACCGGGTGGCCTGCCCAGGCCTTGCCGATCGGTTCCGACCGGCCGACGGTCCAGCCGGATTCGCCGGGCGGGGCGGCAAGGGACGGGGGGATGGACGCGACGACGAGAACGAGCAGAAAAGGAACGATTTTCCAGGGCGCGATGCGCATGATTTGCCTCCTCACGGAGGGCGGCGTAAAGCCGTCCCCTCAATGCAACATACAAGGCCTGATCCGGCTCTGTGCGTCCTATGACTTGAGCTTGAGCGTCGTCGTATATATCGAGCTCCGGCCCGACTGGCGGAACAGCACGTCCGGGGCCTTGTACCGTTCGTTCGCGCAGTCGATGGCCGGCTTGGTGCGTATTGTCGGGGCAAGCTCCTTGCCGGTGCTGGACACGCACCGGGCCGCGAGCTTCCACCCCTTGCCGCGCGCCGAGAAGCTGCCCGAACCGTCGGACGTTGTGCAGTCCGCGAGGTGGAAGTGCAGCACGCACTTCAGATCGTATTGGGAGGTGACGTGGTCCGTGATCTCCACCGTGCTGCCGGAAAGTTCCACCGTACGCTTCCACTGGTACGTGGAGCCCTTGCCCCGGTACCGGCACGTCACCGTCACCGTGCCCCCGTCGTCGGTGTCCTGGAACTTGGCGATCTTGAAGACGGTGTAGGACCCCGGGTTCTCGTCGTCCTCTACCGGCTCCACCTCGACGACGTTGTGCGCCGCGCGGGTCTTCAGGTAGCCCTCCTTCTCCTCCCGGTGGTCGTAGTTGACGCAGCCGGAATCCACGATGACCGGTTTTTCCCTGTAGTATACGAGCACGTTGGGCTTGCCCCGGTGTATGTGCCACAGACCGCCCGGCATCGCGTCGAGGTAGACCGCGGTCGTAGGGCTGCGGAGCACCGTGAACTGGCTCTTCTTGAAGCAGACGGAGGCGTTACGGTCCACATCCTCGAGGGGAAGGACTTCGTTGACGATCTCGAGGTCGCGCCGGACGTCGAGAGGATACGAATCCCCTATCTGGAGTGCCAGCATATCCGGGCTGGCGGTCTGTGTGAGGAACCTGTATTGATTGGAGATGCAGCGTTTCAGACCGTCTATCTGCGGCTTCTTGTTCGCCTTCAGCGTGAGATACGCGTCCACGTAGAGCCGGGCGATGAAGTGGGAGTAGCTCGGCGACGCCTCGATGCTGCCGCCGTCCGCGTAGATCTCGCGCTTCATCTGGTTCGTAATGACCTTCCGGCCGGTTTCCAGCCACGTGGCCGCGCCGGGAAGCTCCGGGTAGAGCGTGCCGGCATAGACGAGCGCCGCTCCCTTCTGCAGGAAGTGGTTTCCGCTTCCCTTGGTGACCCCCTTCCCTTTCACCTCGTCGAACACCCGTTCGGCGTGAGTCTGGATCGTTCGGTACACCTCGAGCCATTCGTCTCTCTCGAGCGCCTTGGGGGTGTCGCCTATCATGAACACGCTGTGAATCAGCACCAGGAGCCGCCAGGTGATCTGCATGTCATGCCAGACGAAGCGGGTTCCGCGCATCGTATCGTCCGGCTTCTCGTCAGGCGGCGGGGAGTTCTCGATCCAGTCGTTGAGGTAATCGAGCCAGAGACGGGCCCAGTTCTTCCGGCCGGTGCGCAGGAACTCCTGGGCGATGGGAAGCAGGAAGTACAGGCGGTTCATCCAGACGTGCTGTTCCACCGTCTGTCCCTTGGCCCACGGGGATTCCTCAGGATTGTACGCGGCCATCCAGTTGATGTTCCCGGGCCGGGTGTTCTTGACCTTCGGATCCTTCTTCCAGGGCTCGAGGAGCTTGCCGGACTGGAGCGCTTTGAGGAATCGCTTGGTGTCCTTACCTCCGAGGTGTTCCTGCGTGAAGAAGAAGGCGCCACCGTCGAAGACGAAGATGTCAAATATGTCGCAGTTCTCGAGCATGCTGCGCGGATAAGGGTACTTGGGCGCCGCAGGGCGCTTCTTCGATCCGCAGTACTTGTCGAAGTGGGGCCTTGGGTAGTCAGTCATGGCAATGAACGATGATAGTGGGCATACAGGTGCGTGTCAATGAATGGAATTCCCTGCGTCGGCAACGCACGGGCGACCGGCCGGATTTCCGGGATTCCTGAAGGATGGCGACCGGGCTTGCCGTGCGGAGATGGTTCTAAGTGCTTCACCGCCAAGTAGATACGCATTGATTGCGCAAGGTTATATATAGATAGGACTTGCAGCCGGTCATGGGCCGCGTCAGAGCCTTTGGATCGAGTCCGGAAGAAATCAGAGTCAGGGACTGCCCTGTGCGCAACGCAAGTAGCTATCAGTACACGAGTTTCGTGGTCTCAATATTGAGAGTCACATGTGACCTTGACGAGTCGGGTTTCTTCCGTATACTTATAGGTTGTAGGGCAAAACACCTATGGGTTTGTAGGACGAAAGGCTACTTCGCGCCTGAAGGCGGATGGCCATCGAGAGGGAAATACGCCGGACGGTCGGAATTCCCGGACGCTGGACTTGGTGAGGGCTCAACATTGAAAGATTGTGTGAGAGAGTTGGGGCGTGAAGCGATGCGTTGCAGTCCGAGAGGGAGTGGGTTTTGAAGAATCCATATCAATCCATAGCGACTTCACTTGTGTCGGTAGGAGCATTAGCGTCGCTCCTGTCTCTCTCGATAGCGTGCGGCGGGGGCGGCGGGGGCGGCGGCAATCAGCCTCCGACGGTGACAATAGCAAGTCCGTTCGAAGGGGACTTGTTCTACGACGATGAGAAGATTGACCTGAGTGCCAGCGTCTCCGACGCCGAGGACGGAAGCATCGGCGGCGAGTCCATCGTGTGGACATCAGACGTGGATGACGTACTTGGCACGGGCGCGTGGGTGCAACTGAGCACGCGCAACATGTCGGCCAATACCCATCGGATCACGGTGACGGTAACCGACAGCCAGGGCGCTCAGACAAGTGCTTCAGTCACCATAGAAATCGTGTATCGAATCCCGGTGCCCCCGTCTAATGCTGTTGCATCCGTGATTCTGGGACCCGCTGTTGACTTGGTGTGGGATGACCACGCCGGCAACGAAGCCGGATACATCATCGAACGGAGCGTTAACGGCGAGGAGTTCCTTTACGTCATCTCGATAGGAGCGGATAAGGGGGGATACACGGATTGGGAGGTGCAGTCAGGATCCAGCTACCAGTACCGGGTG
>CAYMFW010000077.1:0-20758 GCA_964389785.1 uncultured Planctomycetota bacterium
GGGGACAATCTCCCGCTCTCGTCCGCCTACCCGCTGCTCGATGTCGAAGCGGCCATCGTCCAGAACGTGCCCAGGGCGTATTACGTCTGGATGTGCGAGGAACCGACGGATATCCCGGCGAAACACCGCATATGGTTCGACATGTTCACCCGGGTGAGTGAGGACTCGGGATCGTTCATGTCGAGCGATCAGAGGGTGGACGACACCGACGTCGTGATCATCGACGGCAACAAGGTGAACAACTTCGATGCTACCGCGGTGCTGTCGGACCCGAGAATCGCGAAGCGGCGGCTCGACCATGCCGGCGTCGACGAGGTTTCGGTCGTCTGGACGAAGGCATACGACGTCACCATCGGCAACACGGTCGTGCGCAGGAGCGACGTGCAGTACGCCCTCGGCTATGACGCCGACGGGGACGGGGATATCGAGGGCATCACCGCGGCGGTCCCGGAATTTTCGCTCCCGAGCCTGCGCGTGAACTCACGCCCCGTCACGCCTCCCGTTGACGAGACGCAGATGACGTCGCAGAGCACGTATCTGGCCGATCAGGGCGACGTCGCGGTCGGCGCCAGCGGCAACGTGTACATCGCCTACCGCAGCAACAAGGAGGACGGCACGTATCACGTGTACTTCACGTCGAAGACCGCGACGGAGAACGATTTCAACTCGTTTCCGTCGTTCTGGACGATCGCCGACGATGGAGGAACCGCCGAGCAGGGCCGCCCGGTGGTCGCCGTGGATGACCTGAACGACAGGATCTACGTCGCCTGGCAGGACAACAGGAACGGCAGCTGGGACATCTTCTACGCCTTCTCAGACGACGGCGGATGGACCTGGAGCCGGAACGCGCAGGTGAACACCGAGGACCACGATGTCCCCACCGACTCCACGGACACCGGCAGCGGTATGTCGGACACGGCCATCCAGACCAACCCGCAGATCGCGACGGACCCCGCGGGTAACGTGTACTTCGTCTGGGAGGACTCGCGGGCAGGCAACTACGACATCTACTTCGACAAGCTGCTCGTCACCGACGACGGACGTGCGCCGGGGTACGTGATCGGGCTGGTGGCCCGGCTGACCGGAAGCGCGGTTGAGCTGTTCTGGACGCATAACGACGAGTTTGATATCGTGGCGTACGACGTGTATCGCGCCGAGGAGAGCCTGGCGGCGGCGGAGGCAACGGCCGACGATACCACGACGGACGACAACACCACGGATCCCAACGCCACGAATCTGATACCGGAACTCCTTGCGTCCGGCATCACGGACAACTACTATCGGGACGAGAGCGTGAATGAAGGCGTCAGCTATACGTACTGGATCGTCGCCAGGGACATCGCCGGCAACAACAGCGGCATCGGTTCCGCGCAGGAGACCGACGAAACGGATACCGGAACGGATACGAGTACCGAGGAAGGCACGTTCACGCTGAACGAGGGCGTGACGATCGGTATCCCCGTCGGGGGCCTGATCAACAGCGGCAGCGGCGGAGGCTGCTTCATCGGAACCGCGGTGCGTTAGAAGCCGAGCGACTCGAGCGCGCGTACGTCCTGGATAAGGCGGCAAACCGCCGTCTCGAGCTTTCCGGGGGTGAGGTACTTACCTCGTGCGATGCGCATTCTGATTCGTGCAACGACTTCCTGTCGAATCCCCGGAAGATCTCTCAGGCGTTTCGCGAGCTGTTCTCGTCTGAAAACGTCCCGATTCTCTCTGTTGTTGTGTTCCCTCTCCATGTGTTTCCCTCTCCACCGGTATTATCGGAATTGGCCGGAATAATCTTGAGGTGCGGATACGCAGACGGCTAGACGTATTCCAACTCTTTGATGGTACTGATGTTAGGGGTGTCGACATCGATCCAGGGCAGGTTGTCCGGGCCGTCCTCGGAGGAAAACATGCAACGCCATCTCTTCTTGAAGAGCATGCCGTTCTTGACGATCTGGTACGTCCCGCGCACGTCTTCGCAGTCCTGCGTCGTGGTTCCCTCGAAGTGATACATTTCCGCGGCAGGCTCGTAGCGCACGCGCAGGGCATCCCGCCGTATCTTATAGCTGAGATCGATGTCCTCGAACTGCACCGGGTTGTAGGCCTCGTCGAACCCGCCAACGCGCTCGAACACTGACTTTCGCATCATCATGCACGCGCTGATGGTGCACTGCAGATCCCTCGCCTCGTTGTACTCCGGTGACGTGCGCGGCGTGCCCCGCCCGATGAACTGGACCTTGCCGCCGGGGGATACGGCCCCACCCGCGAACTGTATCGGATACGGAGGAAACGGGTACACCAGCTTCGGACTCGCCGCGCCGACCTCCTCCGACTCGAATGCCGCGCGAAGCACCTCGAGCCATCCACGGCTCCGGACGACGACATCGTTGTCCATGAAGACGAGGAACGGTCCTTTCGCCGCGTGGGCCCCCTGATTCCTCGCGGTCGAGCATCCGACGTTCTCGGCGTTCTCTATGAGCCTGCACCCGAGGGCAGAGGAAGTGCACAGGTCCGTGAGCACGGAGACGGTCTCGTCAGTCGAGCCGTTGTCGACGAAGACCACTTCGAACGGACGGTACGTCGTCTCCTTAAGGCCGGCGATACACCAGCGAGTCGCCTCGACCCCGTTGTGGGTAAGAATGACTATGGAGACGTTGTCGGCCATTGTGAACTCAGTATATACGAAAGCGCCCCCAGGAGAAACAGCTGGCCGTCCACGATGACGACGTTCAGGTCCTCCAGTCTGACGGTGCCTCTTCGGAGAAGCGGAAGATACAGGGTCGCGTACGCCGGTCCCGCGAGAAGGGCGAGCGGGGTCCACTCCGAGGAGATGATCGCCACGGCAGCGAGGGAGGCACTGGAGGCGGCTAGCAGGCCTCCACAGACCTGCCACGTCTTCCTTTCGCCGAGAAGGGCGGGAAGCGTCTCCCGGCCGACGACACGGTCGCCCTGGATGTCGACGGAGTCGTACATGGTTGCCTTGGCCGAAACGGTGAGGAACACGAACATCCACGTCGCGACCGCAGCGGCAGGAGAGGTGAGAGCCCCCGCGTGCGCAAAGGGAATGATGGCGCACACCGCTGTCCACGCACCAGCCGCAAACAGGTCCTTCGACGCAGGGATGTCCTGAAGCCGCTTGTACCGGAATCCCCATTTCTTGGGGATTATCGGGACGGCATACCCGATGCCAAGGAGGTAGGACGTCCCTATGAGCGCCGCCGAGATCGTCCCGAGCCGCGTCGCGATGCCCACGGCGGCCACCGCGAAGAGCACCGCCACGACCGACATCGTGCGCAGGTGCGCATGAAGAAAAGCTACGCGTCGCGTCGGGGCCGGCTCTTCGCCGCGCTGCTGGAGCCGGCTGAGGGTGTAAATCGAGAAGATGTAGCAGAGCGCGGCCGCGAGATACTCCCAGCGGACGGGTACGCGCTGGAGACGGCAGGCGGCCACGGTGAGGGCGGCCGCACCGACCGAGGCGTACAATCCGCTCTCGACCATGCCGAGAAAGAGCCTCCTGACCATGTGCCGGACCCCGTAGCCGCCCGGGGATACGTCGAGCAGCGCTTCCACGACCCGTCGCGTCACCCAGTTCGGGGTGGAGGCGCCCGACACGACCGCGACGGTTCCGAAGCGGGACATCCGGGCCGGATCGAGCTCGTCGGCCGCGGTCACGTGGAATGTGGGGACCCCCTCCTCACCGGCGATCTCCGCGAGCCTCTTGGTATTGGAGCTGGTATGGCTGCCCACTACGACCACCGCTTCCACCTGCCCGGCAAGCGATCGCACCTCCTGCTGCCGCTTCGAAGTCGCGCGGCAGATGCTGTCGAACACGACAACGTCCTCGTGGTCCCGGGTCACCGCGTGACGGATCTCTTCGAAGAGCGATCTGTTGAACGTGGATTGGACGGCGAGGAAGATCGGGGTGTCCGTCGGTACCTCCGACAGCTCGCCGACGTTCGCGATGACGCTGCAGGCGTCGCCCGCACGCGCCGCTAGAGCGACCACCTCCGGATGATCCCGGTACCCCACGATGCAGGTGTGTCTGCCTTCTTCCGCGGCCTTCTCCACGCGCTGCTGGATCCTTCGCACGTGAGGGCACGTGGCATCCACCACGTGCAGCCCCCTGGCGAGCAGCTCCTGCTCTAGTTCCGGCACGATCCCGTGGGCCCGAACCACCACGGTACCCGATTCGATCTGGGAGACCTCCCGGCACGCACGTAGTCCTCTCTTCTCGAGCATCCGGATCGCGTTCTCGTTGTGCACGAGAGGACCGAGTGTGTGAACGGTGTCGCCGCACTGCAGCGCACCAAGGACCTTGTCGAAGGCCCGTTTGACGCCCCAGCAGAAACCGGAGTTGACGGACAGCCTGACACGCATGTGCCGATTATATCACAACCGCACGTCCCGGGCGCCTGCTGTTGTATTCGGCCCCGCGCTGCGACATAATATCCGAATGAGTGTCGCAGTAGTGGGTCTCTACCCGATAACCATCCTGGGTGAGGGGACGCAAGCTCTCCGGAGCGGGCTTATCGCCTCCTCCCCCGACGGCGCCTCCCACCGAACGATAGACGTTGACCTGTTCGAATACACCGATACCAGGCACGCGTACCTGGACCCTGCGACCAAGCTGGCGCTCGCCGCCGCCTGCGGCGCCGCTGATGACGCCGGTTGGGCGGGACCCCGGGAGAGAATCGGCCTCGCGCTGGGAACTGCGTACGGATGCATCTCGTCCCTGGCCAGGCACGCCTCCACCGTCGCCGAAAAGGGGGGACGATTGGCGTCGCCCTTCGTGTTCTCCCACGCGTATCCGAACACCCCGAACAGCGTGGTGTCGATCGACATGGGACTCCAGGGGTACAACTGCTGCTTTGTCTGCGGGTCCGTGTCGGGCGCCGCGGCGATCGGGGCGGCGTGCGACCAGATAACGCTCGACAGGGAAGAGCGCATCCTTGCCGGGGGAGCGGATTCCCCGCCCGGAGAGGACGCGGGGAGCTGCTTTCTGGCCCTGCAGAACGAGGAGTCGGCGGCTCGAGACGGCCGAGCTGTAAGAGCGCGAATCCTGGGCTGGGGCTGCGGCACAGGCGAGTCGCAGAAGGTGCTCGAGACCGTTCTGAGGGAGGCAGGGCTATGTGCAGCCGATCTGACGGGGTGCGTCGGAGATCAGGCGGTCCCGGTGGTCGACCGATCCTTCGACGGGTATTACGGCTGTCCGGCGGGGGCAGCGGGGGTCCTGGACGTCGCTTCCGTGTGCATCCTGGCCTCTCATGACCCGGACGGGTATGCCGGGGGGAGGGTGGCGGTCGTCAGACGGGATCCTGCCGGTCTCACAGGGGTAATCCTTGTCGAGGTCCCGCAGGATGTCTCCTGACGTCGACCATTGACTGCACCGCACCGCATCTGCTACTATTCAATGGTTGGATTGTAGATATGGCAACGATCTGACGAGAGGTGACAAATGAGCCTTAGAAGATCATTCATTTCAGCCGCCGTCCTTGTGCTGTGGGGCATCGCCCTTCCTCTCCGGGCCGCAGAAGAGGCGCCCGCGGAGAAGCCCGCGGAGCAGCCAGCCGCCAAGGCGGCTGCCGAACCGGCTGACAAGCCGGAAGCACCCGCGCGCGTCGGGGAGAAGGACGATCCGGACTGGGGTCCGCTGGACAAGATTCCCGGCGCGACGCCTCAGGAGAAGGCCCGGAAGGCACGTGGGGATGCGGAGGATACGTACCGCAAGGAGATCCGGGCAAGGCTGAAGGCGCGTGACAAGGACGTGAAGCCCGGCGTGCGCCCGAAGACCTGGCACCTGAAGGTGGAGCACGACAGGCCGCGTCGGATCATCGTCGGCAAGGACTGGCGAGGCAACGTCGGGGACCCGTACATCTACCTGATGTACCGGCTCACCAATCCGGGAAAAAAGGACCTTACCCTCAAACCCTGCGTTGAGTTGAGGACGGACCGGGGAACGGTGTACGAGACGTACAGCATACGCGCGCTGCGCTCCATACAGGCGAAGGAGAAGAAGAAGTTCAAGAGCATGTTCGGCGCCGACCCGGAACTCGATACCGTCGAGATGAAGCTGGCGGCCGGTGAGACGAAGGCCGCGATCGCGATCTTTCAGTACAGTCCTGTCGAGGCCAGCACGTACGATTTCGTGATATACGGTCTCGACGACCGATACAATGTCAGGGTGGACGAGACGGACCCGGATACGGACGACGAGAAGGGCCTCACTATGTATCACCGCCTCCTCAAGATCTCCTACGAGCGACCTGGAGACGAATTCCAGACCGACTTCGACCACGTGAAGTACATAGACACGGTCTGGATCGAGGAGGAATTCACCGAAGGAATGCCCTCATGGAAGAAAAGAGGCGAATAGCCGTCATCGGTGGGGACGGGACCGGGCCGGAAGTTGTTCGTGAAGGGTTGAAGGTCCTCCAGGCCGTTGCGGCGAAGACGAACTTCCTCTACGAGAGCGTCAACTTCGACTTCGGCGGCGACCGTTACCTGAAGACCGGAGAGATACTTCCTGACGGCGCGCTGGAAGAGCTCGCCACGTTCGATGCGATATATCTCGGCGCGATCGGCCATCCGAACGTGGCACCGGGCATCCTCGAGAAGGGGCTCCTTCTCTCCATGAGGTTCGGCTTGGACCAGTACATCAATCTCCGTCCGGTAAAGCTATACCCCGGTGTCGACTGCCCGCTGAAGGGCAAGGGGCCCGCGGACATCGATTTCGTGGTGGTGCGCGAGAACACGGAAGGGCTGTACTGCGGAGTGGGCGGGTTCCTCAAGAAGGGCACGAAAGACGAGGTCGCGGTGCAGGAGATGATCTCCACCCGCAAGGGGGTCGAGCGCTGCATACGGTATGCCTTTGAGCTGGCCCGGCAGCGCGGCGGCCGCAAGGAGGTGACCCTCTGCGCCAAGACCAACGTGCTCACCTACTCTCACGACCTGTGGCAGAGGGTGTTCGACGAGGTCGCGGCGGAATATGACGACGTGAAGACCTACTACGCTCACGTTGACGCGGTCTGCATGTGGATGGTCAAGAGCCCGGAGATGTTTGACGTGATCGTGACATGTAATCTGTTCGGAGACATCATCACCGACCTGGGCGCCATGATCCAGGGGGGCATGGGGATCGCGGCGGGCGGCAATATCAATCCGCAAGGGACTTCCATGTTCGAGCCGATAGGGGGGTCGGCCCCCAAGTATACCGGTAAGGGCGTCATCAATCCGCTGGCCGCCATCTGCGCCTGTCAGATGATGCTGGAGACGCTGGGCCAGCGCGAGGCGGCGGCCATGGTGGACAAGGCCGTCGCCAGCCTGCTGTGCGGGAAGATCACCAACCTCTCCGCCGGCAGGATGGGGTACTCCACCTCCGAGGTCGGCGACCTAGTCGTCGACGCTCTCTAGCAGTCCGGCCGGCTGGTTCCTTGCTGATTGCAGGCGTGCATCAACCCGGAGCATTCACCGCGAGCCCGTTCAGGATGTCGATGCCCCGCTTCATCTCATCGTCGGGCGCGGTGAATGATATCCGGAAGTGGGTGTTCCGCTCGGAGAAGACGCTCCCCGGGATGATGAGCACGTTGCGACGTATCGCTTCCGAGACGAACTCCTCGTCGGTTCCCCAGGGCACCTTCGGAAACATGTAGAACGAGCCACGGGGACGGCTGATTTCGAAACGCTCTTTCAGGCCGTCGTAGATCATGTTGCGGCGCCGCTCGTAATCCGCAATCCTGTCCGTCACGTCCACCTCGAACGCCCGCAGGGCGCCCTCCTGCGCGAACGACGGCGCACAGACGAACGAGAACTGCTGGATCACAGTCATCGCGTCTATCAGCTCCTCCGGCCCGGAGGCATAGCCCACACGCCATCCGGTCATCGAATACGTCTTGGAGAATCCGCCGAGAAGAAGGGTATTTTCGTATTGTGACGCCGGGGTAGGGAGGTCACCTTTGTCGTACACGTATTCGTCGTAGATCTCGTCCGAGATGATGAGGAGGCCATGTGCGCCGGCGAAACGCACGGCGAGGTCGACCTCGTCCCGTGAATACGTCGCGCCGGTCGGGTTGGCCGGGCTGTTCATGAACAGCACCTTTGTCCGATCTGTCACTTTCTCCTCCAATGCCTTCTCAGTCAGGCGAAAGTCGGGGTACGTGTCAACAAAGACCGGGGTCCCTCCCAGCAGGTTCACCAGGTGCTTGTACATCACGAAATACGGGTCCGGAACCAGGACCTCGTCACCCTCGTCCACCAGGGCCAGACACGCCAGCAGGATGCCTCCGGAGACGCCGGACGTAATGAGGGTCTTTCCCCCGGCCACCCCCTTGATGTGCCTCAGACGGCCCTCCACGGCCTCTCTGAGCTCCGGAATGCCCTGGGTAAGGGTATACCGGTTCTTTCCATCCTCGATGGCTGAGACGGCCGCCTTCTTGACCTCAGCAGGAACATCGAAGTGGGGCTGTCCGATGCTGAAATTCACGGGGTCCTCCATGGATCGCGCCAGATCGAATACCTTCCGGATGCCGGAGGAGTCTATCTTCCGTGTTCTCTTCGCAAGCATGTCGTTTCCTTTCTCATGACGGATGTCGCAAGCCGCCCTTCAGTATAACCAAAGCAGCGTTGCGGTTTCAACGTGCGCGCCCGGCATGGTATAATTCGACTGTGAAGCAGGAGAGGGCTTTCATGCAGCTCGACCTTTTCGACGACGGACTCAATCACATCCTCGCGGCGAAGGACTACGAGGATTTCCGCGCTCGTCTTCTCGAGTCCGACTGCAGAAGATGCTCGTTGTGCGACGGGAGGCAGCACGTCGTGGTCGACAGAGGGAATCCAGACGCGTCCCTGGTCGTTATAGGCGAGGGTCCTGGGGAACAGGAGGACCTGCAGGGGAAGGCGTTCGTCGGACGCGCAGGCAAGCTTCTCGACAGCATCATGGAGTCGATCGGTCTCAGCACGCAACAGGATATGCTCATCCTCAACGTCATCAAGTGCAGACCCCCGGAGAACCGGGTCCCGAAGGCGGATGAGGCGGCCGCATGTATCCCGTATCTCCACAAACAGCTAGACCTGGTGAGACCGAGGATGATAGCCCTTCTCGGAGCGACCTCTCTGAAGCACATGGATGGCTCACGAAAGAATTTCTCGATGTCCGACGAGGTGGGACGCTTTTTCAAGCTTCCTTCGTATCCGGACGCGGAGTTCGTAGTGCTGTATCACCCCGCCGCACTTTTGTACAACGCAGGCCTGAAACGGGACATGTGGGCACACGTGAAAGAGCTGAAAAAGCGTCTGGACGAACTAGACGCTTGAAGCCCCCGGCTTCGCGCTGGAACCGGCTCCACCCTCCGCTGCGGGCGCTCCCGCTGCGCCCTCCGCACCTTCGCCTTCCGCCTCCTTCTTCGTCTTCACCTTGCGCTTGGTCTTGAAGACACGCACCTTGGGCAGTCCGAAGACGGAGTCCCCGTCTTTCCACTTTTCCTCGGCCGCCAGGGCCTCGAGCTGTTCGGTGCGGGTAAGAACACTGCGCTGGCGCCTTAGCCTGTTCGTGCTCTTCAGACTTCTGTGAACCGACATCTGTTAATCTCCCTTTACGTAGTAGCAGTCTTTGAATATCCGGTCGCCCTTGTAAGAGAGCACCCTAACACGACGTTGCATTTTAACAGCTTCCGGCTCCGAGCGCGAGGGGAAATTTCCAACGAGTACCGTGATCCATTCCTTGCTGCTGGTCGCCCTGGCATCTATCCCCTGGCCGGTGAAGAACGCAACAAGGTCACGTGCAGCGGCAGTCTTTCCCTTCGAACCGGTCCACACCTGGAGCGACCACGTACCATTCTGGGCCCCCGACGGCTTTGCTGGCGCGGGTTTTCTCGGAGCAGGCTTCGGACGGGTCGAGTGCGCCGCAGGCGGCGGGGTGGACGTGACGGCGGGCGTCGACGAGGCGTCGTCCACATCGGCAGCAAGATCCAGCCCGACCTGGCCAGCGCTTCGCGCGTCGTTGTTGCCCTTGTAGTATCCCGCGATGAAGGTGATGATGAACAGGAAGATAAGCCCTATCGCACCCAGTATGCAGGTGTCCTGGCGCAGAGACACGGTCGGCCGGCTCTCCAGGCGCGGGGGAAAGGACGGAGCAGAAGAAGGAAGCGGGCTCCCGTCGATCACGGGCTCCGCCTGCGCAAGCTGTTCCCTTTCCCTCCACTCCTCTTCAATGTGCTGTCTCCGCCTTCGCGACTGCTTCAGTATCTCAAAGAGTTCTCTGTTCTTGCGCCTCGGCATCTGCTGCGCTCCCGCGTGCGTACCCTACTTGATCTCCACATCCGTGCCGGTCGTGACCAGCTCGAACAACTCTTCCACGTCCTTGTTAAGCATCCTGACACACCCCGCGCTCGACGCGGTCCTGATCGTGTCGGGCTTCGTCGTTCCGTGTATGCCGTAGCCTTTCTTCGTAAGTCCTATCCAGCGTGTTCCCAGTATGTTAGCGGGATCGCCGAAGGGAATGGTCTTTCCCGGCTTGTGCCAGTCCGGATTCGGGGTCATCGTGGTCACCTTCCACTTCCCGATGGGGGTCTCCTCGCCTTCCTTGCCGACGCCCACCGGGTACTCCTTGAGCCAGTGGTCGCCCAGAAAGACGGTGAGCCGGAATGCATCGGTTTCCACCAGCACCTCCGGCGATGACGTAATCACCTTCAGGTCCTGGTTCTCGTATATCGTTCCCGTCGCGCCCTCGATCTTGTTGACCATCTTTATCAGTCCGACGGTGGTCCCGTATTTCTTGGCAATCTTCTCGAGCGTGTCGCCCTGTTTGACGGTATACACCACCGAATCCGGTGTTTCCGCCCTGGAGAACACCAGCTTCTCGTTTAGCTTCGTGAGTGTTTCGATGATCCTCTCACGCTCCTTGGCTTCGACGTTCCCATGGAGTGCCCGCGAGTACGCACCTCTCGCTTCAAAGAGCCTGCCGCCCGCATAGTGGGCGTCGCCCAGCGGAATCGACGCCTTCTCCGCCCATTCGGTGTCATAGTGCTTCGCGAGAAGCTCGTCCCGATAACCGGTCTTCGCAGCGTCCTCAGTCGCAGCATTTGCAAGCAGATAGAGTGCTTCCGGACACTCCGCGGCCAACGACTGCTCTTTCACGAGCTGCCCCAGAAACTTCTCGGCCTCCTTGACGCGGCCCAGCTCGATGAGGGACTTCCCCAGCGGCAGGAGGATGCCCGGCTCCGCCGTTCCCCTGGACGCCGCCCGTTTCAGGTATTTTGCCGCGCCTTCGTAGTCGCCTTCCCTGAATCGCGTCAGCCCGGTGTCCCTGTCCGGACGCGATCCCGGGGTCTGGCCGGTGACGCCCAGACCGGGAAGAAGATACGTGTAGCATGTCCACCCGAGTACACCGATCAGGATCAGAAGAAAGAATACCCGTAACGCGCGCAATGGAAGACCCTCCTTAGCTAAGCCCTAGGCCAGTCACTGCATGGGATGATAGCCCACCTTCGGGAACCACGTCAAGGGATTTCGAACCGCGACGTTCGAGGGCTACCCTCCCCTGCCTACTCTATATTTATTCGGCAATCGGGAAGGGCAACTTGAGAGACCGTAGAAAAAGTTCAGGCGTTGACTTGCACCGCAGGTTCTGGTATTCAGACGGTCTCATGAGGTTCTTCATCCAGACGTTCGGGTGCCAGATGAACCGGCTCGATTCCGAGCTGGCGGCCGATGTGCTGCGCATGCGCGGATTGGAACAGGCAACACGCATCGAGGACGCGGATATCGTCCTGTTCAATACCTGCAGCGTGCGGGAACACGCCGAAAACCGCTTCCTGTCGCATCTCGGCCGGCTGAAGCACGCGAAGCAGATACGCCCGGACCTCACCATCGGGGTCCTGGGATGCATGGCCGAGCGCGCGGGAAAGGTCCTCATCAAGCGCATGCCTCACGTTGATTTCGTCTGCGGCCCCGGACGGCTCGGGCTACTCGCGCAGATTCTGCAGGAGGCGCCTGCTGGCCGGGCGTTCACCGGCTTCCTCGAGGATGACTGCATCACCAGTCACCGCGCGCCACGGAAGGGAACCGTGAAGGCGTTCGTCTCCGCGATGAGGGGATGCGTCAGGGGCTGCTCCTACTGCGTGGTTCCTTCCGCCAGGGGACCCGAGAGGTCCAGGTCGATGAAGGAGATTATAGAGGAGATACACGAACTCGAGGAATGCGGGGTGAGGGAGGTGACCCTCCTCGGCCAGAGCATAGACCGGTACAAGGGGGGCGCGAACGGCGGCCTCGCCGACCTGCTGCACGCCGTCCAGAGGGAATGCTCGCTCGACAGGGTTCGCTTCGTCACCAGCCATCCCGCCGGAGTGACGAACGTGCTGCTCGAAGCGATGGCTGAGCTGCCCGTCGTCTGCAGATCGGTTCACATGCCGGCGCAGTCTGGATCGGATCGGATCCTGAAGGCGATGGGGAGGGGATATACGCGGGAGCAGTATCTCGCAATCGTCGAACGCGCCCGGAAACTGATGCCGGAAATCGAGTTCTCCAGCGACGTTATAGTGGGATTTCCCGGAGAGACGGAGGAGGATTCCGAGGCCACCATGCGAGTGATGGACAGATGTCGGTTTCTGCAGAGCTTCATCTTCAAGTATTCCCCGCGGCCCGGCACCCGCGCCTCGACATTGCGCGACGACGTGCCGGCAGACGTGAAGGCCGCCAGACACTCCCGCATTCTCGATCGGCAGAACCGGATCACGCTCGAGAAGCACGAACAGCTCGTCGGAAATGACGTCGAGGTGCTCGTCGAGGGTCCCAGCAAGCGCGACCCATCCAGATTCGCAGGAAGGACGGCGCTGAATCATATCGTCATAGTCGACGGGACCGGGCCGAGGCCGGGTGATCTTGTGTCCGTCAGGGTGGAAAGCTGCACCGCGCTCTCAGTGTACGGGTCAATCGTCAGGAGCCCGGAAAAAGCTTCTCCTTGATCTTCCCCCATCCCTCGCCGCGCAGCCAGCTGAGCACACTTGCCGCCTCCTCGAGACGAAGAGCGTACGCCGCAGCAGCGAACGCGGCGACGCCGCTCAGCGATGACAGCATCAGCCTGGCGGCGACGCGCGCATTGAGAAGACCGCGCGACCCTTTGCCGAGCTGGAGAAGATCACCCAGAAAGTACTCTGTTGCGCACATGGCTCCGCCGACCGCCGCGCAGAGCAGGACCATCTTGAGCAGAAACCGAGCCGTGTCGGCCCCCGGAAGAATCGGCACCTTACGCCTCATCAGACCGCCCAGCACGATGTTTTTGAGGGCCCGGGAGATGGGAAACGCCAGCGCAACGCAGTAGAACCTGTCAACGCCAAGAACACTGACCGCAACGTACAGGCCGGCAATCTGAAGCGAGGAAGCGACCAGGCCGACCGATACGGGTATCCACGTGTTTTGCATCGAGAAAAAGGACTGCATCAGTATCGCTTCGCTCGCATAGAAGACCAGCGCAACGGCGTAGAAGCCGAGCGCAAGAGACGTCCAGTAAGTGTTCGAGTCGCTCCATTTTCCCCAGTCGTACAGGAACGCGATGACATGGGTCCGCATCACGATTGCCCCCACAGTAACGGGCAGGAAGAACATCGCCAGCATCTTGAGGGCATTCGTCACCACAGCTGCAAACTGCTTGTAGTCCCTCTCTTTTGCCATTTCGCAGAGGTATGGAAACATCGCGATGCTCAGCGCATAGGGCAGGATGAGAACGGGAAAGTCACCTACCTTCTTCGCCCACTCGATGGAGGAGAGCTGCCCTTCTTCCAGGTACGTGCCGATGGCTTTCGTGATCAGATCTCTCAGCTTGGCGGCGACTATGCCGAGCAGAAGGGGCCCGAGAAGCATCATGTACCGTTTCATGTCAGGCGTGCGCAGATGAATGCTGAATCGCATCAGATGCAGCTTGTCCCGCAGCCCCACAAGGTGCGTCGAGATCTTCACGAGCGAGCCGGCGATGAATCCGTAGGCGATGTACTTTGGATCCTCACGAAAGAGCATGGCGAGAAGTGCAACCACGGCCACCCAGGCGAACTTCTGAAGGGCATCACCGGCGGCGGGATATCCGAAGGTTTTGTAGGCGTTCAGCGCGACATACGTCAGCGAGCCCAGGGCCAGTCCGAACAGGCCCGGAAACGCGATCCCCATGAGCGTGATAGCATGAGCGCGCGCCGTGAGACGACCCTTGTCGAGGAATCCCGGCGCCCAGAAATCGATAATCTCGGTCGTGTACAGCATCCCGAGGAACACCGTGACACAGAGGGCGACGAAGAGCAGAGAGAATGCGGTATTCGCAAAGCGCCACGCCCGCGTATCACCATCCTCCTTGAGCCCGTAGATGAATACCGGAAGGAAGGAAGGACCCATGGACTCCTCGACAATCAGATACAGCGCGAAGACCACCCCGTTGATCGCAATCGTATACGCATCAGTCACGTCCCTGAGCCCGTAGACGCCGCCGATTACATTGCTCAGAAGGAAGCCTCCGAGCTTCCAGAAAACGTGGAAGAACAGGACGACGAACATTGCCCTGGCGATTCTGGTACCGGTAGTGGGTTTGTCCATAGTTGCGGTATTATAAGGACTTGGGTGCGTGCGGGAAAGCCCGGGGAGGCAGTGGATCGTTGACACGTGACTCACATTCCCGTAGAATTACAGGCTATGAGGAGAGGGATCCCCAGTATTGCGTGTGTGGTCCTCTTGTGGACCGCAGGATACGGCGTCGCGGTGAGCGATACGTCCGCGCAGGCGGACGCGTCTTCCCCGATAGTGACGGTATCCTTCGATACTGGTGAGACTAACGACGAGTCCATCCCGGAGGGGTACGTGTACTGGAAGACCGTCACGGCCAGGGTGACCGCCTACGATCCGTCGAACCGCTGCTGCGGTCCGTTCGCGGACGGTAAGACGTCGATCGGGCTCAACGCCTGGAAACTGACCGGCTGTGCGGCCTATCCGAAGGCCATTCCCTACGGCACCCTCGTGTACGTTCCGGGAGCCGGCTACCGCATGGTGGACGATACGGGCGCTCAGATGAGAAAGAGCTGGGGAAAGGGCGTCTATCACGTGGACCTTCGAATGAAGTACCACCACCAGGCCCGGCGATGGGGGAACCGGTACCTCAGCATCAGGCTCTATAGAAGAAGCGCCTGATCCCCGGTGCCATTCTCGAAGGATTCTCTTATGAACTACTATCCCTCCTTTTCTGAGTTCGAGGGGCTGGCGGCCTCCGCCAACGTCGTGCCTGTGTACCGGCACGTCATGGCTGATTCCCTCACTCCGGTGGTGGCCTTCCGGAAGCTCGCAGAGGAAAGCTCCCATGCCTTTCTATTCGAGAGTGTCACCGGAGGAGAGAAGCTCGCCAGGTATTCCTTCATGGGGTGCGATCCGTTCGCGGTGCTGAAGGCAAAAGGGAAGTCCATTTCTGTGCTCGACGACGCCGGGAAGGAGCGCACCGAGGAAGGCGACCCGTTCGACGCTGTGCGCGAGATGGTGGGGCGGTACCGGTCGGCGGAGACGTCTCTGCCGCGCCTCGCGGCCGGAGGGGCGGTCGGGTATATCGGGTACGACGCGGTACGGCACGTCGAGGATCTCCCTTCGCCCCCGCCTGACGTGCTCGACCTCCCGGACGTATACCTGTGCTTCTATGACACGATGCTGGTAATCGACCACATAAACAACGTCGCAAAGATAGTCTGCGGCGCCCGGGTCGGATCCGGCGACCTCGAGGAGGCGTACCGCAGCGCATGCGATCGGGTGGACATGGTTGCCGCGAAACTGATGAGCCCATCGCCGGTGTCCGCTCCCGACATAGTGATCGACGGCGACCCGGACGTGGCGTTCTCATCGAATTTCGAACCGGGTGCGTTTGAGGAGGCGGTCAGCGCGGGCAAAGAATATATTGCCGCCGGCGACATCATCCAGGTCGTCCTTTCCCAGAGACTCACGTTGGAATCCGCCCCGGACCCGTTCAGCGTGTACCGTTCCCTCCGGATGATCAACCCTTCTCCCTACATGTTCCATCTGCGCATGAACGACGTCCACCTGGTGGGATCCTCTCCGGAGGTGATGGTGCGTCTCGAGAATGGTCTGGTGACGGTGCGGCCCATCGCGGGGACGCGCCGGCGCGGCTCATCCGACGAGGAAGACAGGGCTCTCGCCGAAGAGCTGCTCGTCGATCCGAAGGAGAGGGCGGAGCACGCGATGCTCCTCGATCTGGGAAGGAACGACGTGGGAAGGATATCCCGGTTCGGCACTGTCAACGTGACTGAGCAGATGGTGATCGAGAGATATTCGCACGTCATGCATATCACGTCGAACGTCGAAGGAAGGATCGACGCTGAGCGGGACGCGATAGACGTACTGAAGGCCTGTCTTCCCGCCGGAACGGTCTCGGGAGCGCCGAAGGTGAGGGCGATGGAGATCATCGACGAGCTGGAGCCGGACATGCGCGGACCGTATGCGGGTGCGGTGGGGTACCTGGACTTTGCAGGCAACATGGACACCTGCATCGCGATCCGCACCGTGGTGTTCGCGGGAGGATCGGCGCACGTCCAGGTCGGAGCGGGCATCGTGGCGGATTCCGTTCCTGAGAAGGAGTACGTCGAAACCATCAACAAGGCGAAGGGAATGCTGAAGGCGATAGAGGTGGCCGGATGGATCGGGGCCGGCGGCTGACCGGAGGACACTGAAGTGCGCCGCGAAGAAGGGGCAGGGACGAGTTTCTTGACGTGAGCCCTGCCGAAGGTACGCCGCCCTCTCTTGACAGGTTTCGGCCCCGTAGCTATCATGTGGTCGCGCGGGTGTAGCTCAGTGGTAGAGCGCAACGTTGCCATCGTTGTTGTCGTGGGTTCGACTCCCATCACCCGCTCCAGAAGTGAAAGTCAACCCTAGCGAGCTACTCTATCCGGCCAATATCCTCACGCTTCTGCGTCTGGCGCTCATTGCTCCCTTCATCTGTCTCCTTTCAGTGGGAGGGTCCTGGGGCCCGCCCGCGTCATTCGCCGTGGGAGTTGTCATCGGCCTGACTGACATGCTGGACGGCTACCTCAGCCGGAAACTCAATCAGGTAACCGAGCTCGGCAAGGCGATGGACCCCATCGCGGACAAGCTCGCGGCGACAGGCGCGGTGATAGGTCTCTGTCTGTTCCGCGGCTTCCCGCTGTGGTACGTGATCTTCAAGCTGGGGAAGGAGGCGCTTCTCGCCGTTCGCGGAGCGCTGGTCCTGCGGCGGCCGGGCGCGCTGCCGATGGCGAACTCCTGGGGAAAGGCCTCCGCGATCCTCATGTTCGTCACGTGTCTGCCCTTTATCCTGGATGTCCTGCCGACCGCACGGATCTATCTCGTCTGGCTGACGGCGGCGGTGGACGCTGCCGCGCTCGTCAGCTACTACAGGGAGCACTTCCGCGCCAAGTCCGAGTGAGCAGGCGAGCCAGTGCCCTCATCCCGTCATTCGCCCTCGATCGTACCGATGGAGATGTCGAGCTCGCCGCGGTGCTTGATGTTGCTGATCTGACCGTCCGTGAGATAGACCACCCGGTCGGACGCGGCGAGCATCTTCAGATCGTGCGTTGCGGTCAGTACGGTGACGTGAAACTCCTCCTTGAGCTGCTCCAGGATGCGAATGATCTCCTCGCCGGTCTTCAGGTCCAGGTTGCCGGTCGGCTCGTCCGCGAGGATAATCGCCGGATCGTTGGCCATCGCCCTGGCGACCGCTACACGCTGCTGCTGGCCGCCGGACAGCTCGACCGGCTTGTGAAGCAGCCTCTCGCCCAGCCCGACCTTGGTGAGCAGCTCCGCGGCGCGGTCCTGCGCGTCCGCCTGGGTGGTGCCCGCAAACAGCATCGGCAGCATCACGTTCTCCAGCGCCGTCGCGATCGGTATCAGGTTGAACGTCTGGAATATGTATCCGATCTTGTGGCAGCGAAGCCACGCCAGCTCGAACGGGTCGAGCGCGGCGATATCCACCTCATCTATGAACACCTCTCCCTTGTCGGGCTTGTCCAGCCCTCCGATCATGTTGAAGAGAGTACTCTTTCCGGAGCCGCTCGGCCCCATAATCGACACGTACTCGCCACGCTTGACCGAGATGTCGACACCCCTGAGTGCGTGCACCGGCTCGCCGCCGAGATGGAACGTCTTCTTGATGTCTATCCCGCGCACGACGTGCACCGCAAGAAGCGCCTCTTTCCCGTTCTTCTCCGCCGCAGTATCGACTGCCGTATCATCTGACATGGCCTATATCTCCGATCTCATCGCCGCCACCGGCTGCATCCTTGCGGCCTGCCACGCGGGATAGAGCGCCCCGACTACGGTCAGGCCGGTGCCCGCGACGAGGCATATCGCGGACAGCTTCATGATCTCTCCGAGCGGAATCAGCCCCCACATCGCCGCGCCGTACAGCCCGGCGCCCTCCACGAACGTCAGCACGAGACCGATTATAACCCCGAGAGCGGTACCTACGAACCCCTGCATCGTACTCTCCATGAGAAACAGCTCGACGATGAGCAGGTCCAGCGCCCCCAGGCACTTCATCGTGCCGATCTCGGCGAACCGCTCCGTGACGCTCAGCAGCATCGCGTTCAGTATCCCGACGAACGCAACCATGAGGGCCAGTCCGACGATCCAGCGCGTCTGTATCCGCGCGTCGCTGTCGCCGAGCGTGTCGAGGACCCCTGCCTTCTTCAGCGTCTCCAGGACTTCCGGCGAGCCCTCGGCGGCGACCTGACGCGCGAGCACGTCGGAGGAGAGAATGTACGTGAGAAACGCGAGCGCCAGGATGATACCGCTCGTCACCAGCAGCGACCTCAGTAGTCGCACCCGTATGCTCTTCCAGGCGATCCCGAAGGCCTGCATGAAGGGCAGCTGGCTCTGTTTCCCGACTCTCTTTTTCACGTTCGGCATGCCTATCCTCGACCTTCCGCCATCAGCGCCTTCTTGTCCACGGCCATCATGACTACGCCCTTCGCCATCATCGTCTTGAGAAACGTGGTGACAGACGCCTCCGCTTCCGTAATGCTCACGCGGTGAGCCCTGGCGAACGTCCTGATGATTTCCCTCACCCTGGTTCTGCCGTCGCACGCCTCATAGACCTCGCGCCCAAGAACGTCCAGGCCGAAGGTCCGTTCCACGTCACCCGAGCCGCTGACCCACTTGAGCCACCCGGCCCGGGGAAGCGCCATCGTCACCAGAAGCCCTCCGTTATCTCTTTCCTCCCGACGCACGTGGGGCGCCTGCTCCGGCTTCGCACCGAGAGCGGCGTCCCTGTCCAGCTGCGGCTTACCGCTCATTGCGCACCCAGTTCATCGAGCTCACCGCGCGCGACAGCACCTCGCTGCCGTTCCTGTCCTTCGAGTCGTACTCGGCTATCAGCAGCCTGTCGAGTTCATGATCGCACACCACCGCGGCCGAGCTCCAGCGAGGCGCAATGACGCCGAGCGGAAATGGGAACCGCTTTCGACCTGAGCGTCTCACGCCTGCCAGCCGTCTTCCGGAACACTCGACGCTCCAGTTCTCTTCCCCTCCGGAAGAGCGAAAGCGTCTGTGCTCAGTGAAGGGCTGGTAATCCATCCAGCCGGGCAGCTTTCTCCGGGCGAGTGCAAGCGTGCAGGGATACACCTGCCTTACCAGGAGCCTGCGTCCGCGTGCGCACGAGACCTCGATCGCGATATCACCCAGCAGCAGCCTTTTTCCCGTCATAATGAACCCCGCAGGCGTCTCGAAACTCGCTCCGAATACGGACCAGCACGTCGCTTCACCGGCACCGTACACGATCAGGGACGGGATCACTCGCTTGACCACGTCTCTCACCGTGTTCTCCGAGGACTTGCCGCCGGCGACTATTTCAACGGTCATACGCGCAGTGGGGGAGTACCCGAACCAGAGAATACCTTCGCCGCCATCGGCGGTCCGGTATTCCGGCGCCAGAACTGCAACCGGAAATCCCTCCGGACCTATCCCGTCCTCCGTCGCGGCACACGGCATCGACGCGAGACGCTTCCTGCGCCATTTTTTCGCGTCGAACCCGCCGTCTTTCGGCCGGACCCACCTCACCTGCATGACCGCCTCGTCGGCGCTTCCCACGATCATCGACCCCTTGCTCCATTCCCCCTCGATGCGCAGCGGTCGCCAATCCTCGGGAACGGTGACCTGCCAGCCGGCCCATGCGAGAATCTCAGAATTCCTCTTCATGTCTACACCCACAGCTTTATCACGCTCTTACTCGCCAGGACGAATCCCAGGCTGAGCATCGTTATCAACCCTATCCCCGCCGAGAACCCGGCGGCAAAAACAATCCTGTATTGCGGCCATTTCTCGCCGTACCACTTCCGGAACACGAATCTTCCCAGGAGCGCTCCGAGGAACATCGGAATGACTCCCTGCGGCATCGTCTGGTCCAGACCGCGTACCACCCCGTACACGAGGAACACCGGGAGCCCGAAGTGGGCAAGCGTCATATACACCGCGAGTGCAAGACCGAACCCGATAGCGATGTACTCCGGCCGGAACGCCTCACGGAACGGGCTGATCGCCTCGCCGGGAAGCGTTGCCGACCACACCAGCCCCTGCTGGTAGGCGCCCAGTTCCCAGAACTCGTTCGCGTACGGGAACATGTCGCTCGGCACCGGTCCGATCGACCACATGAACTGGCTGAAGACAAGCGTACCCACGAACAGGATCGGGAAGATGAGAAATTCCGCCTTGATGATCGAGGTGAACTTCGTACCCGTCAGCTCCGTCTCCCTGAAGAATACCACCTGATGACCGTAGT
>CAYMFW010000078.1:0-7049 GCA_964389785.1 uncultured Planctomycetota bacterium
TCGCCCCGCAGCACCAGGAGATACTTGGTATCCGTTCTGAGACCGGTCCCCTCAAACCGGTCCCTGCGGTACATGCTCCCGCCCTGGATGAGGCGGTTGAAATCCCGCGCCAGAGACCGCTTTATGCGATCGTGGGGGCCGCCCTCACCGAGCCCGGCCCCGATAAGGTCCCGTGTCTCCTCGGAGAGCTCGCCGTGGAGGAATCGCTCCAGGGGAGTCCTGGAATCGTTCAGCCTGGATCCCAGCTTCCCGGCGTCCTTTATATCCTCCGGGACGAAGAGACGCCTGGTGAATGCCCGCTCCCCCCTGCGTTCGCCGTACTTATGGAAGATATCGTTGTAGACCTTGGCAGAGAACCAGCTGATGAAATTGTCCGTCCCGACGTTCTGGGACGAATACGCCGCCGTCTTCAGAAAGAAGGCCACGAGTACGGCCAGCACTCCGCCTCGGAGAATGAACCAGATGTGTTTCACAGAGGCCCTCTTCACGATCGATCCTTCCTCAGATGCCATGACTCATGGTAACCCCGAAGCCGGAGACGCGCAAGGGCCAGAGGCCTCTATTCCGTCACATGCCCGGTCCGGCGACCTTCCGTTTCTCGTACGCCCATATCGCCTGGTACGGGCCCTGCCAGACGGCCGACGCATCTCCGTATTCGCCCAGGCGTCCGTATCCCTCCAGGCGGATCTTCTTCACCAGCTTCTTCGCCTTCACGTCAACTTGCCACACCTCGAACTTGTTGCCGTCCTGAATCCTCACGGCGACGCAGCCCTTGCTCCAGCTTGGTTCGACGTACGCCTCCGCATCGTCGTAGCCCTTCTCTCTTATACTCATTGTCTCGTTTCCCGTCTTGGGATCAAGCCCCACGAGGGTCACGGTCGAAGCTCCCATTTCGTACTTGATGCCGTACGCGGTTCCGTCAACAAAGACCATGGAGCTGAGTACCAGACCGGTCGCGGCTTTGCCCCCCGTCGCGTCCTGCGTCTCGAATTTCTTGAGCTTAGCGTCCATCTTTCTGCCGCCCTCCCGCCTTCTCCAGAGCATGTCTCCCGAGGCGAGGTCCATCACCGCGTTCTCGAGGACGGCGTAATACGGTTTGAGCACGAGCAGTCTGTTCCCGTTGATCCACATCCGGTAGGAGGCGTCCTGCGACATATCAAGCTTGGTCGCGGCCCTGGACCACCGCAGTTGACGCTTGTCGCAGTCAACCACGTGATACGTGAGGCCGTCGGAGAGCGCGAGCAGGCCCTCCGCGAACGCCACGGGGTACGCCTGTGCGGCCGCCGCCGCCGCGGGGCTCTGCCCTCCGCCCTCCAGCGCGTACACCGGATGCTTCTTGTTCGTGGTGAGACCGGGAAGGCTGAGCCGGCAGAGAAGCCTGCCCGTTCCCACCTTTCTGAAGGATACCTCGGCGGGGCTCTGCCTCACCGTCAGCATCGTGTCTTTGTGGAAGAACGGTCCGGCGTAGAACTCGCCTATCTCGGAGTCATCCCAGATGATCTCGCCGGTTATCGGGGATATGGCAACGGTACTTCCCCTTCCGCAGAGGACCAGCACGTCGCCGCACATGTCGACGGACCGTATCTTGAAGCCCAGAGGAACTCTGAAATGCCACTTCTTCTCCTTCTTCCCCTTCTGGTCCAGGTCGGCACCGGGCGTGCGGTCTATCGCGATCACGTCGTGCTGGCCGTGGACTATTGCCAGGTTTCCATGGATGAATACCTCCTCGAAGCCCACCTCGTAGCCCTCGCCGCTCACCATCTTGCCGTGGAGGAGTATCTCCCGCGATATCCACTCCTTCTTGTTCTCCTTCATGTTCCAGCACAGGATCGTGAATCTGTTTCCGTAGGCCCTCTTTTTCCTGCCTCCGACGAAAAGGAACTGCGCCGTGTTCTGCGTCTGCCCTTTCTGGGGAAGCACGAGTCTCACCATGTCCGGGTCTACGTTCTTCGCCTCGACCTCACCCGCTCCCGCGCCCTGTGACATCGTGGAGAGGGACGGAGCCAGTGCGAGGCCCTTCTTCCCATCGGTAACCAGCTTGTTTCCGAGACCGCAGGCCTCGGCGAGGTCGCCGAATCGCCACAACCTCGACTGCCTTTCGACCGGCTTCAGAGAGGCGGTCTTCGCCGCGAGCTCCCGTATCTTCTTCCTGGCGGCTTCGCTCTCGGGCCAGCACCACAGCAGCCGTTCCCCAACCTCCACGCTCTCGTACTTCTCGAGCTCTTTCCCGGCCTGCTTCTCGTACTGCTCCCGATACTCCTTCGGCGCGCGGGCCAGCAGGTCCTTCAGCCTCTTGGAGATGAGACTTCTCGTTTCAACCGCGTAGTCCTCGTCCACGTTCGCCACGGCGAGGAAGTAATCGTCCAAGGACGCTTTTTCGGCCTCGTAGAACTGTTTGGCCACATCGGCGTACGGGGCCGGAATCTCTCCCAGGACGTTTTCCAGGCTCTTCAGCGCTGTGGCTGTGAGCTTCTCGCGGTTGCCCACCTCCAGGCCGGACACCATGATGGGCTCTCTCCAGTAGTGCCTCGACGCGTTCTGCAGCACCTGGACGGCCTTGTCCCAATCGCCCTTCTTCGCGTGAAGCTCCGCGTACGCCAGAAGCGCGCGTATCTCCTGCGTGGGATTGGAGGCAGTCGCCCCCATCTTCTTGCACGCGTCCTCGAGGAAAGCGAGGTCTGCCGATTGATGACCCCAGCGGGCAAGCTCGGTGTAGAGAGGATAGAGCCGAAGATTGATGTTCTTTCTCCTGTCCTCCTCCTCGGAGGGAAGAAGCGGCTTGCACGACTCGTACAGGCGGATCGCTTCCTTGATCTCTCTCCTCTTACGCGCGATCTCGGCCTTGCCGAAGAGTGTCTCGAGCCGGTCGTCTTTGGCCAGCGCTTCATCGAGCTTCTTGCGGTCGTAGCGAACGACGATGTGCTCGGTGGTCATGTCGGCCTCGAAGTCGACTCCCCAACGCTTGAACGTCATCCGCTGCGCCGGCTTGAATATCTCCGGCTCTTCGTTCACCACCTGTTTGGCGACGGGCAGGTCGTTGTGAACGCCCTGGAACCATCTCCTCTGGTCCGTCAGGCCCCGTTCCTTCAGGTCAAGGCAGTATTCCGAATAGAATATCCCGCCGGAGTTGTTGTCGTAGGATCGCATGGAGAAATGGACCTTGCCGTTTCTGGCGAGCGTCGGCGGGCTGGCGACGACGCCCAGTCCCCACCAGAAATCGTTGCCCTCGCCGTTGATCGCCGGCTCCAGACCTTTCGGCGGCTTCCCCACCAATTTCAGAACCTTTCCCCTGGAGTCGCCCCCCTCCAGCCACTCGCGGCTCAGCCGCGCCCTCCAGACCAGCTGGCCGGTGTCGGGGCTGAGAAAGGTCATGTCGCCCCAGGAAAGCGCCAGTAGGCCGTCCGAGGTGAAGCCGTTCATGCGCATCATGTGCGGGTATCCCTTCGCACCCCCTCCGTGACCCCGCCACCAGTTGGCGTCGGTGTTCTGCGTCGATGTCCACAGCACCCGGCCGGTCTCCGTGTTGAGGCAGAGAAGCAGTCCGGTATCCACCGGCGTGACGTAAAGCTTGTTGCCGCGTATCAGCGGCGCCTCGTTCCGCCATATCCTTCCCGGGTTCGAGAAGTTGTCCAGAACCTTCTTGTTCTGCGGATACCGTGTCAGCCACAGGATACCGCCGGTCTCTACGTCCACCGCTCCGATTATCCCGGCGTCGGTCACGTGGTAGACCACGCCCTCTTTCACCAGAGGAGTCGTCGAGAGTATCCTGATCTTCCTCGGATACCGGCTCTGGGTGATCTTCAGCGGCGAGATCCTCCCCAGCGACGTCCGCCACAACAGCTTCCCCGTTCTCGATTGGAAGGCCGCGAGCTCGGCCGTCGAGGATATGTGCGCGCGGCCGCGGATGTCGTCGTGCACCACGGGCGCAATTACCACTCCCCTGCTGCCGGCGGGAGAGCACTGGTACCGGTCCAGCCACTCGTCCTCGGTCTGCGCCGCCATGGGTCCCTTCGCCCACAGAAGCCTTCCGGTGTGCTGGTCCACCGCCACCAGGGACGGTCCGTACACGAACATGTTCGCGAATACGGTGCCGTCCTGGACCAGGACGGCCTGCTGGGGGTAGTAGTTCGGGCCGCACGGGCCTCCCCACGCGCCGCCTGGGTTGTGGTCCCAATCCAGGCTCACCCCGCCCGGCCCGAAGACCCAGTTCAGCTCGCCGGTCAGTATCGAGCGGCTGTAGACAACGTTCATGTCCTTGTAGATCATGTCCGTCTCGGTCACCCACGGCAGAGCCTCCGTCTCCAGCGCCCAGTTGCGCCCGGTGAGGGGGACCCGCCACTCTCCGGTGTTGGCGGAAAATGTGTACGGGAGCGGATCGGAAAGGTCCTTGTCGTCGGCCGCTTCGTACCGCGCGCTGCGCCTCCCCTCCCTCTGCCTGACCGCGAATTCATCGTACTTCAGCGTCTCGAGCTGTTTGAGCAGCCGAGCTACCGTTTCCTCTTTCCTGTTCTTTACCCGTTTGACGGCCGCCTCGAACTCTTCGTTCCTGCCGAGATGCCTGTAGCAGATAGCCAGCCTCACCCATACCTGATCCCGATCGAGATTTACACTGTCCCGATCCTCGTCCTTCAGGCCGTGATACGTCACGATCCTCTCGTAGTAGCGCCTGCCCTCCTTGTACTTTCCCTTGTCCAACGCGTCGTTTCCGAGCGCGAAGAGCGCGTCGTCGCCGTACGACGTGGCCAGGTGAAACCTCACGAGGTCCTTGTAGTCGAATATCGAGTATCGCTTGAGGGCCCTCTCGAATATCTCCTTCGCCGCGGGATCGTACAGTATTCGGTAGTAGGTAAGTTCCTTCTTCGGATACGTGAGGATCCGTCTCTGCACGTACAGCACGGCGGGAACGAAGACCCCCTCATCCGCGATCTGAACCAGGTCGTCGGGATACTCCTGCAGTATCCGCCGGTAGTACTCGGTTGCCTTCCGGTACTCCTTCTTCTCGTCCATGGTCTCGTTCGCCTTCTTGATGATCGGCCACACCTGGGCGTCGATCTTCACGTCGCCGATGTTCATGAAGTGCTTCTGGCGGGAGAACTTCATCTCGTTCCTCAGCCCTTCGCCCCCGTGGCCCGCCATCGCCCTGCGGCCCTGCTCACTGAACGAAGGATTGTATCCCTGATAGATCTCCTCGAGCGACGGCGAGTAGATGCCGGTATCCGGCCCGGCCTTGGCGGACGCCGCCGCAAGCTCGCCGCCCCCCGAGGCAGCCAGGCGGGCGCACGCGCCCCAGCCTCCTCCGCCCTGGTTGATCTTGAGAAGCAGCGTGTTCACCCCCTGCTTCAGCATCACGTCCACTTTGTCCTGGCCCGGGGTGACTCCCCGGGACGCGTTGTTGGCGTGTACCAGCTTGCCGTTCAGCCAGACCTTGACCCCGTCGTCGCTTCCGATCTCGAGGCGCGCCTTCTGCGGCTTCGGGGAGCTGACGCCCGCGCGCAGATACGCGACGCGGTTCTCCCCCCCGATGAGCTGGGCCAGGTCAACGGTTGCCCCGGTCACCGGGCGCCACTTCACGCTCTTGTCGCCGGGCGTCTCGGGAGAAAACACAACGTCGAAGAGGGCTGGACCGTCCTTCCCCTCCTGCGTGTAGGGACCGGAGATCTCCCACTTGGTGATGTGGCCCTCCTGCGCGAACGCCGCGCCGGCCGCGGCCAGCAGACAGAACGAAACCGCAATCAGTCTCTCAAGCAACCTCTTCGGACACGTTTCTTCACGCATGACACTCCTCCCTGAAATCGTTATGGTCTGCAAGTCGCCTATCGATTCTGATCGAACGCCCCGTCGAAGGAGGCGGTTTCCGAAATGCCGTTGTTGCCGTTGTTGTCCTTGTACGCCCAGCCGTAGGGGTGGCCGCTGTAGTTCCCTCCCATCCAGGAGGTCCACGCGCCGGCCTCGTCACTCGACTGTCTCCAGCATTCCTGGAACGGTCCGTCGTCGACGTGCCCGTCGAGGTGAACCGCGTTGAACTCGAACACCCCGAGCAGCGCCTGCGTCGCCCCGAAGTGCGAGGAATTGATCCGGGGAGCCCACGACCCGCCCCAACTCCTCGTATCGACCGGGGGAAGACAGGTCGCCATCCACACGGACGGCTTGTTGGACGTCATGATGTTCCGGTGTCTCGTCGCGGGCCGGTACGGCTCCTCGGTGTAGGCCGGGCCTGCGTTGTTGTCCGGATGACCGAAGACGTGCTCGCCGCGCCCGGTGGTCTGGTACGCGTAACACCCGGTGGGGTAGATGAAGAAGGAATAACCCATGATGCCCACCGTCCGCATGCGCGCGTCCCGTACCTGTTCGGTGCCCGCACGGTAGAGCGGCGCGCCCATGCCGAATCCCCAATCCCTCACCTTGATGATGGGGTCCCAGCACACTTCGACGTTGACGTACTTCCCCGGCTGGCGCGGGCGCCCCTTCCAGCCGCCGGCGTTCACGCCGTCCCAGTTCTGCCCCGGGGTCCGGTCGTCGTAGAACCTTCCGACAAGCTCCCAGCTCGGGTTCTGCCAGCTCCACGCGTACAGCCACACCCCCCCCCACTGGCCTATCTTGCGGTTCGAGTTGGTGCCGCCTTCCCCGGTGCTGCCCGGGCACCGTCCGCCCCACATGGGGTCCCACGACTGCGGCATCTTTCCCTTGTTCTCTCCGGCGTAGAGCGTGAAGCCGATACCTATCTGCCTCAGGTTGCTCTTGCAGCGAGTGTAATACGCGTACTCCCGCGCGCGGGACAGACCGGGAAGCAGGATCGAAGCCATGATGGCGATGATCGCCACCACCACCAGCAGCTCCACCAGGGTGAACGCGTTCGAACCCCGTTTCCCGTGTGCCCGCATGTTCTTCTTTCCCATCCCTGCTACCTCACATCGAAGAGCCGACTCTGCATCGACGTCGCCGGCTTCCCGTTCGCGCCGACTCCTTCGAAACGCATCTCGTAGAGCCCCGGCTTCTCGAAGCGTATCGGATTATCATAGACTGGAGAACCCTTCCGTGGAAACGAGCCG
>CAYMFW010000078.1:7059-20595 GCA_964389785.1 uncultured Planctomycetota bacterium
TGTACAGCGTCGAGTCCTTGCTCGGGTCCGAGCCGTCCAGCGTGTAGCGTATCGCGTGCGCGGCGGGCTCGCACGCCAGGCGCACCGTAACCGGAGCGCTATGGGTCCCCCCGTCCGGCTCCGCCCGCGGCATTCCAACGACCTTCGTTCCCTCCGGGGCGCCCACGAATATGTCGTCGAAGATCACGTTAAACGTCCCGGTGCTCTCCCTGTCGTCCCGCGCGACGACGATCGTCTTGATGGTTTTCCCCGTGTGCCACTCCCCCAGCGCGCACTCTATCTTCGTCCATTTCCCGGCCGGTCCCTTGGGGAGTATCGGATGCAGTCCGCGGCCCTCCCCGTCCTTCGCCCCGGAGTCCCGCAGGTTCGATCCGTCGGTAAAGTAGAGATCCACCCCCGCCCGCCGGCTCCTTTCGTCCTCCGGCTTCATCCAGTAGCTCAGCACGGTCGCCGGGGTCACCCTGATATCGGTCTCGAACAGGGTGAAATACGCGAACGATCTCTTCTTCACGTCCTCGCCGGACATCACCAGGCCCGCACCCCCCTCGCGTCCTTCGCCCGCGGTCGGACGGCAGGCCAGCTTTTCCGAGTCCAGCTTGTTGTGCGCGTTGTCGTTCCGGCCCGGCAGCGGCTGACCCTTCTCAAACCCGGTCTCGAATCTCCCCGCCTTTCCCTGCCCGGCCGGCTCCAGGCTGTTCGCCCTGCCGATGACGTTCGGCCCCGGCGTGAACCGGAAGGCTCCGAACGTGCGGGCACTGTTGCCCACCAGGGAAACCTTCTCGGCCGTCCCCTCGATCGCGACGTGCGTTTCGCCGCCGACGAAATGCAGATTCTGCAGGCTCACTCTCCCCGACGCGACATGCATCGACTGAGACACGGAGTAGTACCACTGCTGTATCAGAATGTCGCCCTTTCCCCCCAGCACACCGGCGCGTCCCCCCCACCACGACAGCGAATTAAAGATGGACGCCTTCCCCGTGAACCCGCCGGTCACCAGCAGCGCCGCGGGGCCGGGACTGGCGATCTCGGTATTCACCAGCTCGATCCCTTTCTCGGACGCGGCGTCGAGCGTCACCCCGTGGGACGCCCTGTCGGAACCGTGGTTTATCACCCGGCCGGAGCTCCCTCCCCCGTCGTCCGTGAAGTGAAGCCCGTGAAGACACGAGTAGAGGAAGTTGTTCACCTGTATCGTCTCCGGGCACCTGCCGAATATGAAGCCGTCCAGATTTCTCTGCTGGTACTCCCACACCGCCTGGGTGAGTTTTCCGCCCTCCGGCTGGCCTGCCGGCTCCGGATAACTCGGGTGGTTCCTTCCCCAGAAGTGCGGGTTGAAGTGACAGCTGTCCGTCACGCCGCTTCCCTTGCTCACCCACAGCCCCCTTCGAAGGGGCGCCCCGCACAGGTAGCGAAGCAGGTGCCCCTCGCTCGGGTGCGTGCCGAAGTCCGCGCCCTGGTACGCGTTCCCCACGGACACGTCCACCACCCAGCAGCCCGGTCCCGTGCTCCATATCGCCCACGGGTACGGCACCACCTTGGTGACGTTCTGCTCCGGATACCACACCGTGAATCCCCGCGCGCCCGACTTCGCCGCCAGGCTGATGAACGGCGTCCCCTTCTCCTCGCCCCGCCCCGCGTACGTCATGAGTACCGAGCCGCCCGAGACCGTGTGATGCGGAACGTCGAACGTCCCGCGAAGCTCCACCCCGGTCGGCACCGTTATCGTCCCACTGAAGCCGTAGTTCCCCGCCGGAACGTACGCCGTTCCGCCGCCGGCCTTACCCGCCGCGTCGAGCGCCGCCTGAAACGCTTTCGTATTGTCGAATCCTTCCTCCGGCTTCGCCCCGTGCTCCAGGACACTGAACAGTCTATCGGCAGCCGGTCTCGGATCGGGCGGAAGAACGATAGGCTCCGCACTCGGACGCGCGAATCCGAAATCGTGATGGGTTATCTGGATATCTCCCTCGCTCTTGATATCGAGTCCCGGTGTGCCGGCGAATGTGTTCCCGAGTATGTGCGCCCGCGCCACGGCCGGCCCCAGCCGCGCCGCGGTCCCCTTGCCCCTGAAGTCGCAGCCGAGCAGATTCACCGTGCCCCTCGCGGCGACGGCCCCCGCGTCCGACCATCCCTCGAAGACGCAGTTCTGAAAGCTCAGCTTCCCGTCCCCCTCCAGCAGCGCCGCGGTCTTCGCCTTTCCCCCCAGCACACAGCCGTTGAACTGACAACAGCTCCCCCGGAACCTGCCGAGAACCCCGGTCTCGTCACCGTCGAACCGGCAGTTCGTCACCGCGAGCCCTATGGAATTGACGGCGTCTATCCGGAGCCCCACTCCGCCGCCGGTCGCCTTCACGTCGTACAGCACCGCGTTCGTATTGCCGTTAATCTGCACCCCGCGCGCGTAGCCCGTCAGCCCGACGTCGTAGAAGTACTCCCAATCCGACCGCTCGACGAATATCCCGGTCCCGTTCTTCCTGACGAAGGACCGAACCGCCTTCTCTTTCGCGTCCGACACCTCCATCAGACCGCTCTCAAGCCAGTACGCGGGATCGAACCGTACGTGGACCAGCCGTCCGATATCGGTGCAGAAATTCATCCATATGCCGCACGCCAGCGGCGAACCGTGCACGTCGCGCACCGTGTGAAGCTCGTTCCATTCCGAGCCGAACCTGATCGCCTGGTAGCTGTTCACCAGCGTCACGTGGTACACGGTCGTATTGTTGCCGGTCTTCTGCGCGCTCGTCCGGAACGTCCAGGGGTAGGGGATTATGTTCCCGGGGTCCTGATCCGGATACCAGACACTGAGGTTCCTGATGCCGCTTCCGCGCTCCATCGTCACGAAGGGGGGATCCTCGGCCTTGCCGCGTCCGGCCGTCGGCATGAGGATCGTCCCCTCCACCTTCCGGTCCTTCTCCGGACTCCTCCAGTCACCCCGGAGCGTCACGGTCTCGCGAAGCAGGAGACCGCCCTCGAACCGGTAGCGGCCCTCGGGCAGGAATACCACCCCGCCCCCGGCCTTCGCGACGGCGTCTATCGCCGCCTGCACGGCTCCGGTACAGTCGGTCTTGCCGTCCCCCTTCGCGCCGAACGGGTCCTTGGTGGCCACTGCCGTCGCGATCACCACGTCTTCCGTCGCGAACCTCGTCTTCACGACGCGCGGTCCCGCTACGGCCGCCTGACTCTCCGCGACAACCATCAGGATCGGCGCCAGCACCGCCGCCAGCATCTTCATCTTCCGCCTCTCAGTTCTGAACCGGTGACGTCTCCTGGGCGTGGTATTCGAGCTTCAGCAGGACGAAGCGCTCGCCCCAGTCGCTGAAGCAGACGTAGTCGTCCGTCCCGCCGATGTAGCGGGGCTGAAACAGCGCGATGCCGTCGTCACCAACCGGGATTTTGCTCTTCGGTCCGAAGCCGCTGTCGTAGTTGCCGTAGCGCCCTATGTGCATGATGAGGTTCCCGCCCGTGTCGAGCAGCGCGATGGAATGCCGGTACGCCTCCGGGACGTACGTGCGCCTGTACCAGTCGGTGTGCAGTCTCTGCGCCGGGCATGCGCAGCCGCCGAAGGTGATCGGGGAGGCCCCGCCGTAGAACCACTCGGAGCCCTCCACCCAGCATTTCATTCCCTTCCACAGGTCCGCTGGGCGGTTGGGAAGCGATTCCATCGGGATGGCGGCCTTCGCCTCCTGAACCAGCACCCTTTCCCCGCTCGACTTTATCATCGTTCCGGTATTCGGGCTGTAGCTCCACTTGTCCCGCGGAATGCCGAACCTTCCCCCGAGGCCGGAGAGGAACGGCTTCTCTCCCGCCATGCGTATCCGGTTGTTGACGAAGTACAGCTTCCCGTCCTCGTCGATCATCACCCCGTCGATTATCTGCCCGCCGACAACCATACAGTTCTCACCCCGGAGCTCGCCCGTCCGGTCGTGGACCCATACCGTACCGCCCGCGAGAGGAGATCCCGGACGGCGGCGAATCGTGTATACCTCCTCGCCGCGCTTCTCCAGGTCCTGAAAATGTCTCAGGAACGAAGCGTGCGCCATCCTCACCCCGGCGGGATCTCCGCCGTATATCCCGAGGGCCTTCTTCTGCATCGTGCCCTGGTAGGCCAGGTTGAAGCCCACGTCTTCCATCTTGGGCACGTACCATATCTTGCTTTCCACGGCGACGTCCCCGCGCATATTCACGCCCAGCCCGTCCTGGAACCCGTTGGGCCCGGCCTGGTCCCTCACCGGCAATCCGCCGATCGCGACCGGGTTGTATCTGACCTTTACCTCCACCCCGTAGTCGTAAGGGACCTCCCTGCAGTGAAATACCATGTCCTCGGTCCCGCCGCGGGCCTGCTCCTTCGTCGGTTCGGCGTCGGGCTCGACCCGTATCACCCCCTTCGCATCCAGCGGGTTGAGGTGCACGTGAACGTAGCCGCGTTTGTCCACCGCTATGTCGTCATAGCCGAAGGCGGGAATCTTGAGGTGCCCGAGGCGCGATCCGGTCTTGGGATCGAATACGTGGCGGTTGTTCACGTAGAATCGCTCGCGCATGGGGTCCCCGATCACCTTGCCGCCGGGCCCGACCCACTGGCCGCCCCACCGTCCTATGTGCCGGTCTCCCTCCTCCTTTTTGGCTTCTTCGTCGAAGTCCGAGATCTTACGGAACGACTTGCCGTCGTCCTCCCATATCGTCACGCTCGGCCCGCTGCCGAACGCGCCGGCCGTGTTGACCGTGCTGCTGTGGCCGGCCATCCAGAGCCTGGGCTTCGCCGTCCAGGAATCCACCGCCATCACCGCCCCCAGCAAGTTGTCCTGGTGAAGTTCGTCCTTCAGCTCCGGAAACGCGGAGAACCTGGTAAGCCGGCCGACGCTCTTTCCCTGCACCCGCGTCTTGTGGAGCACGTAGACCGCACCGGTCTTCTGGTGCACCCTCACCACGGTCGCGCTGTCGGCGGGAATGCTCTTCAGGAACTTCCCCTCGGGCGAGAAGATCTGGACCCGGTTGTTCTTGGGATCCGCCACATACACCCGCCCCTTCGCGTCGCAGTCCAGCCCGGTCGGGCCGTTCAGGTGCGTCTCGTCCGATCCCGGCTTCTTGGGGTCGCCGACGAACGTCACCGCCTTGTCGTCCCCGAGCGCCGAACTGCGAAATACCGCGTGCGCTCCCTCGACCCCGATCATGTATATGAGCTTGCCGTCGGGAGACGCGGCCAGGCGCGGCTGCATGTGACTGCCGTGCGCGAACTGCTTGCCGTCCAGCCCCTTCACGTCGGTGGATCCGTCCGTAAACACGTAGAACAGCCTGGACGAGAAAACCGAGCCAGCGAGGATGTTCGACCCCGAATTGCAGAAGAAGAGCCGCCCGTTCGCGAGCGCCGGCTGCTGATCGGCGACGCTCTTGCCGTTGACGCCGGGCAGGATATATCCGTCGCGTCCGACCGTCTCGAGGATGTCGGGAGAGTGTATCGCGCGCGCGCCCTTCTCGTATTCCACGTAGCCCATGCCGCCCAGTTTCGATTCCGGAAGGTTCGCGGGCGGCGGCACGAGAGACATCACGTACTTGCCTTCATGGTCGAACGTGCGGATGGCCACGTGGCCGTGCGCGCCGTTTCCCTTGCAGAACACATAGGCCCCGTCCGGACCGATCGCGATGCCCCACACGAACCCCGGCAGGCACTTCGGGCTGACGCCTAGGAACAGCTTGTCGAACACCGGCTTCACCCCGAGGGACACCCGGACGCGAAGCGCCGCCGGGTCCCTGACGTAATCCCCCAGGTCGTCCTTTCCGTTCCAGGGAATCTTCTGTGAAAACGATCCCTTCTGGAAGGGCGCGGGCGCGTTCGACCCGAGCACGCCCGAGGCAAGGTGCCGGACCACCCTGTCGTCCTTGTCCACGAGTGCGACCGTCACGTCGCAGTTTCCCTTCACGGCGAAGGCAATCTCGTACTTGTCCTTACCCACCAGCTTTACCTGCGGCTTCTCCGTGAACGAGAACACGTTCTCCCGCTCGGTGCAGGGCGGGGAGTAGGGCTTGGGGAAGTCCTCGGCAGCCGCCGCTCCCGCGACTATCAGCGCCGCGATCCCACACAGCATTCCGTTCACGTTCGTGCGTAATCTGCCCATGTGCCGTGCTCCTTCTTCCTGATTGGCGCGAGAGACGCGCACTCGGTTTTGCTCCCAGATGTGGGCGCCGGAAGGGCCTTCCGGGCCGCCGCATGGCCTGTGCCGTGCACATGATTGTACAGGAAACAGGCTACCACACCAAATGGAAGCTGTCTTTCGAACCCGTACTCAGTACGATCTCAAACAGACCCGTCAGCGCCACTGCCTTCGGTACTGGAGCGGCGTCATACCGGTCATCCTCCGGAATACCGCTCCCATGTACTCATGGTGTTTGAATCCGGCCTCCTCCGCGATCACCGCCAGCGGCTCGTCCGTCTCCGAAAGCAGGTAGCGCGCCTCGGCCAGTCGTACCGCGATGATCTCGTCGTGTATCGAGCGTCCGAGCACCTCGCGAAAGCGGCGCTGGAGAACGCTCCGCGACATCGGCACCTGTTTCACCACGTCGTCCGCGCGGATACCCCGGCAGGCGTTCTCGCGGATCGCCCTGATCGCCTTCGCCACCGGGGCCTCCTCGACGGCCAGCACGTCGGTCGAGCGGCGGACCTGGATGGTGCGCGGCCCGACCAGCACCGGCTTCGCGCCGACACGCTTCCCCGCCATCATCTTCTCCAGACGGGCGGCGGCCTCGAAGCCGATACGCTCGTAGTCCGGGGCGACGCTCGTGAGCGGCGGGTCGCAGACCTCGCACAGCGTGGTGTCGTTGTCCACGCCGACCACCGCGACCTCCTCCGGCACGCGGATGCCGGCCCGGGCGCACGCTTCGGTGACCGCCTTCCCCTTCCAGTCGCTGCATATCATCACCCCGGCCGGCCTGGGGAGCCCCTTCAGCCATTCGACCAGCCGGTCCTGCTCGGTCTCCCACGACCACTTGATGTAGACGCTGCTCGCCATGTGATAAACGTCGCACCGGCATTTTCGCTGCCTTACACGCCGGACGAACGCCTTCAGGCGCTCCTCGGACCAGTTGGTTCCCTTCATGTTGCAGAACCCGAACGACTGGAAGCCGCGGTCGAGCAGGTGGTCCGCCGCCATGCGGGCGACGGCGGCGTTGTCCACGTGGACCAGAGGGATACCGGGAACCCGGGCGACGCCCAGGACGTCCACCGCCGGTATGCCGGTGCGCGCGACGGCGGAGGCGATCCGCCGGTCCTGAAACCGGGCGATGATCCCGTCGCCCCTCCACCGGCGCACCCACGCGGGCAGCGGGTCCTCGATGCTCCTCGGCTCGTGGTACACCAGCCATGACCCGTAGTCGTGGGCGAACCGGACGATACCGAGAAGGATGTTCCGGCCGGACGCCAGATCGGTGTCCACGATGAGCGCGACATGAGGTCTGTGTGCCCTTCGTTTTCCCATTGACCCATTATATACAAATATAAACCTGGTTTCTACATGACAAACGCGGATATCAGGGTACAGTTAAGTGAGACACGTTTCGCGGAGGAAGCCCATGAAGAAAAATACGAGAAGAACGGCGATCGGCGTGGACTACGGCACGAACAGCGTCCGCGCCGTGGTGGTGGACGTTGACGACGGGACGATGCTGGGGAGTCACGTCTTCCCCTACCCGACCGGCAGGAAGGGCATCGTGCTCGACGACCGCGACCCGAACCTAGCCCGCCAGCATCCGGCGGACTACATACGAGGATTCGCGGCGTCGGTACGGGGCGCGGTGCGGGCGGCCCGGGCGGACACACGGTTCGATTCCGGGAACGTGGTCGGCATCGGCATCGATACCACCGGCTCCACCCCGATTCCGGTATCGCGCGACGGCACCCCTCTGGCGCTCAGCCGGAAACACGCAGGGAACCCCGCCGCGATGGCATGGCTGTGGAAGGACCACACCGCTCACAAGGAAGCCGGATGCATCACCGATCTGGCCGGAAAGATGGGCCTGCCGTACCTGGAGAAATGCGGCGGAACGTACAGCTCGGAATGGTTCTGGTCCAAGATCCTGCGGTGCCGGAACGCGGCGCCGCGCGTGTTCGACGCCGCGTACTCGTGGGTGGAGCTGTGCGATTTCGTACCGGCGCACATCACGGGCAACACCGACCCGACCTCCATGGCGCGAAGCGTCTGCGCCGCCGGCCACAAGGCGCTGTACAGTGAGGAGTGGAGCGGCCTGCCGGAGAAGGCGTTCCTGAAGCGGCTGTCGCCGGACCTGGCACCGCTTCGTGACCGGCTGTACACGGAAGCGGTGCCGTCCGATCGGACTGCGGGGCGTCTGACCGCCGGCGTGGCGAAGGGGACCGGTCTGCCGGCCGGCATCCCGGTCGCCGTCGGCGGCTTCGACGCGCACCACGGCGCGGTCGGCGCCGGGGTAAAGCCGGGGAGCCTGGTGAAGATCATGGGCACGTCCACCTGCGACATACTCGTTTCTCCCGGGGACCGGTCCCTGGACCGCATACCGGGGATATGCGGCGTGGTGCCCGGCTCGGTGGTTCCCGGCATGTACGGCCTGGAGGCGGGCCAGTCCGCCGTCGGGGATATCTTCAGCTGGTTCATCGATCACTTGTACCCGGGCAAGGGCGGGAACGGCACCGCGTTCGAACGGCTCACCGGGGAGGCGAGGCGCCTCGAGCCCGGAGAGTCCGGCCTGATGGCGCTGGACTGGAACAACGGCAACCGGACGGTGCTGGCGGACCCGCTCCTGACCGGCCTGCTGGTGGGACAGACCCTGCACACGACCGCGGCCGAGGTATTTCGCGCGCTGGTGGAGGCGACCGCGTTCGGCGCGCTTACCATCATCAACCGTTTCGAGGAGCATGGCGTGGCGGTGAGCGAGATCGTCGCGTGCGGAGGTATCGCGGAGAAGAACGATTTCGTGATGCAGCTGTACGCGGACGTGTGCGGCAGGCCCATCAAAACAAGCCGGAGCGCGCACACCTCGGCGCTGGGAGCGGCGATCTTCGGCGCGGTTGCCGGAGGGGCGCACAACGACGTGAAGAGCGCCCAGAAGCGGATGGCCTGCGGGGCCCGCAAGACGTACCGCCCGCGGAAAGCGGATTCCCGAATCTATGCACGCCTGTATGAGATCTACAGCCGACTGCATGATGAATTCGGAGCGCGCACGCCCTGCGGGAAACTGGGGTTCGTCATGAAGGACCTGCTGGCGATCCGGGCCGGCCGCGAGAACGGAGAATGTCCGGCGGTGGACACGGCGGGCGATCTGAAACGGCGGGTGTACGAGGCGAACGCCGGACTGGCCGAGGCGGGGCTGGTGATCCTCACGTGGGGAAACGTGAGCGGGCGCGATCCGGCCACCGGCGCGATAGTCATCAAGCCGAGCGGAGTGCCGTACGGAGATCTCAGTCCCTCGAACATGGTGACGATCTCGCCGGACGGCGCCGCGATGGAGAAGGGCCTTCGCCCCTCGACGGACACACCGACGCACGCCGTTCTCTACCGCGCATGGAAGGGGATAGGCGGCATCGCGCACGTCCATTCCCCGTACGCGACCGCGTTCGCGCAGGCGGAGAGACCCATTCCGTGCCTGGGGACCACCCACGCCGACTACTTCCACGGAGAGGTTCCCGTTACCAGGCCGGTGAGCCCCGACGAGGCGGCGAATGACTACGAAGGAAACACCGGACGCGTTATACTGGAGAGACTCGAAGACGTCGGTCCCGACGGGGTACCGGCCGTGCTGGTGGCCCGCCACGGCGCCTTCACCTGGGGAGAGACCCCGGCGGCGGCGCTGGAGAACGCGATCGTCCTCGAGGAGACGGCGCGGATGGCGTACCTGACGCTGCGGCTGAAGTCGGACGCCGCGGCCCTGGAGGATCATCTGATGGAGGTGCACCATCTCCGCAAGCACGGGGCAGAGGCCTACTACGGACAGGAAGGAGGCCCGCATGACAGAGCTGTGCAATACGCCTGAGGTCCGCATCGGAATCGTCGGGGTATCGAGGGACTGCTTCCCGCGATCACTGACCGAGAAGCGCCTCGACCGGCTGATGGCGGCGCTCGAGAAGAGGAGTGTTCCCGCCGAGCGGTGCTCTGTGATCGTGGAAAGTGACACGGACGCGGTCGCGGCGGTGAAGGAGCTGGCCGACAGGAACTGCAGCGCCGCGGTGATCTACCTGGGTAACTTCGGCCCGGAGGGCCCGGCGTCGATTCTCGCGGCCGAGTTCCCCGGACCGGTGATGGCGTGCGCCGCCGCCGAAGAGAGTCGAGCGACGCTGGAATCGGAACGGGGCGACGCGTTGTGCGGCCTGCTGAGTCTTTCCTATAACCTGAAGCTTCGGAACGTACGCGCGTTCATTCCCCCGTCGCCGGTCGGTCTGCCGGACGAACTGACCGAACGCATCACCGGTTTCGAGCGGGTCGCGCGGGTAGTCATCGGAGTGCGGGACCTCAAGATATTCGGGTTCGGGCCCCGGCCGGCTGACTTCTTCGCGTGCAACGCTCCTATCGAACCGCTGTACCGGCTGGGGGTGGAGGTGATGGAGAACTCGGAGCTGGACCTGTTCCAGGCGTTCGAGGCGGTGTCACCCGACGACGAGGCGGTGAAGTCCTGCGCGGCCGAAATGGAGAACGAGCTGGGGAAACAGGGAAACACGTACCCGGATCTCCTGCCGAGACTGGCGCGCTTCGAGGTCGCGCTGAAGTCGTTCCTGGCAGAGAACCTGGGCGCGCGGAGCTTCGGGGTGTTCGCCAACAAGTGCTGGCCCGGCTTCGAGGCACAGTTCGGGTTCGTGCCGTGCTACGTCAACGGCCGTATGGCGGGCGCCGGGATACCGGTGGCGTGCGAGGTGGACCTGTACGGCGCGTTGAGCGAGTACATGGCCCAGCTCGCGACGCTCTCGCCGGCGACGCTTCTGGACGTGAACAACTCGGTGCCGGCCGACGTCGCGCCGGACGGCGCGCGTCCGGAGGATCTGTTCATGGCCTTCCACTGCGGAAACACGTGCGCATCGTGCATGGCGGAGTACCGGATGAATTACCAGGTGATCATGCACCGGCTGATGGAGCCGGACAGAGAGCCCGACATCACCCGGGGAACGCTCGAGGGACGGCTGAGACCGGGGCCTGCCGTGATGTTCCGCCTGCAGTCGAGCCCGTCCGGAGAGCTTCGCGCCGCCGTCGCGGAGGGCGCGGTGCTCGACGCGGACCCGTGTACGTTCGGCGGCACCGGGATCATCTCGATACCGGGGTTCGCCCGCTTTTACCGGTATGCGCTTATCGAGAAGGGGTTCCCCCACCACGCCGCGCTCGGCTTCGAACACGCCGGCGGCACCCTCTACGAGGCGCTGTCGTTGATGGGAGTGGAAGATGTCAGCACGCCGCTGCCGGACGGCGCGCGCTACGAGGGTGAAAGCCCGTTCTGAAAAAGGAGAGAGTCATGCCGAAGATAGCGATGATAGGGGCCGGAAGCCTGGTGTTCTGCAAGACGCTGACGACGGACATCCTGGCGACGGAGGCGCTCCGCGACAGCGAGATATGCCTGATGAACCGAACCCGTCCCAAGCTGGACCGGATCGAGTCGTTCATAAAGCGCATGGTGGACGAGAACGGACTGCCGACGCGGGTGACCGCGACGCTCGATCGGCGTCAGGCGCTGGAGGGGGCGGATTACGTAATCGTGATGATCCAGGTGGGCGGGCTCGATGCGTTCAGAATCGACTACGAGATCCCGCTGAAGTACGGGGTGGACCAGTGCATCGGCGACTCGCTGGGCCCGGGGGGAATCATGCGCGGCCTGCGGACGATCCCGGTGCTGGCGGACATCGCCCGGGACATGGCGGAGCTGTGCCCGGGCGCGATCATGCTGAACTACGCGAACCCGATGGCGGCCAATTGCTTCGCGCTCGGGAAGGCGGCCGACGTGCAGTTCGTCGGACTCTGCCACGGCGTACAGACGACGCTCGACCTTATCAGCAGGTACGTGGACGTGCCCAAGCAGGATATCGACCACCTCTGTGCGGGAATCAATCACATGGCGTGGTTCCTGTCGCTGAAGGACAGGAGAAACGGCCGGGACCTGTACCCGACGCTCCGCGAGAACGTGGAGAAGCCGGAGTACTATATAAATGAAAAGGTGCGCGGCGAGGTAATGAGGCACTTCGGCTACTTCATGACGGAGAGCACCGGACACCTCTCGGAGTACATCCCCTGGTTCCGCAGCAGCGAGCGGGCGCTGAAGGAGTACTGCGATCAGCCCGATTTCGGCGGCGCGTCGGGCGCCTACTATAAGTATTGCACGATGCTCGACGAGAAGTATCGGGACGTCGATTACCTGTCGCTGGAGTCGACCGATATCTCGAAGCGCAGCGTCGAGTACTGCTCGTACATCCTGGAAGCCAAAGAGACCGGCCGCCCGTTCCGGCTGAACGGCAACGTGCGGAACGACGGCTACATCACCAACCTGCCGGACGGATGCTGCGTGGAGGTCCCCATGGACGTGGACGCCGAGGGGCTTCACCCGATGCACGTCGGCGCCCTTCCGACCCAGTGCGCGGCGCTGAACCGGAGCAACGTGACGGTGCAGGAGCTGGCGGTGGAGGCGGCCCTGGAGGGGGACCCGGAACGGGCCATGCAGGCGGTCGCGATGGACCCCCTGTCTTCAGCGGTGTGCACGCTGAATGAGATCCGCGAGATGACCCGGGAGATGCTCGAGGCCGAGAGCGAATGGCTGCCCCAGTTCGAGGGGAAGGCCCTCGCGCCCCGGCCCGTGATATCGATTCCGGACGGCATCCAGGCGGTGGATGTGCCTCTCGACCCGGCCCTGGCCATCGCGAACCGGTTCGGTACGCTGGCCGCTCAGTCCGTTGAGGAGGCGCCCGGGTAGACCCTTGCCCTCGACAGCCGCGGGGAGTAGTGTATTGGCGATCATGCCGAACACGAGAGTTTCGTTTCCATGGTGTCTGCTATCAGGGGTCGGAATCCTTCTGACGTCTATCATGCACGCGGGACCGGTCGAGCGAGTTGAAGTGGTCACCGAGAACGCGGTGATCGGAGACGGCGGCAGCAGCTGGGGCGGACACCAGACGAGGATCGTCCGCACGAAGGACGGTATCTTCACCGCGTACACCACCGGCAGGGACCCGGCGGACCCCTCCGTGTGGAAGGCGTACGACGGCTCCCCCCGGCAGTGGAACCTGGCGCGCCGGACCGACGACGGCTGGAAGGTGATCGCGAAGGGAAGCTCGGGCCGCGAACCGGTGAACCTGCTGGCGGCTCCGGACGGCACGCTTCACATCGTCGCGTGGCCGGACGGGACCCCTCATCTCTGGACGGGAAAGCCCGACACGGCGTCCGTGACGATGAAGAACGCTTCCATCCCCGGACCGTGGCAGAAGGGCCACTGGCCGTACAACGCGGCGGGCATCTCTTCCGGCGGCGACGCGGCGCTGGTGCAGAGCGTTACGCACGACATCCCCGGAATCTTCATCTGGGGGTGGCGCTCGGCGAAAGACGGCACGTGGCACAC
>CAYMFW010000079.1:0-20465 GCA_964389785.1 uncultured Planctomycetota bacterium
CAGCCGGTGTCTTTGTTGAACAGCGCTTGGGCGTACACGGCCTTGAGCTTGTCGGCCAGGCCGGCGTAGCGGGTCTGCTTGTCTGTGCGGTTCAGCATGCCCTCGAGCTCGGCCAGGCACCGCCAGGCGCGGTAGATAAGCGCGTTGGTGTAGCCGTCCTTGTGGCCGCAGTTGACCGCGTCGAACCAGGCGCAGGACCGCTTCGGATCTATGAGCGTATTGGCGTTGCCGCTCTGGGTCGCCTCCACGAAGCCGTCGCCGTCCACGTCGCGTTTGGCCAGAAAGTCGGCGATGAATTCGAGCTTCTCGATGCGCTCGCCCAGCCACTTCTTGTCGCCGGTGGCTTCCACGTAGTCCCAGGCGGAAATGATCGGCCCGGCATTGGCATCCAGGAAATCGCCGTAGTCCCAGTAGCAGATCACCTCGCCCGTCGGGCGGGTGCGCTGGTCCATCCAGAACTCGATCGTGCGCCGGTTCATCGCCGCTACCGAAATGTTCGGTGCCACGTCCGGGGTGAACAGGGTCATGTCCGCGTAAAAGGGGATCGAGCAGCTGCCCGGATCGCTGATCACGTTGTTGCCCAGCAGGCCGGCCGGGCTGCTGACCGGGTTCTTGGGGTCGCCCCACCGGCTGGTTGACTGGTACACGTTCAGCCAGCCGCGCCGCGCCAGCTTCCACATGGCGGTGTCCTTCAGCCCCTTGGGCGGCTGGAGCTGGACCGGCCGCAGATCCATTTGGAGTGTTTTGCCCTTCGCGGGCATCGGCAGTTCCACGGTCACGTCTACGGTGTGGTTCTTACGGTCGCCCTCCAGGCGCGCCATCACGTCGCCGCCGGACGAGTGAGAAAGGACCGCGCCGCCGAAATCGGGTGCTACCAGCATGGCCGGCAGGTGCAGCCGCACGTCCACTTCCCATGTGCTCGCGAGCGCCGTCGTGCAGGCTACGCGCGGGTTGAACGGGAAGCGCAGCTCCAGGGTATCCTCCTTCTGCGGCGCCGCACCGGCGGCACTCAGGGAAATGCTCAGGCCGTCGTCGGCCGACCGAACGGTCCACGTTACGACCGTTCCGTTCGCGAAGGTGATGGTGTACTCCGTTACTCCCCCTGCCGCCGTCTTCACGGTTGTCGGAAGGGTGTCCGCCGTTGTCAGCGTGTCTCCCTGCCGAAGGGCCAGGGTGATGCCCGTGCGAAGGAGATTTGTTTCCACCCGCGTGCCGCCTTCCGTGTCCCAGCTCAGAAAATCGATCCGGGCTTTCTTCGCGTCTGCAGTCGCCTTCATAATTGGTCTCCCCGCGACGGCCGTTGCGGCCGACAACACACACACACCAAGACACACAAGTATGGTCTTCTTCATGGGTCAAGTATATGCCCCGACAGGAACACTACAAGGGGTACTTTTGTCCAAAAACATGGACGTTTGTTGAAATGAGCCGGGTCCCTACACCTGCCACATGGAAAGCAGCTTCATCAGTGCGAAGATGCGTACGTTTGCGGATACGAAAGGGGGTTTCACCGTCTTGGTCCCGGCGGATCAACGACGAGCACCGCCTCGTCTACAAAGTCGATAAGCGGACGGTCTACATCGCCCAGGTCCGCTATCACTACCGCTGATCAGCGAGACAATTTCAAGCCCCTTCCAGCGGATCGTTCACGCATCCCATGAACAGGATGGCGTTGGTTGCCTTATCCACCAGCAAAAAGAGGAAGGGATGATCGGCTAGAAACCTGGTAATTCGGGGCACCGACTTGGTCTGGAGCTCAACGGCCGTTGCAGCCGCGGCTTCGCTTCCTTCCTCGTTTACCTCGAGAAACGCCTTGTGCTTGATTTGAGCAATCCAGATGAGTCCCAATGATGTATCGCGTCCGGTGATACCTCCGAAATCAGCCTTCTCCGCGGAGAACGCCAACTTCATGCCTTCCGACTGAAACGCAGGTATCAGATCGGCCCCGAACTCGATCTTGAACCTCGGCAGACTCAACGCCACCTTTGTGGGATGATGTTTCCCGAGATCATCGAGCACCGCCTGTACAAACGCGGCGGATAGCTGCTTCTCAATCCCGGGTAAGCCCTTCCGCTCCGTAGGCAGAATAACAACCATTGCCAGCGAGTCGACCTTGTACGGCAACGCCACCGCCATACAACCATCACGTGTGGCCACGGAGAATTCCGCGGTCTGGTGCATCATGGGGACAGATAGCGTTTTTCCCTCCGTAGTGAAAAACTCCCCGGGACGCGTCAGTTTCTTGTCGAACTGAGAGGCCCAGAGCCCTTTGAAATAGATTGCATTCAGCAACACACACACTGAATTAGCAGAAAGCTTCTCCAGAATCTTGTCGATCTTCCCGTGTGTTTTCTTTGCGACCCAGGCGTTGATAGGGCCCACGTTGTGTGCGTCGAATATCTCCGCATTGTATTTCGTGCTCAGCAGCGTTCTGTAATCCTTGTGCACCAGAGCGCTGTCGACAGTCAAACACAATGCGTTCGCGGTCGAAAGCACTACATCTTTCCCCTTCTCAAAGCGGTTCAGCCTGGCCAGAATCTTCGAGTGTGCGGAATCCATCCGTTCCCGGGGAACAGTCTGGTTGAGTACCTTCATCATCTCCTTCTCCGTATCGCCGCGTGCCCCGGAAAGGGCCATGGACATCGCGGTTCCGATACTGAAAGGAGAAATGACGAGATTCTCAGAATCTTTCTTGAGCCCTCCGTAGAGCTGTATCGCCGTTGTATTGCAGGCTTGAACAACTGCCTTCTCATCGGGCCCGCCGGCTTCTTCTCTGGCGCTGCAGGAAGCGCTCAAGACAAGCGCAAGTACCAGCCCCTGTATCACGATTGTTCTCAAATGCCGTGTTCGCGACATGTGTTCTCCTTTCAATGCATAACAGCCGATAGGAATCTCCTTTTTCTGAGGTCCCCGCGAGAGGCCCCCGAAAGCCCATTTCGATCATCCGCATGTGATTATCGTACCTCCACCACGACAGGCAGACAAGAATTTCCGGGGCGGGGGTGACACCCGAGGTCGAGACGGCCGAATCAGCGCAATTTCACCCACGTACGCTGTAGAACGAAGTCTCGTCACCCCGCTCCGCGAGAACACGCTCCACCGTCACCGCCCCCAGCGACGAAAACCGGTGGGGAGTGAATCTGGATTGCACCAAAAAAGGGAGACGGCTGTCTAATTGATCTAAAGCCCTTCCTACTTGTTGGTTACCCCGCCACTCAAACGTGACTCACTTTTCCCTTGACACCCCCTTTCCCCCTAATATACTCTCCACTCTCACGTGAAGTCACTTGTGATTCATTCTCTTGCTCGGTGACGAAAGGGAGGGCGCATTGATCCTGAAGGGGACACGCACGAAGAATCAGAGATGGAAATGGCCGTTGTTGATGGTGAGCGTACCCGTGTTCTTTCTGGGCTGCAGCCACAGCACACCCGACGGGGTTGTGCGAAGAGATCTCGAGGTCCGCGCATTAGAGAGGCTGGAGCGTGTGGCCTACTCCAGGGATTTCGGAGACATCTCGATATCGGGCGTCAATACCGGCGACGACATACGGCCCATTCCCGGAAGACTTCTTCTGAAGATCTCTCCGTCGGAAATAAAGCAGGTCTTCAAGGTGCCGGAGAACGGAGGGCTTCTGCGGTATTTCAGGGACAGGAAGCTCCTGCCGGCCGACTTCGAGATTTCGAGGATAGAAGAGACCCAGCCGACCAGGACGGGTGCACGAACGTTCCGCCTGCATTTTCCTGAACCCCGGTCGAGGGCAGCCATCGCCGCAAAGCTGTCCGCGGTGCCGCTTTCCATCTCGACGCGTTCGGAGCGTTCCCTGCGCGCCGGGCTTACGAGCAGTGTGTCCGTGCAGCTCGGCGAGGACACGGTTCTGGAGAACGTCACTACGCCTCAGCAGGGGGATTTCTTCCAGCTCAAGGACGAGAGCCTGCTGCACGCCGCCTTCAGGAGCATCGGAATCAAATCGATATGGCGCGTGTTCCCGCAGACGGAGAAGCGCATCGGACACGACACGTACAGAGTCAGAAAGATCTCGGATATTCGGAATGCCGCCCGGCGGAAGTTCCCGAAACGCTTCGCGCGAGGGCACCCGAAGCTGCAGCCCGCCCAAAATATGGAGAACTGCTTCGTCGCGATTCTCGATCCCAGGACGGACCTCGATCAGGGGGTCGGCGTTCTGAAGAACTACAAGACCATCGAGAAGGTCTCGGTGGACTATCCCTTTATCGCCGACGCGCCCCAGGACGAGCCGGAGTTCAGCAGTGACAATCAGTGGGGATTACGAAACGCGGTCGAGGGCTTCGACATCAACATCGTGCCGGCCTGGGACGACACCGCAGCGTCATTGCCCGTCGTAGTCGCCGTAATCGATACCGGCTTCAAGGAGGATCTCGACGAGCTCGCCGGAAGGCTCTGGGTGAATGCCGCCGAATCAGCGGGCACCGTGGATACGGATGACGATCAGAACGGGTACATGGACGATGTCCACGGCATCACGACCTACGACCGATGGGCCATAGACTACGGCAGCGATCTGGGCACCGTCATCTCTCCCGGAGGGCCCTCGCAGGCGCTCGGCGAACACGGCACGAAGGTCGCGGGAATCATCGCGGCGGACGCGGGTAACGGGATCAAGATGGCGGGAACCGCCGGCGCCACCGACGTGCAGCTCATGAATATCACGGTGGGATGGTGCGCGTCATCGGCCGACTACGCGGGCTCGGCGGAACTCGCGGAGGGCCTCTTTTACGCCATAGAGAACGGCGCCGACATAGCGAACATCTCCGTCGGCAGCGGGGGGTGTCCGTTTCTCCTGATGCAGACGGTTGAAACGGCTCTTGCGGACGGTATGGTAATCGTGGCAAGCGCGGGAAACGACGGCAAGCGATTCGCCAGGGCCCTAGGTGAGGGAGACCCCTTTGCCCACTATCCGGCCTCTCTGTACGGGATGATAGCCGTCGGAGGGATCCAGCGCGACGGCACCAGGTGGGCCTCGAGCAACTACGGCGTCGATCTCGATATCGTAGCGCCCGCGCACAACGTCACGACCATTACATTCAGCGCTCCGGATCAGATCGCGGCGACCGTGGTGAACAACGTGAGCGGAACCAGCGCCAGCGCCGCCTTCGTGTCGGGCGCGTGCGCGATCATCCTGAGCAAGTTCGACTACGTCACCTCACCCTACATGAGGAACTGGCTTCGCTCCACCGCCAGAGACATCCAGTACCCGCTCGGTCCTCCCCAGGCGTTCCCGGGGTACGACGACTACACGGCCTACGGACTTCTCGACGCGGGCACCGCCGTGTCGGTTCTGTCCAACCCGAACGATCAGCCTCTCGACGTGGACCTGCTCGTGGAGAAGCTTCAGGGATACAACCACTCCAACTGGTGCGATGAAGCCGTCGGAGGAAGCCCGGATCTCGGGATACGGGCAAAGGGCACATCGTTCAAGAGCTGGAAGCTGGAGTACGGCCTGGGCGATTCGCCTCTGGCCTGGACCGAAATCATCATCACCGACCCCGGCGTTACGACGACCGAGGCCGACTATACTACCAGCGGATCCAGCCATCGCTGGTACACGAACGTCATATCCGGCTACAACTACCTCAACACCGATCAGATGCTCAATGGAGAGGTCTACACCCTGAAGCTCACCGCCGAGAACGTGTCGGGACGGGAGTTCTACGCGAAGGACTGGTTCATTCCGCTCCGCGCCTGGCTGGCCACCCCTTTCGAGAACAGCGCGTTCGCCGCGCGGTGGGGTTGGCCCCGGGTCTTCGGCTGCGTGGACAGAAGGTCGAACGCCCGGTATCAGCTCATATTCGAGGCGGAAACCGGAGCCCAGCGTTGGGTTGGCGCGTTGCAGAGCCCGGGGACATGGACGATACTCTCCTCGGGCAATCCGTATCCCGGGGGAGACAGCGACGCGACCTTCGCTACCCTCATGTCCCCATCGCCGCCGTCGAACGTCAATTTCGACATCTCTCCTCCGGCCGTCGCCGCCCAGAGCTGCCCGGAGGGCTGGCACACGTACAAGCTGAATGTCACCACCCACATCGGCGCTCCGGAAACGGACGAGCAGAGAGTGTTTCTCGACAACACCTGCTTTCCGTATCTTCCGGGGTGGCCGACGGCCTTTCCGGCAAACAGGGCGTCGAGCAGCTCCTGGGGGATCGTGGTTGCCGATATGGGCGGGGGATTCGGCAGGAAGATGCTCGTTCAAACCGGGCAGTACCTCTGCTGCTTCAGCACTGACGGGCAGCTGCTGTGGGACATGGTCGTCGACCTGAAGAACACGTACCTTCACACCACCGAGATTCCTAACGACCCCCCTCCCTTTTTCGTTGCCGATCTGGATGGAGACGGCACGAAGGAAATCTGCACGGGGGGAAGAACATACGTCTGGGACAGCGTCACGGGGACCAATACACCGTTCCTGAAGGTCTTCCTTCTCAAACCCGACGGCACGCCCTACAGCAGTGATTGGCCGCTGGACATTCCGATTTCAGGGGAGCCCTCGGGAGGCTGGTATCACACCCTCGGCAAGATGCATTTCGGCGATATCGCCGACGACATCACGGGCGACACCACGAAAGACGCTCATAAGGAGATCGTGTTTCATAAGCGTCCCAAGAAGTACTACTCGATAGGCGCGTCGGACATAGAACCCGGCTATCTCCACGTAGTCAACCTGCAGGCTCAACCGGTGACCCCCTGGCCCATGGAGTTCTCGGCCGACATACCGCAGCTGCCCGTGCAGGTAGCGGATCTCGACGCGGACGGAAAGGATGAGATACTCGTCGAACACGGAACGGTGCTCGAAGGCGACGGAACCTACATGACCGGATGGGACGATACCCTCACCAACCGGTGTGCTCAGGCGAGATGCGCCGATATCGCCGGAGACAGCAAGCTGGAAATAATACAGTACCAGCGGCTGTCGCAGGGCGGCGCCAGCGCCTACCGGATCAATCTGAAGAACTGCGATGGAACGTCTCTCGCGCCCACGCTGTATCTGCCCGCCCCTCCTCCCGATCCGGACGAGCAATACAGCCTGCACTCGAGACTGAACATAACAGTCGCAGATCTGGTTCCCGGCGGCGATAAGGAGATAGTGGCGGCCACGGACAAGATCAGGGTGTTCGACTCCGCCGGCCAGCAGGTGGCGGCGTTGCCGGAGATAGACGTAAACGGCAACACCGGCGGGATCATGATGGGAAATGTGGATGCCGACCCGGAACTCGAATACATCGTTCAGGTGGAACGACTGAAGAAGGGCCTTCCCTCAAACATCAAACGCGGCGTCTTCATCGAGGCGTACAATCAGGACGGCACTAAACTCACCGGCGCAAATGACGAATGGCCGGTCGTCCTCGAGCACTCCGGCGGATGGTGGGGAATGTCCGCGGGGTACTGGGGCTGCAACGCCGCGATAGCGGATGTGGATGGAAACGGTGACCTCGAGATCATACATGCGGTAAGCGGCTTCTATCCGCTGAACCTCGGGTATGCCGTCGAGGTCCTCGACATACAATAATCAGCTATCTGCTTTCCACAACGCGTCGCGGAGGCCGGAGGTGCGCTCTATGCGCTGCTCTACGCCCTGGCGGAAGACGTCTCCCACGCCCCGGATATCCACCCGGTCTCTGGCGCGGGTGATGCCGGTGTAGATCAGCTCGCGGGTCATGATGGGCGAGGGCTTCGGCGGAAGTGCGAGCAGGACGTTGTCGAACTCGGAGCCCTGGCTCTTGTGCACGGTCATCGCGAACACGGTTTCGTGCGACGGCATCCCGGTGGTCCGGATTCCGCGCACCCCGCCAATGTTCGAGGGAGCGTTCGATCAGGACGCAACGGAATGCAGGGAGGCCGACAGGTAGCCGGCAACGGTGGGCGCGTTGTAGTACTTGTCGGCCCGGTAGTCCCTCCGGAGCGAGGGCGGAAGCGTGTGCTCGATGGTCTCGTAGCGAACGTTGCGCTCCAGCTCGAGCTGCTCCCGGATATGGGGGCCGCTCCGCCAGACCGCCCTTCGGAACAGGAAGGCGCGGCCCAGCGCCGGGGCGATATGGAATGACGGGCTCTTCCGCCTGCGCCACAGCGCGCGCGGCGAGCAGCTCTTCTTGTACAGGTCCATGTAATGCCGGTACCACTCCTCCTTCGGGATGTCCGTGTGCATCACCATGTACGTCAGGTTGTAGAACCCGTAGTCGAACACGCTGAGCTTTCCCCGCTCCTTCATCTCGAAGAAAAGGGGCGTCCCCGGGATGGGCGTCATCGGCACGAATACCGGGTACGTCATGTTCATGCGGTCCACGAAATCCCACACCCTGTCGAAGTCATCCTTCCGGAAGTCGGGCATCATCACGAAATGCGCCCAGTTCTCTATGCCCAACTCCTCCAGGATCCCGTGCGCCCGCACGTTCATGTCCACGCTCGTTCTCTTGTTCATCGAATCCAGGTGCCGGTCCGTTACCGCCTCCATCCCGACGACGAGCGCCCCGAGGCCCACCTCGCACCACTTCTCGAGGGATTCCGGCCTCTTCACGATCGTGTCCGTCCGGGCGTAGGCCATTATCTTCTTGCGGACCCCCCGCTTCTTGAGCAGGCGGTATATCTCCATCGCGTGGTCTTCGTCGTGGAACGTGTTGTCGTCGGTCAGGTGCGCGTACGGCTGCGGCTGGCTTGCGATGTCGTTGACGATCTCCTCCGGCGAGCGCCGCCGATACGTGCCCCGCGCCGCCGCCCAGAGGGAGCAGAAGCTGCACCGGTACGGACAGCCGGAGGTGGTTATTGTGTATACGGTGGGACACTGCTCGAAAGTGAAATACTTCCGTTTGTAGCGGCCGCTCACAAGGTTCCAGTCGAGCGGCGGCCAGGAGAACGTTCCGGAGCGGACCGCGCGGGGAGGGGTTACGACGTGGTCCCGGCCTTTCCTCACGGCGAGACCGTGAACGTTCTCGAAATCGCCGCGGGAGATGAACGTCTCCACGACCTCCCTGAAGGTCTCCTCTCCGGGACCGATACAGACCAGATCGACATCCGGATCGTAGAAGTCCTCGGGAAGCAGCGTCGCGTGCTGCCCCCCCACGATCGTGAGTGCGCCGGGTCTCACCGTCTTGGCGATGGCAAGGAGCTCCTTCACCCGGAATATCTCTCCCGCCATGTGGGTCGTCGCGCCCACGATGTCCGGCTTGTACTCATTCAGCACCCGGATGAACTCCTTCTCCGAGTCGAGCCGGCCGTCGAACAGCCTGGTCTCCGCCAGGTCCCTGGTCACGGCCTCCAGGATGTGCACGTGAAGCGGCTCGTACACGGGGAAGTCACCCAGGTAGTGACGCGGGAACGGCGGCTGGATGAAGAGAAACCGCACCCTCGACGGGTTCAGACCGTGTTCCCCGATCCGGCGAAGGGACTCGCCGATCCTGTCACGAAGCCCGGAAGATTGGGGAAGGCATCCTGTCCAGTACATCCGTCACCTCCTCTGATTCGGGCGACCGGTATCCGGTCACGATCTCGAAATACGTCCTCTGCTCCGCCGACGCCTTGCGCCAGACCTCCGGCCTCTTCGACAGGAAGTACTCGATCTCCCCGACGGACGGCGCCTCGATCTGTTTCCTGATAGCGGAAACCGGGCCGTCCTCCGCGCCCTCCGGAAGAAAGAAGCGATAGAACGTGTTCTCTCTAAGCTCTCCCTCCACCCAGTCGGGCGTGTCGAGAGGAATGGAGAGAAGCACCACGCTGACCCCCGTCTTCGTCTGGTAGCGCTCCCGGCCCGCCCGTTCGAAGAGGAGCTGGTCCCGGTAGAACTGAACGTGACGGGGTATCACCGTGTGCACGAAATGAGTGGCCCGGCGAATACGCCTGGCCGTGAGATACGCGCAGTCGAACAGCCTGCCCAGCACCTCCATGCTGCCGCGCCTCAGCCCCCTGGTGCCGAACGAGATGATCTGGGAGAGTCTCATGCCGGACGCGCGCAGCACCTCGAGCTCCCTGCCGTACGTCTCGTCGTCCGGAAGCCCGAACGGGGAATCGAACACCACCGTCATTGTGCCCACCATATCGTCCCCGCGCATGACGACCAGGGTGACGCTGTCGGGAAGCAGCTCGAACAGGGAGTACCACGCCGGGAAGGGGCCGGGATGGGCATACCCGGTCCGACGGTATGTGTCGTGCATCAGCCGGTACGATCGCTCGCGAAGCTCCCGCGTGTTGGCGACGCGGACCCGGTAGCGCTTGCCGCCGGCGGTGAACTCGCCGTGGGAAACCGGTACGGTAACTGCAACACTCATCGCGGACCCCCTTCCCGGACCGCGACGCCGCTTTCCTCGGCGCGGCACCACTGCAGCGCTTCTTCTCTGTCCGAAACGATACAGGACGCAACGGGGACGGTCAGGGCACCTGTAGGGACCTCGATATCCTCTTCGTCGCAGGAGAGCTCCGTCTCGATGAAATCGATGAGGTCCGACAGGAGGCGCTCCAGTTCGCCGCAGACCGATTCCGGGGCCCGGTCGGGTCCGGCGGTTTGACGCGAGCCGCCCCGGGGGGTATCATGCGTGCCGGAAGACCGGGGGAAGCATATCGTCCTTGACATATGTCACCTCCATCTTCATGCGGAAAGCCCGTCGCGTGCTCGCCAAAGCTTACTCGGCGGGCTTTTCCTCTATTTCTTTTCCAGTTTCCTGACTACGACGTTATCGATCATCACCCTGCAGTTCTCAGCTCTGAACAGAAACGAATAAGCGGCGATGTTCTTCCCTCCGCCGGGAATCTGCAGCTGGCTGTTGCACTTGCCGTTGATAAATGACTTCATGTCCACGACCGGCCCCGCCTCGGTTTCTCGTCTGACGAACTCCCTGCGGTAGTGAAACCACGCCCCTTCAGAGAGGCGGGCCGAGCGGGTGACCTTCTCGTCTCGAAAGAGTGTTCTGGCATCCCAGCCGCCTTCCGACGGTATGAAGGGCAGGAGGGTCCACCGCACGGCCTTCGAGCTCCCGTACGTCTCGGCGATCCGCACATCCGCTTCCACGACCACTGCATCATGACCGAAGGACCTGTCCAGACCGGCAAGGGACAGCACATCGACGACCCCGCCGCAGTCGATCTGAAGCACGGTCGACGGTCCGCCGGGCGTCTCGACGACCGGGGTAGAGAGGCAACTGAGAGTCCTCGTGACATTTCCCCGCCCCCTGTATCCTATCCAGCGCTTACCCAGGCCCTTCTCGAAGTCGTCTTCGAATAGAAGCTCGCCGACGGGGCGAAGGATTTCGAGACCGAGTGCCCGCCAGGTGACGGCGGCGTTATTCGTCCCGAGACACAACCGGGCATCTTCTTCCGGACCGGATGTCAACACATGCTCGGTCCCGGCGATCGTGACAAAGTCGAGATCTATCAGACCGGCGTCCTGGACACCCGTCACGGGAGGCAGATTCTTCTCGTCAATACTCCGTACCGAAGGTGGCTGTCGGCCCTCAAACCATACCCACAGCCTCGCCTTCCACCTGTCGCCGCCCTGACAGTCCAGATGCATACGGAACCAGGCCCACAGCCCTTCCTTCACGAAGGCGGAACCCATGCTGCCGTAGTCCGCAAGCGAGAAGGCGCAGGTCCTGCCTTCCATCCAGGTGAAGCCGGTTCCGACCTGGAGTTTCCCGTCGCCGACACCGGTTATCCTGAACTGGCCGGTAAAGACCGCTTCTTGGAACCGGGGCTTCTTGAACCAGAGTATCGCATTGCGGGCATTAGGATCGCTCTGACAGAGAAGATAGCAGGCCGACGCCTCCCCCGTATTTCCCTTCGCTCCGGGTTTGATCCCTCTCCAACGGTTCTTGGTCCGGGTATGTATCTCGTACGGGTCCAGTTGCGACTCCAGAGAGTCTTCGAGCTTCGCTTCCTCTTCCGTCATCGGTCTCAGGACCGAAGCAAGGTACGCCGCGCACGGCAGGTCGTCGATCGGGTGCGCCGAATCCAGCCATTTGCTCAGACCCTGGTGCACAGCCGCGGCAAGACCCCGCTCGTAGAACCAGACATAGAACCACTCGAAAGCGATGAGATCGGTGATCCGTACCTTCTCCGGGTTGTCTGCCGTCTTGAAGGACGAGGTAATCCGGTGAAGGTTCTCCCTCCACCGGCTGTAGAGCAGACCGTTCGCCGCGTCGCGCGCGGCGGTGTATGCCTCGAGAACCACCCTCCTGTCCTCCACCGACAACTCAGGGGCGACTCCGGCGCCCTCCCCTCGTGCCGCTTCTACCGCCCGGCCGAGCATGAATCCAAGATCTTCCCTCTGCCTGTCGGCCCTGGGGTATCCCGTTATGCCCGAGGCGATCCCCAGACAGATCATGCGATACAAATCGCAGTCGTCCCCCCGCTTCAGTTCGCCGCGGTAGAGAGCATCCACATCCTTGTGGAGCGCACGCATATCCTCCATGCACGTCGCGCGAAGGGCCCTGTACAGAACGTCCCGGAGGGACCCCGGCTCGCCGACGGGCTTCGCCGCGGTCGAGAAGTGTTCACCGGCGACGGCGAATTCCCCCGCGACGACCTCCACACCTTCCTTCCGGGGGACGCGCTCCAGAACAACCGCACCCTCCAGCACGTGAAGCGTGGTGGATCGCGGCCTGACGAATAGACCGAACCTCGTCCCCTTCACCAGGGCCCTCGCATGAGGCGAGGTGACCGCCATCGGCTTCCCCTCGGGCTGGGGAGCCGCGTCACAGCCGATGTCGCCCTCCTCCAGGTGCAGCCGCTTGCCTTCCCCGCCGTCGCCGATCGTGACCCGGGTGGGATACGTCGCGCTCCTGTTCCCCGCGGTGACGGTCGTGCGCTCGTCCCGGTACGCCAGGGTCATCTCCCCGCCCGGCCCCGTTTCCACCCGATCACCGGCGAGAATCTCCATCCCGATCGAGGCTACTATCACCCGGCCGGAACGGTGTATTTTCGCCTCTCCGTGAATCTCGCGGACGCGCGCCTCGAGCACATCGGCAAAATGCCGTTGCTGCCGCCCGTTGTACCATACCGATCCCACGACGATCGCGAGGCAGGCCGCCACCGAAGCCCACACCCACGCCGTTCGGGTTCCCCGTCCGGCCGTCCGCACCCGATCGATCCGGCGGACCGGCGCCGCCCCGGCGCTCTGAGCGCCGCCCCATTCGTGGAGGACCCCTTCCAGCATGGAAAGGCGGGCGAAGTACGTGGCGGCTTCGATGTCGTTCTCGATGAGGTGTTCGATGCGAGCGATATCGTCCGGGGAGAGCCGCCGGTCGGTGAAATACCCCTCCAGGATTCCCGCGTGTTCCGCCTTCATACCGACCGCGCCTCCGCATCCGCCCTCTTGCGCATGCACTCCAACAGAGCGCGCTTCGTCCTGCTCAGGAGCACGTAGAGGGACTGGACCTTCCACCTCATGTCGCCCGCGATGGAGGAAAGACTCTGCTGGAGGACGTAACGCCGCTCAAGGACCCGACGAGCCTTCTCGCCGATACTCTCCAGGCATCCCTCCAGATGGCGCCGCCACGCGGAGAAATCGGTCGATTCGTCCGCCGCGGAGAAGGCCTGCTCCACAAGCTCGGGGGAAAGGACCTCGCGGGAGCGGCCCTCCCGGCGCTGGGCGTCCCTGACCCTGTTTCTTGCTATCGCCCGGGCCCACGGAAGAAACGGGCGTTCCTCGTCGTACCGGTCCCAGGAGGAGAGCACCGCGACGGCGACGTCCTGAAGCAGGTCCTCGGCGGTGTGGGGGTCCCGTACGCAGGCCAACACGTAGGCATACAGGCCGTTTCTATGCTCCGTAAACAGCCGAATGACCCTGTTTCGCTTCTCCACCGGTATCTCCTCCAGTTCCTTCTATTACACCCTACGTACGAAAACGCGGATCTTAGCACCGCTTTTCGAGAAATCTCGCCTTGTCCATTATACGCGAAGACCTCCCCCGTTTTCGTGTTGACACCGACGTACGACTCGGACGACCCGTACTACTGGTACGGCAGTAACCTGGAGGACCCCAACGACAGGGGATACGACGCTATCCGTCGGCTGTTTCTGATAGAAGTCGAAAAGGTCCTCAACTAGCCTGCGCTGGCAGCCAAGTATCCGGCGCAACATGCGACACAACGACCAACCCATATGAAGAGGGCTAAGTCTCGAAGCATTTATCCTTGCATCGCATGTTGTTCGACTGGGCCACAGTATCTTGAACGTCAGAACAGCGGCAAGTTGAGTCTCCGTGGTTCGGAGAATGGGTGAACGTCAAATCCTGACGTTCAAGACTGACGCCGTGCCACAAGATCTGTTGAAGGTCAGGGGGCGTGCTTCTCACGCTCATCATTTTCACGTTTGGCAGTCTCATTCTCAACACGATTCCGCACGGCAAGCACCCCTCGCACGAAGTCGCGCACCCAGGGATCTTCGTGGTCTTTCCGGGGCTCCAGCGCAGCCGTTTCCAGGCTTTCCACGTCCGGCAGAGCGCCTCTCACACGCTGAAACCAGGGATCCCAGTCTTCTTCGCGCTTGCCGAGATCCATTCCCGCAAGATCCTTCAATGCACCATGGGCGGAAACCCATCCATATTCCACCAAAGGTTTCCACTCTTTATCCAACAGAACATCGATCGCCCATGGCGTTGTCTTGTATAACGCCTCATGGAAGAAACTCTCAACGCACATCGCAAACACCTTGGCTCCTTCGCAGGCTGTCACAAACTCAGAAAACAGCTCCGCCATCATCTTCTGGTCTGCCAGGTGCATCAGGCTGAGAAATGCCGATTTTCTATAGGCGTGACTCTTGCTGGACAGCCAAGGGCGGCAGATCTCGACCTTGAAAGCATCCTTATTCAACGCCTTCTCGAGCTGTTCCTTTCGCCTCGCGAGTACACTTGGCTCCATGGGCCTTGTGTCTTTCAGACGTGTGATCGTGGTGCCATCCCCATCGACGTAATGATCCTCAATCAGAATCCCCTGTACGAGATCGAAGATGCGATCGTGGCGTGGGAACGGATGACCCGCCTCTCTCGAAAATTTGTCCACGTGCTCCACCTTGAGGGATGCTGTGCTGCTTCCGTCCGGGGAGGCGCCACGGAACAGAAACTACGCCTATACGATACACGGGAATCGATGTCCGCACGGTAACCCAAGCGATTGAAAGAGGGAGGGAATCATGGCACGCGAGAAGATAATTGAGCTCACTCTGGAGAAGGCCCGCATCGCCCTTCCCGGCGACGCCCGGGGCGCGACGAAGCGGATGATCATCGCCACTCTGGTCTGCCCGCGGCCGCGAAGAAGCACGGCACCCGGATCTCGTTCGACCTGAATCACCGGGCCTCGACAATAGGAAGCTTTTTCTGAGGTCGTCGCCAAACGCCTCCAAGAACCCATTTCAACTATTCCCATACACTCCCACCCAGGAGCTTTCCCCTCAGAAGCTGATCCAAGCGGCGGACAAGGCCTCCGCGGCCGGAAAATGAGAACCGCGCGGGCTCACGCGAAGGACGCCCGCCGGTACTCGGTCGCGGTGACGCCGTGCGCCTTCCTGAACACCTTGGAGAAGTAGTAGGGATCGTCGACACCCACCCTCCGCCCCACCTCGGCGACGCGAAGCTGGGTCGTGGCCAGCAGGCGGGCGGCCGCGTGCATCCTCCGCGTCTGCACCCAGCGGGCCGCCGGGACCTCGAGGTGACGGCGGAACAGGCGCGACACCGTGGCGGTGCTGCACTGCCCGGCCCGAGCCAGGGTGCGGATGGTAAGGCGCTTGTCGAGGTTGTCGTCGATGTACACCAGCATCCGCCGGAGCGCCGAGGGAAAGCCCTCCTGCGGGCCCGCAGGCGAGACCGCGATGCGAACGAGCTCCGCGACGAGGATACGGGCGAGCTGGCGCGCCATCCATTCGTCCCTCGGCTTGCGAAGGTACCATTCCACAATGTATTCGGCGAGCTGCCGGAGCCCCGGGGTGCGGGAGAAATCTCCGGAAAAGATCCCGTCCAGTCCGGGCAGCGCGATATCCTCGCGGGAAGGAGATCCGGACGGCTGCTCGGCTCCCGCCCGGTACACGGCGTACTCCTGCGGTGCGGCCGGGCTCGCGTCCGGAACGATGTGAACGCCCCCGACCATGAAGGGATCGTCCTCGTCCGCTTCGAAGGTGACGGCCCGGTCCCACGGCATGAACAGAAATCGTCCGGGGGTCATGACGAACGTCTTCCGGTTGACCCGGAGCGTTCCCCTGCCGCTCACGCACCACAGGAGAAGGCGGTCCTCGACACGGGACGACGACCAGCGGCGGCCCGCGGAGAACTGCCGGTAGTCGGCGAGAGGAATGAACGCGTTCGGCGCAAGGCCCTGGAATTCCACGACGGCGCCCCCTGCTTCTACACAATAATGCCGGATACGGCCCAACAGTGATGCAATAGTACCAAAATCTGATGATTTCGTCCATTGTGTTCCATGTGTGCCGAGGGTATACTTCCGAATGGAGGTTGATGTGTATAGAATGCGGCGGAACGGCTTTTCGCTGGTCGAGCGTGTGCCCAGACAAGGCTGGGGAAACTAATCGGATGCGAAGTTCCGATCCTACCAATTGCCCAATTCAGGTAGGTAGCCTGATCCGCCGGTGGCGGACAGGCTTTAGTTTAATAGAACTGCTGGTGGTGGTTGCCATCATCGCCCTTCTCGCCTCCATGACCCTGCCCGGACTCGCACGCGCGAGGGAATACGCCTACTTCACCTCCTGCAAGAGCAGCCTGCGGCAGATCGGTATCTCATGCCTCACGTACCCCGCGAACAACAAAGGTCGCCTTCCCTTTGGAGACGGCGGCGACTGCGGCAGCGATTCCGGCGGGGTCACGCACTACCGCTTCGGATACTACGCCAACGAAGGCTGGATGCGGCCCCTGGGCGGCTCGCGCAAGTACGGGAATGCCCTGATCCGCCAGCTCTACGACGACAGCGCGGGGATGGCATGGGAGAGCAATCCGCCGACGAATTACCAGTACATCGGCAAGCCCCGTCTCCAGGGCAGGTACCTTCCGATCGAGGCGCTCTGGGATCCCATAGTGAAGGTAAGGGAGTGGGACATGGGATCAACCCCCCTCTGGCCCGCCTCTGACGAGGAGCAGAGAGACAAGCTCGCCCGCCGCGGCCTGGACCTGGGCAGCGGCACGACCGGAAGCATCCTCGGGTACGCCCTCTTCCTGCATAACGTCGGCTGCACCAAGTACAACACCGGGCGCACCACCGCGGGTGGGAATGTGCACGTGCTCCCCGCCTACGTTTCGAACAGCCGCGGCCCGAACCTGGAAGCGCCCTTCCGATGGAATACGAACAGCACCCAGCCGCGCACCACTCACAAGCCTTCTCTGTGGCTCGCCGGATGCCCGATGCCGATGACGGGGGAGCCGTTCGGTTCGTGGGAGTGGCGCCGGAACGCATCCCACTTCAATGTTGGTCAGACCATCCCGGGATCCCTCAGATTCAATATCGTCCATCTCGACGGGCACGTGCACGACGCCGTATGGGCGGAGTACCTCAGCATCGCCAAGGGCACGTGGGGGGTGGTCGAGTCCTGCGGCTGGGGGAACCGCCCCTACGGGTGGGAGTGGAGCATACCGAACTACGACGGGGTGCGGCTCACGGAGGGATTCCCGGGCGCCTTCGACGAGAACCGGTAGTCTCCCGTCCGGGGTTACTTCATCCGGACGGGCGCGGTCTCCTCGGCGTGGTACGCGATCTTCAGCACCACCAGCCGCTCTCCCCAGTCGTCGAAGCACAGGTAGTTGTCCGTGCCGGAGATCATCCGCGGCACGAATACCGCGATATTGTCTCCTCCGACGGGTATGGCGCTCTTGGCGCCGTTTCCGGAATCGAAGTTGCCGTACGTTCCCAGGTGCATGATGAGATTGCCCGCCGTGTCGACCACCCCGAACGAGTGCCGGTATGCCTCCGGCACGAACGTCCGCCTGTACCAATCGAGATGGGAGCGCAGCGTCGGACACGAGCAGGCGTGTGCCACCGTCGGGGAAGCGCCCGCGTACATCCATTCGGCGCCCTCGACCCAGCCGCCGTCCAGGTCCAGCGGACGCTCGGGCGTCTCGTCCAGCGGTATCTTGGCGTCCTTCAGAAGGAGCTTCGTCTGCTCCCCGGCGGTCCGTATCAGCGTGCCGGTGAAGGGGTGGTCCCTCGACCAGCCTGCCTTCGCCCGTCCCTCCACGCCGAACCGCCCGTATCGGTTCTGCAGGAACGGCTTCCCGTCTATCATCCGGGTGCTTCCCACCTTGCCGGCGACGTAGTACAGGTGACGGTCCTCGTCGATCCCGACGCCGTTTATGAGCTGGCCGCCTATGGCGGCGCATTCCCGGCGCAGCTCGCCGCTTCGATCGAACGTCCATACCGTGCCGCCCCACAATGGAAAGCCGGGGGCGCGCCGCATGGAGTAGACCTGATCTCCCCGCTGTTCCGCCTCCTGGACGCGGCGGAGGAAACTCGCGTAGCTCTGGTCGCCGCGGTTCTGCTTGTTGTCCCCTCCCCAGCCGGTCTGCAGCATCATGTCGTCCATCTTCGGTATGTAGTAGATATTGCACACCTCGGCCACGTCCCCGCGCATGTTAACGCCGATGCCGTCCTGGAAGAACTTCGATCCGCCCTGGTCCTTGACCGGGAGAATGCCCTGCCACTGCCCGCCACGAGATCCTCGACCCCCCCGGTCCTGAACGCCGTAATCGTAGGGGCACTCCTTCAGCCGGTACCGGTTCTTGCTGAACCGGTCCTCGTCGAGCGTCGCCTGGTCCGGGTCCAGCCGTCCGACGCCCGGCTGGTAAAAACCGCGGTCGAAATGCGCGTGCATGTAGCCCCGCTTGTCGAAAGCGAGGTCATTCATCTTCCCGGGAAACAGCACGGAATGGAGCAGACTGCCGCTTCTAAGGTCGAAGCACCGCGCCTGCGTGAATATTCCGCCCGAAACATACACCCGTTCCCGGGTCGGGTCGCACGCCAGCTTTCCGGAGCATGACACCCCGCTCCACCGGCCCATGTAATTCGCCCCCGCTTCCTTCCTCGCTTCCTCGTCGAAGTCGGCTATCCTGCGCATCGTCTTCCCGTCATCCTCGTAGATCCGCAGGCCGGGCCTGTCAACGCTGGGGTGGGCAGGAAGCCTGGTGATCGACGTCCGCTCGCCCGCGACCCACAGACGCGGCTTTGCCGTCCACGAGTCCAGCGCCATCACGTCGCCGCCGAAGTCGTCCATGTGCCATTCCTCCTCGAGAGCGTCGAAGGAACGAAACTTCGTCAGGCGGCCGGTCGTCTTGCCCCGCAGGCGATCCTCGTGCAGTACGTAGAGCGCCCCGGTTTTCTGATGGACGCACACCAGAAGCGGGCTCTTCACGGGCAGTGTTTTCAGCCATTCACCCTTCGGGGAGAATATCTGGACGCGGTTGTTGAGGCCGTCGCACACGTAGACCCGTCCCTTCGAATCGCACGCCACGCCGAACGGCGTGTTCAGGTGCGCGTTGTCCGAACCCGGATTCTTCGGATCGCCGACGAACTTCTCGCTCGACAACTCCCCCCCCGCCGCGACTCGCATCACCATGGGCGGAACCGTCGCACCATTGCATATGGCCATCGTGGTCATATAGATGAAGCGGCCGTCCGGCGATGCCGCCATGTTGGTGTACGTGCCGCCGCCGCCCAGGATGGGAACACCGTCGAGCCCGCGGACATCGGTGGACCCGTCGTCGTGGATATAGTGCAGCTTCAGCGCATCGTCTCCGGCCCATTCCAGCTTCGCGATGTACGAGCCCCAGCTTCCTTCCCCGAAGTTGCAGAAAAACAGCCGCTTGCCGACCTTTGCCGGCTGGAAGTTATGGCAACCCTTCCCCGTGATATGGGGAAGGATCTGCGCCGAATAGCAGACGCTGTCGTTGACGAAGGGGGAGTGCACCGCCCGCCGGCCCTTCTCGTACTCGACGTAGCCCATCCCCTCGATCTTCGATTCGGCCATGCCGGCGGGCGGCGGCACCAGGGATCGAAGATACTTCCCGTCGTGGTCGAACGCACGAACGCCGAAGTGGCTGAATCCGCCGCCGCCCAGCGTAAAGACATACGCGGCGTCCTCGGCAACGGTAACTCCCCAGACGACCCCCGGCAGGTTTTTCGGGCTCGTGCCCCCCAATCGTCTGTCGAATTCCGGCTTGAGGCCCAGCGACACGCGCACTCGAAGCGCTTCCGGGTCCTTCACGTACGTTCCGAGATCGTCCTTGCCGTCCCAGACAATCGTCTGCTTCAGGGAGTTCTTCTGGAAGGGCGCGGGGGCGTTCGCACCCAGCACACCCGATGCGAGGTGACGCACCACGGTGCCGCGACCTTCGACGAGCTCTCTCTTCGGATCCGGATCGAGGATCGCCACCGCCGCGTCGCAGGCGCCCTTCACGGCGAAGGAGATCTCGTACTTGTCCTTGGCGACCAGTTTCATCGCCGGCTTTTCCGTAAACGCG
>CAYMFW010000080.1:0-20150 GCA_964389785.1 uncultured Planctomycetota bacterium
AAGACCTTCCCCACCAATGACTGTTCCATGTGCATCCTGGCGCCCAAGCTGGTGGAGGCGGGGCGGCACCACAACATAGAGTTGCTCACGTACGCCGATCTGGAGAAGGTCGAGGGCGAGGCAGGCAGCTTCAGGGTCACGATCCGGAAGAAGTCCAGATACGTCGACGTGGCGAAATGCACCGGGTGCGCCGACTGCGTGGAGGTCTGCCCGGTCGAGATATCGAACGAGTACGAGCAGGCTCTCGTGAATCGAAAGGCCATCTACCGTCCGTTTCCCCAGGCGATCCCGAACGCGTTTACGATACAGAAAACTGGTGTACCTCCCTGTCGGCACGCGTGCCCGGCCGGCGTGAATATCCAGGGATACGTGGCGCTGATCGGCAGGGGTAAGTACAGGGAGGCGGTCGAGCTCATCAGAGAGAAGAATCCGTTCCCCTCGATATGCGGAAGGGTCTGCCCCCACCCCTGCGAGAGCCAGTGCAACAGGAAGGATTTCGACGAGGCCGTTGCGATAAACGCCCTGAAGCGTTTCGCCACCGAGAAGACGGCGGAAGAAGAGGTGACTCCGGAGCCGCCCGAAATCACGAAGAAGGAAAAAATTGCCATCGTGGGAGGAGGCCCGGCCGGGCTGACCGCGGCGTACTATCTGGGCCGGATGGGTTACGCGACGACGATCTTCGAGAAGCTTCCCGAGCTGGGAGGCATGCTGTACGCCGGCATACCGGAATACCGCCTGCCCCGCGACGTGCTGAAGAAGGAAATCGAATACATTATCAAGAGCGCAGGCGCCGAAGTCAGGACGGGGGTCGAAATCGGAAAAGACGTCGGATTCGACCGGATCCGAAACGATTACGACGCGGTGTATATCGCCTCCGGCGCCCACGAGAGCATGAAGCTGGATATTCCCGGCGAGGACCAGGAATGTGTCCTCCACGGCGTCGATTTTCTCAGGGATCTGCATCTGGGGAGGGATGTGGCGCTGGGAGAAAAGGTCGCGGTGATAGGCGGCGGCGACGTGGCGATAGACTCCGCGCGGTGCGCGCTCAGGCTCGGCTGCAGGGAGGTATCGATTGTCTACCGCCGGTCGCGTGCCGAAATGCCCGCCAACGACATGGAGATAAAGGCTGCCGGGGAAGAGGGCATCAATCTCATATTCCTCGCGGCGCCCACCAGGGTTCTGGGCGGGGGAGGGAAGGTGAACGCGCTGGAATGCGTTCGCATGGAGCTCGGGGAGCCCGACGAGAGCGGCAGGAGAAGACCGGTTCCCATCGAGGGTTCCGAGTTCACTCTGGAAGTGGATACGCTGATCCCCGCGATCGGCCAGTCGTCCGACACGTCGTTTCTGCGGGACGCGGTCGAGGTGTCGAGGCGGGGAAGGGTCCCGGTCGGCGACTCCCTGGTCACGAGCGACGAGAAGGTATTTGCCGGGGGAGACGTGGTGGTCGGCCCGGCGACGGTGATCGAGGCCGTCGCGGCGGGCAGGAAGGCGGCGGAGTCCATAGACAGGTGCCTGCGAGGGGTCCTCGTCGAAGCGGAGCCGGCGGGGGAGATCGAAACACTAACTATCAACGACCTCGATACTTGCGGCATCGAGCGTAGGGCGAGACCCGCGATGCCGGAGCTTCCCGCGGACCGGCGGACCGCGGATTTCACGGAAGTGGAGCTCGGCCTGACCGAAGAGCAGGCGCTCGAGGAGGCGAAAAGGTGTTTGAACTGCGGCACGTGCTGCGAATGTATGCAGTGCGTGGCGGCCTGCAAGGCGGAGGCGATAGACCATCGAATGACCGAAGAGAATATCGAGGTCGATGTCGGATCCATCATCGTCACCTCCGGCTTCAAGGAGTTCGACGCCGGGCTTCTCGGCGAGTACGGGTTCGGCCGGTATCCGAACGTGATCACCAGCTCGGCATTCGAGAGGGTGCTCAACGCCTCAGGACCCTACGGCGGGAAGGTGTTGAGGCCGTCCGACGGCGCGCATCCGACGAAGATCGCGTGGATCCAGTGCGTTGGTTCCAGGGACGAGCGCCATCCGCCTTCCTACTGTTCCGGGGTTTGCTGCATGTACGCGACCAAGGAGGCGGTGATAGCCAAGGAGCATGCGAAGGATGTTCAGCCGACGATCTTCTTCATGGACATGCGGGCGTACGGCAAGGGGTTCGACGAATACTATGAGAGGGCGAAGGGGGAGTACGGTGTCCGTTATATCAGGGCCATTCCGTCGTCGGTGAGGGAGGTGCCGGGAACGAGGAACCTGAGGATCACCTACCTCACCGAAGAGGGCGAGCTGGAGGAAGAAGAGTTCGAGATGGTGGTGCTGACCGTGGGTCTGCGGCCGCCGGAGAATGCCGCCGCCACCGCCGGGAAGCTCGGCATCGAGCTGAACAAGTACGGTTTCTGCGCGGTCGGCGAATGGTCGCCGCTCGAGACCACCGTCCCGGGAATATACGTCGCGGGCGCCTTCTCCGGGCCCAAGGATATCCCCGAGACGGTGATACAGGCCGGGGGCGCCGCCGCGAGCGCGTCCGCGCTGCTCTCGGACGCCCGGAACACGCTGGTTACCCGGAAGGAATACGTCCCGGAGATCGACGTCGCCGGCCGGCTGCCGAGGATAGGCGTATTCGTGTGTGAATGCGGCATAAACATCGGCGGCGTCGTGAACGTTCCCGAGGTGGCCGAGTTCGCCAGGGGGCTGTCCGGCGTGGTTCACGCCGAGTACAACATGTTCACCTGCTCCCAGGATTCCCAGGTGAGCATAAAGAAGGCCATCGAGGAACACCGGCTCAACAGGGTCGTGGTGGCGTCCTGCACGCCGCGGACCCACGAGGCGCTCTTCCGGGAGACCGTCAGGGAGGCGGGCCTGAATCCCTACCTGTTCGAGATGGCGAATATACGGGATCAGTGCTCGTGGGTGCACATGCACCAGCCCCTCGAGGCGACCGAGAAGGCCAAGATCGTGGTGACCGTCGCGGTATCCAAGTCGCGTCTGCTCACCCCGCTGTACGAGGAATCCATCGGCGTGACGAGAAAGGGACTGGTCGTGGGCGGCGGGATTGCCGGCATGACGGCGAGTCGCGCCCTCGCGGAGCAGGGCTACGAGGTGTTCCTGGTGGAGCGGGAAAAGAACCTCGGCGGCAATCTCCGGCACATCCATTACACGATCGACGGCAAGAACGCCCGGGAGCTGCTCGAGAAGACGGTGAAACGGGTGAATGCTGACGAGCTGATTCACGTATACACGGACGCGACGGTCAAGGAGATCAACGGCTATGTGGGCAACTTCGAGACTGTTCTGGAAGCGGCAGGGGAAGAGATCGAGGTGGAGCACGGCGTCGTCATAGTGGCGACGGGCGCCGTCGAGCGCCGGCCGGACGAGTATCTCTATGGCGCGAGCGGCGGAGTGATCACCCAGAGGGAGCTGGAGGAGCGGCTGGCCGGAGGCCGGGAAGTCGATGCCGATACGATAGTTATGATTCAATGCGTAGGCTCCAGGGATGACGAGCGCCCGTACTGCAGCCGCTTCTGCTGTTCCCAGGCCGTGAAGAACGCGATCCTGCTCAAGGAGAGAAATCCCGGCGTCGACGTCTACGTCCTGTACAGGGACATGAGGACGTACGGGTTCAGGGAGGAGTACTACCGCAGGGCCAGGGAGATGGGCGTGAGATTCGTCCGGTACGAGCCCGAGCGAAAGCCGCAGGTGGTGGAACGGGACGGGAAGCTCACGGTCGACATCTTCGACCGTGTTCTGCGGGAGAACGTTTCCGTGCCAGCGGATCTCGTCGTCCTGAGTCCGGGCGTCGTGGCCGAGAAGAGCAACGAGGAGCTGTCCCGAATGCTCAAGGTTCCCCGGACCCGGGACGGATTCTTCCTGGAGGCCCACGTGAAGCTGAGGCCGGTCGATTTCGCCACGGAAGGCATCTTTCTCTGCGGTCTCGCCCATTCCCCCGCGTGCATCGACGAGAGCATCGCGCAGGCCCAGGCGGCGGCGGCCAGGGCAGGCATCCTGCTCTCGAAGGATCGGATCAGGGCGAAGGGGATCGTGGTGGGTGTGGACGAGGAGTTGTGTTCCGGCTGCGGTGTCTGCGTGGAGATCTGCGACTACGGCGCGTTGTCGATAGACGAGGAGACGGGCAAGGCGAGGGTGACCGAAGTGCTCTGCCAGGGCTGCGGGGCGTGCGCGGCGGCCTGTCCTAACGGGGCCAACCAGCAGAGGGCGTTCAACAGGGAACAGATGCTGCGGCAGATCGAAGCCGCGGTGGGATAGAAACTATGGCTGAATTCGAACCGAAGATCGTAGGGTTCTTCTGCTACTGGTGCAGCTACGCCGGGGCGGACCTGGCGGGGGTGAGCAGGATGCAGTACCCTCCGAACCTTATCGCGGTGAGGACCATGTGCACCGGCAGCATATGGCCTCCCTACATACTCAAGGCGTTCCAGAAGGGGGCCGACGGGGTGCTGGTCGCGGGCTGTCATATAGGGGATTGTCATTACCTGAAGGGCAACTACCTGACGGCGAAGAGGATGGCCGTCATAAAGCAGCTTTTGGAGTTCTTCGGTATCGCGGGCGAGCGGCTTCGGCTGGAATGGATATCGGCAGGCGAGGGGGAGAAGTTCTCGCGGGTGGTGACCGAGTTCACCGAGGAGATACGGAAGCTGGGCCCGTCGCCCCTGAAGGAATGGAACAGCGAGGCCCGCGCATGAAAGAGGAAGTGAGAAGACTGCTCTCGGAGAAGGAAGTCGCCGGCTTCCTGGGGCTCAGGCGCGACGAGCGCGGCGCCGTCGTTCCGCACCTGTTCACGCTCGAGAACATCGACGAGGTAGAGTCGCTGGTCGTCGAGGAGGATCAGCGGTATTCTCCGGGCAAAATACTCCTGAAGATCGTCGCGGCGCACCCGGGAGAGAAGATCGGAGTGATGGCCAGGGGCTGTGACGAGAGGGCCCTGATCGAGCTGCACAAGCGCAACCAGCTGAATCTCGACGACATCGTCATCCTGGGCGTCGCCTGCACGAGAGCGCTCGCCGAGAAATGCCGCTGTCCGCTCCCGTTCCCTTCGAAGATCGCCCACGGCGAGAAGGTCGAGGGCGTCACCGGACGAGAGGAGCTTGAAGCGATAGAGAAGCTGGTCGAGGACGAGCGGTTCCGGTCGTGGATGGAGAGCTTCTCGAAATGCCTCAAGTGCCAGGGGTGCCGCAGCGTCTGCCCGCTGTGCTACTGCCCGGAATGCGGGCTGGCGGAGGAGAGCATCATCCGTCACGGCGAGGTACCTCCGGAGTTCCCCGTGTTTCACCTGGCGAGGGCGCTCTGCCTGGCCGGACGGTGCATAGACTGCGGCGCGTGCGAGGAGGCGTGTCCCGCCGACATCCCTCTGAGGAAGCTGTCCAAGAGAATGCAGGAGATTATGAAGGAGCTGTTCGATTACGTCCCCGGCATGAGCCCGGACGATAACAACCCGCTGAGTTTCACGGGCGACGCTGAGGCCCTGAAGCGGCTCGGTGGCGTCATAGCGGCGATGAAAGAAGAGGGCTGAGGATGGATTACAGAACGGTACCGAGCGTGTGCATCTACTGCGGGTGCGGCTGCGGCATGCTGCTCGAGGTCCTGGACGGAAAACCGGTCGGCCTGCTTGCCGACAAGGGCCATCCGGTCAACGAGGGCAGGCTGTGCATCAAGGGCTGGCACGCGCTGGAGCACGCGATGCACGCCGAGAGGCTGACCACTCCCCTGATCAGGGGGAAGGGCGGGTCCTTCGAGGAGGCGTCCTGGGATGACGCGCTCGATCTGGTGGCCGGCAGGCTGTCGGCGATAAAGAAGGACTCCGGCCCGGACAGCCTCGCGGTACTGACGTCGGCGAAGTGCACGAACGAGGAGAATTACGTCCTCATGAAGTTCGCGCGCGCCGCGCTGGGCACCAACAACGTAGACCACTGCGCCCGATTGTGACACAGCGCCACCGTGGCCGGTCTGGCCACCGCGTTCGGGTCCGGGGCAATGACCAATTCCATATCCTGCGTGGAACAGGCGGATGCCTTCTTCGTGATAGGCTCGAATCCCACCGAGAACCATCCCCTGATCGGCGCGCGGATCCTGCGTCAGGTGACGGCGGGCGGCGCCAAGCTCGTCGTCGCGGACCCGCGCCGCATCCACCTGGCGAGCTTTGCGGACGTCTACCTGCAGCACCGGTGCGGCACCGACGTGGCCCTGCTGAACGGCATCATGAACGTGATCCTCGAGGAGGGGCTCGAGGACCGCGAATTCATCGCCGAGAGGACGGAGGACTTCGAGGCGTTCAGGGAGGTGATCGCCGGATACACGCCCGACAGGGCGGAAGAGATAACGGGGGTGCCCCGGGACGATATCATCAGGGCGGCGCGGATCTACGCCTCGTCGCAGAATGCCATGATCTTCTACGCGATGGGGATCACCCAGCACACCACGGGCGTGGACAACGTCCATTCCTGCGCGAACCTGGCGATGCTGACGGGAAACATGGGACGGCCCGGCACCGGCGTCAACCCGCTCAGGGGCCAGAACAATGTTCAGGGGGCGTGCGATCTGGGCGGCCTGCCCAACGTCTATTCGGGGTATCAGAAGGTTACCGATCCCGCGATCAGGGAAAAGTTCGAGAAGGCATGGGGGGTGAGCCTGCCGGGCGAGGTGGGGCTGAGCGTCACGGAGATCATTCACGGCGCGGGCAGCGGAAAGATACGGGGGCTCTACATCATGGGCGAGAACCCGGTCCTGTCCGACCCCGACGCGCACCGGGTGAGAGAATGCCTGGAGAAGTGCGAGTTCCTCGTGGTGCAGGACATATTCATGACCGACACGGCGGAGTACGCCGACGTGATCCTGCCGGGCGTCAGCTTTGCCGAGAAGGACGGGACGTTCACCAATACGGAGCGGAGGATACAGAGGATACGGAAGGCGGGAGACGGCCCCGGGGAATCCAGACAGGACTGGGAGATCATCACCCTTCTGGCCGGCAGGATGGGGTACGAGATGAAGTACGATTCCCCTTCCGCGATCATGGACGAGATGGCCAGGATGACCCCGATCTACGGGGGCGTATCCTTCAAGCGGCTGGACGAGAGCTGCGGGCTGCAGTGGCCCTGCCCGGACGACGGACATCCCGGCACGCCGGTTCTCCACGCGGGCACGTTTTCGAGGGGGAAGGGAAAGTTCTTCCCCGTTCCGTACAAGGCGCCGGACGAGGAGCCGGACGACGAGTATCCCTTCACCCTGACGACGGGAAGAATATATTTCCATTTCCACACCGGCACGATGACGAGAAGGACGGTCGCTCTCGACAGGGAGGCGCCGGAGTGCTACGTGGAGATGAATCCGGAGGACGCCGAGGCCCTCGGCGCCTCGGACAGAGACATGGTTTCGGTGACGACGCGAAGGGGCTCCATACGCGTGCGGGTGTTCCTGACGCCGGGCATACGGAAGGGCACCATCTTCGTGCCGTTCCATTTCAGGGAGGCGGCGGCGAACGTGCTGACCAACCCGGTGCTGGATCCGACCGCGAAGATCCCGGAATACAAGGTATGCGCCGCGAGGGTCGAGCTCGAACGGAAAGAAGAAGATGAAGAGGGATAAGGAATTCCTGAGAGAGGTCGAGAGGCGCAGCGGGCAGGACCTGCAGTCCTGCTATCAGTGCGGCAAATGCTCCGCGGGCTGTCCGGTTTCTCCGTACAAGGACTTCAAGCCCAACCGGATCATCCGGATGATACAGTACGGGCAGAAGGAAGAGGTGCTGAAGAGCCACGCGATATGGCTGTGCGTCAGCTGTATGACCTGCGGGGTGCGCTGTCCCAACGACATCGATATCGCCGCGATAATGGATACGTTGCGCGAGATGGCGGTCGAAGCGGGTTATTCGTACGACGCCGAGAGAAACGTGGTGATCCTGCACGAGGAGTTCGTGAGATCCATCCGGATATGGGGCCGCGTGCACGAGGCCACCATGCTGGGGCTCTACAAGCTGAGGAGTCTCGATCTCTTCACGGACCTGATACCGGGAATCAAGCTGATGCTCAAGATGAAGATTCCGTTCATTCCCACCCTGATCAAGGGGGCGGGAGAGGTGCGAGGCATGTTCAAGAAGACTTACGACAGGAAACAGTAGGGGGCAGGCGTGGAGTTTTCCTTCTATCCCGGCTGTACCGCCCATTCGACGGCGATCGAGTACAGCATGTCCATACACGCCGTCTTCGACGCGCTGGGGGTGTCGCTCTCGGATATCGAGGACTGGAACTGCTGCGGGGCGGCCGCCGCCCACAGCCTGAACAACATGCTCGGCCTGGCGCTTCCCGCGAGAAACATCGCGAAGGCGCAGGAGAAGGACCTTACCCTCGCCGTTCCCTGCGCGGGCTGCTTCAACGCCCTCAAGAGGGCCGAGAAGGCCCTGGCGCCCGGCTCCGACAAGCGGGAGCAGCTGGAGAATATCGTCGGCTTCACGTACCGGGACACGCTCCGGATCAAATCCCTGGTCGACGTGGTGGTCAACGATATCGGTCTCGACGCGATACGGGAGCGCGTCACGCAGCCGCTCGCCGGGCTGAAGGTCGCGTCCTACTACGGGTGCGCGCTGGTGCGCGATCCGAACGTGACCGGGATGGGGGACCACGAGAACCCGGTGTTTCTCGACGACCTGATCGGATGCCTGGGCGGGACGCCGATCGACTGGTCGGCCAAGACCGACTGCTGCGGGGCGGACCTGGCGCTGACCCACGGAGCGATAGTCGAGGACCTGATCGCCAAGATTGTCGGCAACGCGGTGGACGCCGGGGCGGACTGTTTCGTCTGCTGCTGCGGGCTCTGCCAGATCAATCTCGAGATGCGACAGGCCGCCGGAACCGGGGTCCCCGCATTCTACTTCACCGAGCTGGTGGGGTTGGCGATGGATCTCGACGGCAGGGACCGGTGGTGGTCCAAGCACATAGTCAGTCCCGTCGAGCTGCTGAAGTCCCTGGGGCTGGCGAGCTGAGCTCCCTTTCCAGCTTCGGCAGGAGATACTCGAAGTACCTGTCGAGCATCTCTTCCGGAATGTTGGGGGGCAGGTGGTTTCCGACCGCGACGATCGCCCCGCGGCACTTCGCCAGCTGTTCAAACGTCCTGTCGATATCCCGGCTGACCTTGTCCCATTTCCCGAAGGTCAGGTCTCTGCAGTCCGTGAAGCTTCCAACCAGGCACGTCGTCTCGCCAAAGTTGTCCGCCATGAAGCCGAAGTCGTTGCACGGCTCGAAGATCAGGCCGTCCGCCCCGGCCGCCACGACGTCGATCGCGAATTCGGTGAAGTCGCCGTCAGAGCAGAACAGCACCTTCTTGCCCGCCTCGTGAAGCGGCTTCCACAGCTCCGCGTATCGCGGGATGATCACCTGCCGGTATATGTCCGGGCTCATGAACGGCCCGGCCGTCCACACGAAGTCGTCGTGCTGTATCACGACCTCCACCGAGGTCTTCGCCCACGCCTTCATGAAGAAAAGCGTCCGCCGGAAGAAGCCGTCGAACACGGTCTCCATCTTCAGCGGGTCCGCGCAGCCGATGAGCAGCATGTCCCACCCGAAGGACGCGATGGCCCCGGACACGATGGTCTTGTAGTACCCGCCGGTCGTCAGCTGGTTCGGGAACGCCTCACGGGACTTCCGCGCGATGTTCTCGTACGCATCTACCTGCTCGTCGAAGTCCGGAAGTCCGTACTCCTCCACCGCATCGAACGCCCACACCTCCTCCTCCGTCTTGAAGGGGCATTCGGATTGTGCCCGCTGGTCGCTGCCGTCGACCGCGTAGGAGGCGTGGCCCATGTCGGTGGCCCGTCCCGCCTTGGCCCAGTCCACCAGCCCGTCGTTCGTGCTCCAGATGAAATCGAATAGGAACAGGTCGTGCGCCTGTCTCAGGAGATGCCCGCTGTCGGCAGGAAACCCCGTCTTCCGGGCCAGGTACTCCCGCTGGTACGCGAGACTGTACTCGGTATGACCCCAGCTCGCGCAGGGCCTGAGATATATGTTGTCCAGGGCGGTCGTGCGGCTCATTCAGGAAGATATATCGCATGTGGTGCCCGGTCAATCGTTTTCTCTTGCCCGGAAGGCCGCTTGCGGGTAAATTAGTGGACAAATACCATGCGATACGGGCTTGTTTCTGACATCCACGCGAACCTCCAGGCATGGAACGCGGTCTGGGCGGATATTCACGCGCTGGACGTGGAAGAGATCATCTGTCTCGGTGACATCATCGGGTACGGGCCGCGTCCGGCGGAGACGATGGCGGCGGTGTACGCCAACGTTCATCACATCATCCTCGGCAACCACGACGCGGTGATCGCGGGCATATACGACCCCTCCAGCTTCAATGAGGATGCGAAGAAGATGATCGAGTGGACCAATTCCCAGCTCGATAAGAAGGCCGCGGAGGTCTTCGCCGGGTTTCCGCTGGAGATGGTGCTGGAGGCCGGTGAGTTCAACGCGCTGTGCGTCCACGGGGCCGCCCACCAGCCCGAAGGATTCCCGTATATCCTGGACGAGAAGGACGCGCGCAAGACGTGGGGGATATCCACCCATCCGCTCATATTCATCGGCCATACGCATCGGCCTCGCATAGATATCCTGTCGCCCGACGATGCGCACACCGCGGCCCAGCCAACCGACTTCGTGATGGAGGAGGGATACCGCTATATCGTGAACGTCGGGAGCGTCGGAATGTCCCGCCAGAGGGACTTCCGGGCGTGCTACGTGGTCTTCGATACTGACGAGAGGTCCATCACGTATCACCATACCGCCTATGACATGGAGTCCTTCAAGAAGGACGTCAACGAAAGGATCGGCGGCACCAAACAGGCCCGGCGGTTGCTCGCCTCGTTCGAGGAGACGACGGGCGGTCCGGTGCGGGAGGCGATGGATTTCACTCCCACCGTCGAAAAGGTCAAGGAGGCCGCCCGCAAGACGGCCTCGAAGCGCCGCTCGCGCCTGGTGGTGAAATCCAGCCCCTGGGGCTGGCTGACGGGCGGCGGCGGCGCGGGCGAGGACGAAGGGGAAGGCAAGGAGGGGACCGAAGGGAAGGGAAAGCGCGGACCGAGCCGCAGGCGTCCCTCCACCGGCAAGATGGCCCTGCAGTTCTTCTCCGACGCGGCGTCCGGCATCACCGGCAGCGCAAAACCGCTCCTGAGTTCGATTGGCCGGATGACGGGCGGTACGTCGTCACGCTCCTCGCGGAAGAGACCGAGGAACAAGTCGGGCGAGGTCATCTGGCTCTCGAAGGACGGCACGTACCAGGCCAGCTCCGTTCACAAGAAGTTCAGCGAGCACCAGGATAAGCTGCTCACCGTGGAGGACCTGGAGAAGAGACCGCGGTACCAGTACGCGTTCCGCGCCGAGCGGGAACGGATGCCGTCGCGGCTGGTGGTGAAGCTTCCGTACTCGGCGCGGGTGAAGAGGGTAGTCGCCGTTTTCCACGACCGTATTCCCGACAACCTGAGGATACGCATCTCCCGCGACGGGAAGAAGTGGGCCGACGTCTACCGCGGCCCCGGCAGCGAGGGCGTGTGGGATATCCCGGTGGATGACGACTCGCTCGTCAAGCAGGTCTGGATCGGGCTCACCGAGAAGGGCGAGTTCCGTCCGTACGCGGTGCAGGTGTTCGGTATAGAATAGAAAGACCCCGTTTCAGGAGGAGGTGAATCATGAACAGGGCGACGGTAATCGTAGCGGCGGTGGTTATTCTTGCGGCGCTCTCGGTATGTTCGTGCACGGTGATCTTTCCCGGCCACCGGCACGGACACCACCCGCCTCCTCACGTGCCGGCGCACGGGCGCCGTGCCCGGACGTACGTCTACTACCCGAGCAGCTACGTGTACTTCGACTCCGGCGGGGGGCGCTATTTTTACATGGTGGGCGGAGCGTGGCAGGTGAGCGCCTCGCTGCCTGCGGGCGTCACCATCGTTGCGTCCGAGGGGGTGTCCCTGGAGCTCGACACCGACCGGCCCTACACGCACTTTCATACGCACAAGGCCAAGTACCCGCCCGGCCAGCTGAAGAAGGTGCCGGGAAAGGGACCGGGCAAGGGCCACGGAAAGGGTCCGGGCAAGAAGATCAAGGCGAAGTAGCCGTTCCGTCATGACGGTCCGTCGGGGGCCGAAGCCACCCCCTCGATCGCACGCAGGCTTAGTCCTTTGATGCGTAGAACTTGAGCTCGAATCGCTTTGACCCGCCCGCGGGAATCACGAGCTTCTCCGCCGTGGTCGTAACGGTGAAGCCGGGGTATGCACCGAATGTATCCTCACAGGCGGGACACCAGGAGGAGATTCCGATCCTCTGAAAGGGGGTCTTTCCGCTCCACTCCTTCACAAAGGACTCCTTTGCCTTCGGGTCGTACACTGCAAGAACGCGCTTCGTGGCCCTGGTGAGGTCCGCATGGAAGTGCCCCTCGTTCTTGAACTCTCCCCACTGCTGCCACGGCTGGGGCCAGGAAAGCGACTTCCCCTCGCTTCCCATCCAGCCGTCGGCGCTTCGGCCGACGGTCACCGCATCGATGCCTTCGGGCAGGACGACCCGTGTGTCCTTGTTCATCTTCTCACCCGTCGAGACGACGGCCCTGTCGAAGAAGTCGATCGTCCGGTCCTTCTTGCCGGCGTTGACCAGCTTGATCTCCACATAAACCGCGGGATCCTTCTTCTTTATGGCGATCACGGCCTCGAGACCGATCGCCGTTTCCGGGTCCTTTTTGTGAATACGGATAGCGCATTCCTCCGGGCCCTTTTTGAGGACCGCGTATTCCAGATCGTAGGGCTGATTCGCTCCGGCGTTCCAGGGATGAGAGACGTAATAGCCGCCAAACTCCAGGAAGTAGCCCTTATCCGTCTTGGTCGGCATGGGCGAGGTCCTGGTGTAGAGATGCGAACGCCCGGTCGGCTTGTAGACGTAGTCGAAAATCAGACGGCCTCGATTCGGGATCGAGGAGACCCTGATGAGTGAATTCTCCAGCGTGACGATATCCGGACGGCCCTTGGTCGTGGCAAGCTCGGCCGCGGGAGCCACGTCAACGTCGTTCTTTATGCCGACCGTACAGCCTCCTGGAGCCGGAGCATCGGCAAGGCCCATCGTCGATGCCGGAGACAAGAGGAAAAGAATTGCGAACAGCCGGGAACACATTCTCATTTCAGTGCGCCCTCCATGAATCCCCGCAGGAAAAGCTTCGACAACGGCATGAAGATCAAAAGCAGCGGCAGAAAGGTCAGCACCGTGCCCCCCAGCATCTGTCCCCATTCGATGTACTGCTCCGACGTGTACATCGCGATTCCGAGAGGCAGCGTCTTCACGGAATCACTCGAAATCAGGATCGACGCGAACATGTGTTCGCCCCACGAGCTGATGAGCGAATACACGGCCACGGTCAGCACACCCGGCGCGGCGAGCGGGAGGACGATACGAAACAGCGACTGGAAGCTGTTCGCTCCGTCCACGGCCGCCGCCTCCTCGACTTCCCTGGGGATGGCGTCGAAGAAGGAGCGGAGCAGCCACGTGCAGAACGGCGCGGCCAGCGCGGTATGGATCAGGATGATTCCCAGGCGGGAATCCGCCAGCCCCACCTTGGCCACCGTCTCGTTGACGGGCAGCGCGACGAGGACCACCGGAAACACATAGACAAACAGCAGCATGCGGCTGAGAATGTCCTTCCCTCGGAACTCGTACCGGGAGAGGCCGTAGGCCCCCAGGATGGCGATAATCGAAGAAAGCACCGCGGTCGCGCCCCCGATGATCAGGCTGTTTGCCATATATATAGGGAAGTTCTTTATGCCCAGTTTCGAGAAGAACAGCGGAGTATAGTTCTCCAGCGTCGGGTTTCTCGGTATCCAGTGAACCTGCCCCTTCATGATCTGCGACAGCGGCTGGAACGATCCGGTGAGAACCCACAGGAAAGGGGCCAGGCAGACGAAGAGGTAGACGCCGACGGCCAGGTAGAGGAGGATTCGTTTTCCGGACATCATCCCTCCTTCGGCGGCTTCCAGAGGTATTTGAAGTAGATGATGCCCAGCACGATGAGGCTTATCACCGTGATCGTGGCGACCGCCGAAGACTGTCCCAGCCGGAACGTTCTGAATGCCCTCTTGTACACCATCACGGGGAGGGTCATGGTCGCGTTTACCGGGCCTCCCTGCGTGGTCAGCCAGATCTTGTCGAACACGTTGAAATTCCACACGAACGCGAGAAACCCGACGAAGCCGATCATCGGGCCCAGTCTCGGGAAGATGAGGTGCCGGAAGAGCTGCAGCGCGCCCGCGCCGTCGACCTTCATGGCCTCGTACAGCTCACGGGGAATCGTCTGAAGGGCCGCCAGGATGAGGAGCGTCCCGAACGGAATGAACTGCCACGTCTGCACCACGATCAGCGTCGGCAGGGCCGCCGCCGGCGAGCCGAGGAAGTTGATCGGGTTGCCGATAACGCCGATCCGCAGCAGCACGTCGTTCAGCATGCCCAGCTCCGGTTCCAGTATCCACCGCGCCATGATCGCGATGATCACGCTGGGCGTTATCCACGGCACCAGCATGGCCGCCCGGGCGAAGTTGTTGCCCCTGAACTTCTGATTCAGAAGGAGCGCCGTTCCCAGGGGTATGATCAATTGCAGAAGCATTCCGCTCACGGTCCATTTCAGCGAGTTGATCAGACTCGCCCGAAAGACTTCATCCTGGAAGATGATCCTGTAGTTCTTCAGCCCCGCGAAATCGAAATTGATCCCGTACTTGGTCGTGTAGAACGACGTCCTGATGATGGAGATCGAGGGATACAGGAAAAACGCGATAATCAGGAACAGGACCGGAGCCAGATAGAGAAGGCCGGTCCATTGCTTCTTGCTCATGCCTCCTCGTACCACAGGCGGGAAATCCTGTCAAGCTCGTCCGCTACTGATTCGCGTCGCTCCCGCGGACAATCAGTCCACGCCTTGATCATGCTGAAATGATGTTCTGCGAGGATCTTAGAAAAAGGACCTTCCTAGTGGTGTGAGTTGCTGGCCAGGCGCGATACCCTCGAAGAGATCCTCACGTGTTCCAGGCTATCATGATGGAATGAACCAACTGAGATAGTCCTGCAATCTCGACGCCAGGAAATACGGCAGGCTCAAGAGATTGAACGCCGTGCCTCGACGCGTGGTACAACGCTCTCGCTTCAGTGGCCCCGCATACAGACGAACGGCGTATCGGTGAGGGCTCAGATCCATGAACTCGTGCAACGATCGCAGTCGGCCGGTCTTGCCCGCCTTTACCTCGACAGGAACCACCTTGTCCTCGTGATGAATCACAAAATCCACCTCGGCGCGCGACTGCCGCTTCTCTCGCACCCAGAATGAAGGTTTATGCAGCGCACTCCCGCGCGCGGACATGAGTTCCTGACCGACAACGTGTTCTGCCAGTAACCCACGATAGAAAGAATGAAGATCCCGATGTGAGAAATGCTGTTTCTGAAGACCCGCGAAGTAGTTGAGCAGGCCCGTGTCGAGAAACTGAAGCCGGGGCGACTTTCGCTTGTTCGGACGTATGGGGATCTCGGTTGCGGTAGTAGGATACAACAGATGGAGAAGCAGCGCCTTCTCGAGTATTCGAAGAGCTTCACCGACTTCCCGCGAGCGATAATTGGATTGTCCGAATCCGGAGAACGTGATCCTGCTTCCTGCCGCGAGGGGAGCCGCCTCGATGCAGTGAGAGATCACTCGTTCCATCGTCTCGTTCCTTGCGTACTTGGGCACGTCGTCGAGATACGACCGCAGCAGCGATTCGTAGATATGCTGAAGCTCCGTTACCTCTTCTCTCCCGGAGTACTTCGCCACCACCTCAGGCATACCGCCGATCAATGCGTAACGATGAAACAGGTCGAGTAGCGTTCCATGCGCGTACTCAGGCAATGGAATCTCTCGCATCGCAGCCCGTGCCTCTGCGGCACCGACAGCACCGAGGAATTCGTCGAAGCACAGCGGATACATCACCATCTGCTGAACACGACCGACGGGGAAGCTGATCTTTGCCTTCGCCAGAACGATTTCCAGCAGCGAACCTGCGGCTACCACGTGAACCTCCGACAGCTTCTCTCTGAAGTAACGGAGCATTCTAAGGGCTTCCGGACATCCCTGAATCTCATCGAGAAACAACAGGGTGCGTCCCCCCGCCGAAGGAGGCGCTCCACAGTGAAGCAGAATCGCCTGGTACACTCCCTTGATATCAAGACCTCGCCTGAAGAGATCCCCGTCCTGGGAAAGCTCCAAGTTGAGAGAAAGGAAGCGTTCGCACGTCTCTGCAAACAGGCCTACGGCAACGGTCTTACCCACCTGGCGGGCACCGCGAACAAGCAGCGGCTTTCGCCCGGGGGATTCCGCCCACTCTGACATGGCCGTTACGATGCTCCGTTCAATCACAACGCGCTTCTCGTTACAATGTAAGCCATATATTCCCCACATCGTGTATCATTGCAAGGGTAATATACGGCAGATCCCGTCACAATGCAAGTCTTTGCGTGAAGAAGCCTCGATAGGCATCCTGAACGCCACGGTGATCTAGCCCAACTTCCGCAGTTATCGACGTAAGTGGTTGTCCTGTAACAACCGCACCCCGAAAGTCTACGCTACGTTGTGCCAGTCTTCTGCCAGAAGCGCCGGCTTGAACTTCTCGCCCTGATGATGGAGATCGGGATGGTCGAAATGAGATCTTGGGAGCGTCTTGTGAGGATCTCAGAAAAAGGAGATTCCTATCGGTCTCATCTGGAGAGTTCTTCTATCTTCTTATGTCCCCACTCGGCGGCCTTTTCCGGGCTCTCGCCCTTGATGATCACTCTCTGCACCACTTCGGCCAGCGTGTTCGCCCCTATCACGTCGCCGATGGCCTTGTTCACGACCTTTCCGTGGGTGAAGCCGTAGAGGGTGCCGTTCTTCACCTCCTTCACCGCGATCTCGTTCATGTTCTTGAACGCTGCTATGTATTTGTCCTTCCAGAACGCCTCGGAGGCCGCCGCCTTCTCGGTAACGGGGAGGAACGCGCCGGGTTCCTGCCCGGCCGTCAGAAGGGCGTTGATCTCGGGCCGCATGATGAACCGTATGAACTCCTTCACTTCCTTCAGCACCCCGCGCTTCTCGGCCGACTTGAAGATCATGATGCCGTTGGGATAGATGAGCGTGCTGTGCGTGCCCTTCGGAGGAACGGGCATCGCCGCGCCGTCCATATCGGTATTGCCGGCGTCGAGGAACCTCTTTTCGAGCGCGGAGAAGTAGGGCATCATCGCGATCTTGTCGCCCGCGAAGTTCATCTCGATCTCTCCCCAGATCCACCCGGTGGCGGCCGGCGGCGTGTACTTCCAGAGCTTCTTGTAGGTCTCCAGCGCCTTCACCGTCTGCGGCGTATTGAAGGCGACCTTTCCCTTTTCGTCGTAGATCCGGACCCCGTAGGTGGACATGAACGACCAGATGAATTCCTGGGTGCAGAGACTCTTCGAGGCGGTGAGGCCGATACCGTACAGGTCGATCTTCCCGTCGCCGTCCGTGTCGACGGTCAGCTTCTCGGCATACTCCGCCGCCTCGTCCCACGTCTTCGGCGGGTCCGTCGTGCCGACGTACTTCTTCAGGTAGCTCGGCCGGTATATCCAGACGAACGACATGGTCCAGACGGGAACGCCCCAGTAGTGACCGTCGCGGCGATACATCCCGAGACTGCTCTTGAAGTAGCCGTATTTCTCGTCGATCTCCTTCACCAGGTCGTCGACCGGGATGATCCCCTCCGCCATGCCCGCGGAAAGATTGAAGTCGGGAAGGTCGAATTCGAAATCGGGCGTCGTGCCGGCCCGGATGGCGGCCAGCGTCTTCGGCCACGCGTCGCCCCAGGCGACGACCTCCTGCTTCACCTTGATGTTCGGGTGCTCCTTCTCGAACAGCTGGATGGCTTTCTGGAAGGCCATCACCCGATGCGACGGCGCCTCGTGGTGCCAGAACGTCAATGTCACCTTGTCTTCGGAGAAGGCCGCCCCGCCCATCGTGAGAAGACCCGCCGTCAGCACCAGAACGAGACCGGGGTTCAACGGTATACTTCTTCGCTTCATCGTTACCTTCCCTTTCTATGGGTTTCTCGAGATCTCAGGCCCGCCTCCTCGTACCACAGACGGGAAATCCTGTCAAGCAAGAAGGGCGCGAACCTTCAGGCACAAAAAGCTCGCCCCCGGGGACCGAAGTCACCCGGGGGCAGAGCGGGGTAGGCGGTACGCAGATTCTATTCCTCGGGTCCGATATCCTCCTGCGTGTACTCCTTGCTCTTCGGCTGGAAGCCCTGGCCGAGGTGCTTCAGGTACGCGCTCTGTACCCTCCAGTAGCGGACGTCGAACTCCTTCATGCCCCGGAGCTTCTCTATCAGGGACTTTCTCAGCGCGGGGCTCCCGGTCCGGACGTCGAGCCACTCGCCGTGCTTCTCTATCCAATCCGCGACGACCTTGGGGTCCCTGTCGGGATCTATGATGTCGGGAATGTCCGGTACGTCCGGGATCTTGGGCGGAGCCTTGAGCGGAACGTACTCATGAAACATGCCGCGGAGGGCCAGGAGCGAGCCGAAGAGCGTCTGTCTCAGCGACTCCTGCTTCACCGCGAGCTGTCCGTACTCTCCCCGGTCGAACTGCTCCAGGACGCCCTGGAAGTGCTCCAGCGCGAGGGGCTGCTGCAGGTTCTCCCGGAGGAGCGGCCGTACCTGCTCCCGCTCCCTCTCCGGATCGTCCGGATCGGTCACGCCGGTCGATGTCGTCTCCTGCATCTTTCCGATGAGAGACGCGATCTCGCTGTTCTTTGCGCGCGCGCTCTGCTTCAGACGTGCGATCGCCGTCCGACGGATCGCGGAGTGCTTCTTCATCGTGTCGGCCTTCGCGAGAAGCTGTGACTCCCGCACGGCGGCTTCCTGCATCGCCATCGCCCAGTGAAGGTCCTTCGCCACACGGGCCATCACGCCCAGGTTGTCCTCCCGGAAACGGTACGGCCGTCCGAACGAGTCCTTGTGGCCGGCCTCGGCGTGCTCGTCCTGCAGCTTGTACATCCGTTCCGTTTCCTGAATGTACGTTCGGAGGTCGTGCGCGCCCCGGTGCACGTGGTGCTGTATCCCGGTGGTGAGCTCTCCGAAGTCGGACTCGTGAAGCAGCTTCGCCGCGTCGCTCGCCGCGTCGCGATAGTCGCCGATCTGCCCCGCGAGGCGCTCCCGGGTGAGTTCCACGTCCGGATCCGGGGTCCGGTATTCCTTCGCCTGCCGGACGGCCCCGTCGAGAAGCCCGGCCACGTCCGTCTGCCTGAGCGCGGTCAGCCCGGTGCGCAGAAGCATGTACCGCTCGGAGGGGGAGAGCTTCACCGACACGTGGCTCGTGCGGTTGCGGATATCCTCCTGCCGGTCGAAGACCTTCGCGAGCGTCTTCTGAAGAGGTCCCGTCGGCCCGTCCAGGGGCGGAGTAGGCGGGGGCAGGGGGCCCTCGGGCTCATCCGGACCGCCGCCGTTCGGGTCGTCGTCGGGCGGGTTGTCTATCTTTCCTCCCTTCCCCGGTTCGGGAGTCTCCCGGGCAAGCGTGTTCTCATCCAGGTCCCCCGGCACCTCCTCGCCGGCGGCGATGAGTCCATGGTTGACGCTCTCGAGGGCATCGAGGACGAATTTCTGGTCCCGGCGGACCGTGTCGCCTCTGGCGTCTCCTATCGCGATGGCCGCCCGCTGCAGCTTGAAGCCCACCCGTCCCTCTCTGAGTATCTTCAGCGTCGTCAGGAGGACGTTGTGCATCCTCATCCTCTTCTCCTCGAGCGTTTCGAGGATGAGCTCGTTCAGTTCCTTCTCGACGGCCTCGTGCATGTCGTGGATGGTCTGCTGCTGGTTGGCCGCCTCCCTCATCTCGCGCACCTCGTCCTCCTCCAGCTCTATCGCCTCCCGGCCGAGGGTGCGCGACACGATGGAATCCGTCGCCGAGTTCGTCTCCCTCTGCAGCTCCTCCATACGGCGGGTCTTGAGGAGAACGCTCTGGAGGGCGACCCAGTCGGCGAACCAGCTGTGAAAGATACCCATCTGCCAGGCGGCCCGGTTCTGCCGATCGGAGACCTTTGCGAGCGCCGCGGCCATCTTCGCCCGGCGCTTCTCCGGCTGCTCCTCCTCGACGGAGCCGGGTCGGCCCTCC